>CACYDT010000136.1 GCA_902773295.1 uncultured Veillonellaceae bacterium | reverse complement strand
GTGGAGACTTAAATATCAAACTTCTTAAACGGAAATGCTTCGGTATTTCTTAGAAGCCCCCACCTCTTAGGTGGGGGAGGTTCACCGCCGAGAACTCCGTGGAAATTATCTTCAGCACGGATAAGGCTTCCAACTCTTCTTTGTACACGAAAAGAAGCCAAACGCACTCCTTCCCATCGCGTTTGACTTAAGCTAGAACCACCCCGCCCTCTTCAGGGTCACCCCTCCACGGGAAGGGAATTTTACGGGATTTCTCTCCTGTGGAGAGGTGGTCGAAGGGAGGGTGGTCAAGGTAACGTCCTTAAGTTAACGACATTGCATTTCCACATCATGTCCCCTATTATAAAACAAGTGCCCCCTCCCCGCAAGACTTTTGCCGGGATTGTATACATTTTTTATTTTACAAATTCAGGGCGCGATGCCTCTTTGTAAAAAAGAGGTTGGGTCCTGAAGGACATGCAACTTAGCCGATTGGCGACAGCAATGCGTAGCAGACTGGTGACAAGGAGGCGTGTCAGTAACAGATGGAGAAGAAATAAAATATACTTTTCATGTATGTATTGACAATATTTGAAAGATGAGTTATGATTATGACGAGTTAATTCATATATAAATAGTATGTTTATGGAATCTGGCGTTTGAAGGAGGGGGGGTATCGGTGGACATCTTCGATGCAGTGGGAAATACGCCCCTTTTTCGCCTGAGGCGCATCTGGAGAGAGGAGCGCGGCATTTCCATCTACGGCAAGGGCGAGTTTCTGAATCCCAGCGGCTCGGTGAAGGACAGGGCGGCCAAGGCGATGCTGATGGACGGGCTCTCCACCGGAAGATTGAGGCCGGGCATGGAGATATTGGATGCAACCAGCGGCAGCACGGGGATTGCCTACGCCATGATGGCAGTACAGATTGGTTGCTCCGTGACGCTTTGCATGCCCGCCAATGTCAGCCGGGAACGCAAGCAGCTTGTGAAAGCTTACGGCGGGAGCATCATCGAGACCAGCCCCTTGGAAGGGCCGGAGGGTGCTTGCCGAAAAGCGCAGGAACTGATGCGGGCGGCATCCGATCGGTACTTTTATCCGGATCAGTACGATAATGCCCGGAATTGGCAAGCTCACTATGAGACTACCGCCGAGGAAATCTGGGAAGAGACGGGCGGAGCCGTCACTCATTTCGTGGCCGGTACGGGCACGGGCGGAACCTTCGTGGGGACTTTGCGCCGCCTGAAGGAACGGGACCCTGGAATTGTCGGCGTACTCATGCAGCCGGACTCGCCTTTTCATGGACTGGAGGGACTGAGGCATATCTGCACGGCTCAGCATAAGGGCTTCTTTGATGCATCGCTGGCAGATAGGGAAATAGCGGTGGACACGGAAGCTTCTTACGCCATGACCCGCCGCCTGGCCAAAGAGGAAGGGCTTTTGGTGGGGATCAGTGCCGCCGCCAATGTGCTGGCGGCGATTGAGACGGCAAAAAATGCGCCGGATGGTGCGGTCATCGTGACCATCCTCTGTGACAGCGGGATTCGCTATCTGGATGAGCCGGTATGGACGATGGGAGGCAATTAGATATGGCAGCAACAGTACTTATTCCCACGACACTTAGGAGCTTCACGGGGAACCGGTCGGAACTTGTGCTGGCTGGTTCAACTGTGGCACAGGTTCTGGAGTCCTTGGTGGAGGAATGCCCGGAAACAGAAAAGGCGCTTTTCGACGGGGAGAGGAAACTGCGTTCCTTTGTGAATGTGTTTGTGGACGGCAGGAATGTCAAGGAACTGGCAGGGTTGGAAACGGAAGTGAAGGATGGAGCAGAGGTTATGCTGATTCCTGCCATTGCGGGCGGTTCGCAGCTTGCCAGCGTGATAGAAGAGCGTGGAGACGAAAAGCTATCGAATGATGAAATTTCCCGCTACAGTCGCCATCTGCTCTTAAAAGAGATTGGCCTCAAGGGACAGCGGCGGCTCAAATCGGCCAAGGTGCTGATCGTCGGTCTGGGAGGCTTGGGGGCACCCTTGGCGCAATATCTCGCGGCGGCGGGAGTGGGAACCATCGGTCTTGTGGATTGCGATGCAGTAGAGACATCCAATTTGCAGCGGCAGGTGATTCACCGCACACGGGATGTAGGCCGCCCGAAGGTCGCCTCAGCAAAGGAGGCCATCAAGAACATCAATCCTTTGGTGAAAACAGAGGCGTACAATATGCGGCTTACGGCAGAAAATGCGCTGGATGTAATCGGTGAATACGATATCGTGGCTGATGCGACGGACAACTACAAGAGCCGCTATCTCATCAATGATGCCTGCGCGATTCTTGGAAAGCCGGATGTGTTCGGTGCCATGTACCAGTTCGAGGGACAGGCCTCGGTCTTTTACGCCAAGGAAGGGCCATGTTACCGATGCGTCTATCCATCCCCGCCGCCACCGGGACTGGTTCCTTCCTGCGCCCAAGGCGGTGTGGTCGGTGTGCTTCCCGGCATCATCGGCACCATCCAGGCCAATGAGGTCATCAAGCTCATTGTTGGCGGTGGCGAGCCATTGATTGGGAGACTGTTGGTATTTGATGCTTGGAAGATGAAGTTCCGTGAACTCTCTATCGCCAAGCAGGAGGATTGCCCGCTCTGCGGAAAGCGAGGGAGCATCAAGGAACTGGAAGAGTATGACTATGACGAGTTCTGCGGCCTGCGTCAGGAGGAAAAGGAAGAACCCATAGAGGGCATTGCCGCCAAGGAACTGAAACGTCGCATGGATGCGGAAGAACCTCTGACTATCGTGGACATCCGCGAGCCTCATGAACGGGCCATTGCCAAGTTCCCCAAGGCTGTAGTCATCCCCATTGGGCAATTGGCAAGGCGTCAGAATGAACTCAATCCGAAGGTGGACACGGTATTTGTCTGCAAGGAGGGGAAGCGAAGCATCCTCGCTATCCGAACCTTGCGGGAAGCAGGATACAAAGGACCCATGTACAATCTGAAAGACGGTATCAATACCTGGGCTAGGGACGTAGATCGTACCATGCCCGAGTATTGACATAGATTGCAGTTTTCAAAGAAACTGCTGCTCAATAGTTTGCATTTAGTTGGGAGGACATCAAGAATGGCAGATGAGAAGAAAATCAATGCTCTGGGCAAGGAAGTTGCCTATAATCTTGCGGATATCACAAAGACGAGGCCGCAGTTCAAGGCCATCACTCCGCGCTGGCTCACGAAGCTCTTGGAATTCAAGGGGCTTGAGTCCGGCATTTACCGGGTAAACAAAGTAGTGGAGGGGGATACGCCGCTGGATGTGCTGTGCAGTTCGGAGAAGAAATCGGACATCATTCCCCAAGGCTATGTGGAGTATGAGTTGGAGCCGAGGGAGTACATCCTGAACTCCATCTCCACGATCATCAATGTCAACACGGCAGTGCAGGACGTGTACAGTTCTCCCTACGATCAGGCTCAGGAGCAGCTTTCCCTGGCCATCGAGAGCTTGCGCGAGAGGCAGGAGAGCCAGATCATCAACAACGACGATTATGGTCTCCTCAAAAATGTGGCAGATTCCCAACGCATCCAGACCCGGAATGGGGCGCCGACGCCGGATGACCTGGACGAGCTGATCACGAAAGTCTGGAAGGAACCTTCCTTCTTCCTCGCCCATCCCCGTGCTATTGCCGCCTTTGAGCGTGAATGCACGAAGCGTGGCGTGCCTCCCGTCACCGTGAATCTGGTGGGCGGCACCTTCATCGCTTGGCGCGGCATTCCGCTGATTCCCACCAACAAGCTGCTGGTGGACGGCTTGAAGGAACCGAAGAGCCAGAGCGGCAAGACGAATATCCTGCTCCTTCGCACGGGAGAAGCCAAGCGCGGTGTCATCGGCCTCTATCAGGCGGGCATGAAAGATGAGGCTTCCCGCGGTCTTTCTGTGCGCTATCGCGGCATTGACGACAAGGGCGTTGCCTCCTATCTCCTGTCGCTCTACTGCTCGGCGGCCATCCTTGCGGATGATGCTTTGGCCGTGCTGGAGGATGTGGAGGTAGGTGAGTACTATGACTACTAATCCGGCCATCCCCGCAGGGCTTCCTACGGAGGCGGAACTTTTATCATGGATCAGTGAGCTTGAGCCATCGCAAAAAACCATACCTGATAACGCATCCTACCAATCTGCCTATCAACCTGCTGTGATTTCCGTAAAGGAAGCGGAAAATGGCGTGATCGAGCACGGATCAGCAAAAAACGTTGCAACCGGCAAAAACAGCGGCATTATCATTGGCAGCAAATCACTGGAGGACATCCGTCGTGACTTTCCGATCCTTTCGGAAAAGATCAACGGGCATGACCTCGTATGGCTGGACAATGGGGCGACAACCCAACGGCCACAGGCGGTCATTGACCGTCTCGTGCATTACTACCGCCATGAGAATTCCAATGTTCACCGCGGTGCCCACGAATTGGCTGCCCGCTCCACGGATGCCTACGAGGGAGCAAGGCAGATTGTCGCGGATTTCATCGGAGCGCCATCCAAGGACAACATTGTATTTGTGCGCGGCACAACCGAGGGCATCAACCTTGTGGCGCAAAGCTATGTCAAGCAGTACCTCCGGCCGGGTGACGAGATTATCCTGACGCTTTTGGAACACCATGCCAATATCGTGCCTTGGCAGCTCGTTGCCGAAGAAACAGGGGCTGTGCTTCGGGTGGCGACCGTGGATGACAGTGGCCAGTTGATTTTGCCGGAATATGAAAAACTTTTTACCCGGCGGACAAAGTTTGTGTCGGCCACCCATGTGTCCAATGTTCTCGGCACCGTCACTCCTGTCCATGAGCTGGTGCAGATCGCTCACCGCCACGGAGTGCGCATCCTGATTGACGGCGCCCAGTCGGTGGCGCATGTCCCGGTCAACGTGGCGGCCATGGATGCGGATTTCTTCGTTTTCTCCGGCCATAAGATTTTTGCGCCTACGGGGATTGGCGCTGTCTACGGGAAAACGGAAGTTCTGGAAGCTGCCAAGCCCTACCAAGGCGGTGGGAACATGATCAAGGACGTTACTTTTGAACGTACCATTTACAACCCTGCGCCGGGCAAGTTCGAGGCAGGGACGGGGAGCATCGCGGATGCCGTGGGGCTTGGGGCGGCCCTTGAATATCTGAATGGGATCGGCATGGCAGACATCAGCCGTTATGAGCATGAACTCACGGAGTACGCCATGAAGGAACTTGGAAAAATCCCGGGGCTCACCCTCATCGGCACGGCACCGGGCAAGGCCGGAGTGCTGTCCTTTGTGCTGGACGGGCATGAAAATGCAAGCGTAGGTGAGCGGCTGAACCAATACGGGATTGCCGTGCGGGCGGGGCATCACTGCGCCCAGCCCATCCTGCGCCATTACGGCTTGGAGGGAACGGTTCGCCCCAGTCTGGCATTTTACAATTCCCCGGGAGATATCGATGCGCTCATCCGCGCCATCCGGACATTTGCCTGACTGAATTTGATTGGCCGGTGGGTTGTCTGCCCACCGGCTGTTTTGGAACGAGAAAGGAGGTTTCCATGTCGGATATCCTTGGGCAGGGCATACAAGACGCAATCCACGGAATCCTGTCGGATTACGGGAAGGGACGCAGCATTGACAAGCTGGATGTGTTCCGCCAGCCAGATCGTCACATGGTGACAGAGTTGACGCAAAAATTGTTCCGCATTATTTTCCCCGGTTTTTTCAGGGATAGATCCTATCGCGTCTATCATGTGGAAAACAGTCTTTCCTTGGCTGTGGAAGATATCGGCTATCTTCTTAACAAGCAGATAGCTGTGGCACTCCGTTACAATTTGCAATTGGATGAAAGCGACGAGGGCATTGACGAACGATCGGAGTACATCACGCTGGAATTTCTGAAAAGGATCCCCGGGATACGAGAGTTCATTGAAACAGATGTTCAGGCGACCTTGGACGGCGATCCGGCAGCCTACAGCGAGGATGAGATTATTTCTTCCTATCCCGGCATCCATGCTATAACAGTGCATCGACTGGCTCATGAGCTTCATGGCCTTGGAGTGCCGGTACTGCCTCGCATTATGAGCGAGTATGCCCACAGCCGCACTGGCATCGACATACATCCCGGAGCGAACATCGGCAAGTTCTTCTTCATTGACCATGGAACCGGCATCGTCATCGGCGAAACCACAACCATAGGCGCCCATGTGAAAATCTATCAAGGCGTCACATTGGGGGCGCTCTCCACGAAGGGAGGACGGCATCTCAGGAGTCTTAAGCGTCATCCCACGATTGAAGACCATGTGACCATCTATTCCGGCGCATCCATTCTAGGAGGGAATACCGTCATTGGGAAGGGAGCCGTCATAGGCGGCAATGCGTTCATTACGAAATCCGTGGCGCCTTTCACCCAAATCAGCGTGAAAAACCAGGAACTCCACTATGACCGAAAGAAAAATGTTGTGAACAAAACGGACTTTGAGGAAGATGGAGCATGGTTCTATATGATCTGACAAGCGAGGCCCTGCCATAGCGGCGGGGCCTCGCTTGTCTGTGCCATTCAGGGGATCAGATATAGTACATGAGGCTGGCAGATTCTTTATCTGCAGCAACCAGAATGTCCTCAAGGGAGACGGAGGCGAGAAGCTCATGGAGTTTTTCGTCTATTGGCCGATAAATGCAAGCGTCCAGGACGGAGTCAATCTCCGGCATTTTGTCTCCCGTCGCCGGGTCTGTAGTTTCCATGAGTGTAAGCTCGATAACCGACAGGATGTCGTAAGCGGTGATTTCTTTCGGTGGCCTCGCCAGCCGGTATCCACCTTGAGAGCCTTTGATGGAATCCACGAGACCGGAACGCTTCAGCAGGGCAAAGACTTGTTCCAGATATATTTTGGATATTCTCATTTTTTCAGATATGGTCATGATGGTGACCAGAGAGCCGGAAGCATAGTTTTGGGCCAGGTAGGTCATAGCGACCATTCCATAGCGCCCTTTGGCGGATATTTTCACTCTAATGCACCTCTGTGATTCATTGTTGTTTCAGACAGCTCAAACAAAATCATAGTATTACTATATGCTTTCTTTGTTTTATTCTATCTTAGCGGATTTATGGACGAATGTCAACGAGAACACCGCAAATTCTGTTAAGGTGCATCATGGCACATATCATATAATTTTTATAAGAAATATAGGAATTTGTTCTTGACAAATCGCATCGCTTCATCATACAATATGTGAGATGTGTTTTCAAAACATATATATTAACTATGTATTCGGAGGTGGCAGCTATGAAAATGAAGAAGGTTTTCAGCCTGGCATTGGGTGTTCTTTTCGCTGCGGGGGTGATGGCCGGATGTGGCACAGAGGAAAAAGCTGCCACGGAGAACGGCAGTGCCAAAGAGTTCCTCAACGTATCCTATGATCCGACACGGGAACTTTATGCCGAATTCAACAAGGAATTTACCAAGGTGTGGAAGGAACGCTCCGGCAAGGATATGACATTCTCGCAATCCAACGGTGGCTCCGGCAAACAGGCCCGCTCTGTTATTGAAGGGCTGGAGGCGGATGTCGTGACATTGGCCCTCGCCTATGATGTGGACGAGATTGCCCAAGCGGGGCTTATTAAAGGTGAATGGCTCAAAAAATTCCCCGATAATTCTGCGCCTTACACATCCACTATCGTATTCCTCGTCCGCAAGGGGAACCCGAAGAACATCAAGGATTGGGATGATCTGGTAAGGGATGATGTAGCCATCATCACGCCGAATCCCAAGACTTCCGGCGGCGCACGGTGGAATTATCTGGCAGCATGGGAATTTGCCCGCAGGAAATATAGCGGAGATGAAGCAGAGATAAAGGCTTTTATCAAGAAGCTTTTCAAAAATGTAGTGGTTCTGGACTCCGGTGCGCGGGGCGCAACTACGAGTTTTGTGCAGCGAGGGCAGGGGGATGTGCTGATTGCTTGGGAAAACGAGGCTCTGATCACCCTGAAAGATTCTTCCGACTATGAGATTGTGGCACCGAGCATTTCCATACTTGCCGAGCCGTCTGTGGCCGTGGTGGATGAAGTGGTGGATCGGAAAGGGACGAGGGAAGTGGCAGAAGCCTATATCAACTATCTCTACGAACCGGCCGGACAGGAAATCGCCGCCAAGAATTTCTACCGTCCCCGCAACAAGGAAGTCCTCGAAAAATACAAGTACCAGTTCCCGGAGCTTTCTCTGTTCACCATTGATGAAGCTTTTGGTGGCTGGTCGAAAGCCCAAAAGGAACACTTCGTCGATGGCGGGACCTTCGACCAGATCTATCAGAAATAAGGAGGCGTTTTCATGGGAAGCGCAAGCAAGGTCATTCCCGGCTATCGTTTTACCCAAGGGGTTACCTTTTTTTACATCTCCCTGATTCTGCTCCTGCCGCTGGCGGCTTTCGTGCTTTTCGCCACTGGTATGGGATGGGAGAAGTTTATCGGCAAAGCATTTGAATATCGCATCCTGCACGGCTATCTGGTGAGCTTTGCTTGTGCATTGGCAGCAGCCATCATCAATGGGATATTTGGACTCATTTTGGCCTGGGTGTTGGTGCGTTACGAATTTCCCGGCAAGCGCATCATGGATGGCTTGATCGATCTTCCTTTTGCACTGCCCACGGCAGTGGCCGGCATTGCGCTCACTACGTTGTATGTAGAAACGGGATGGCTGGGGCAGTTCTTTTATGCGATAGGGCTTCCGTCCGCTTTTTCTGTTCTGGGCATTACCATTGCCTTGATCTTTGTGGGCATCCCCTTTGTCACCCGCAGTGTCCAGCCTGTGCTCAAGGATCTCGAGCCTGAAATCGAGGAAGCCGCAGCTCTTTTGGGCGCAGGGAAGTGGCTCACCTTCCGGAAAGTCATCTTTCCGGAACTTACGGCTCCGCTCCTCACCGGCTTCGCCTTGGCATTTGCCAGAGGCATCGGCGAGTATGGAAGCGTGGTATTCATTGCAGGGAATACGCCCTTTGAGACGGAGATTGCTCCCCTTCTCATCATGACGGAACTGGAGCAGTTTGACTATCAGGCAGCGGCGGCGATTGCCATCGTGATGATGGCGATTTCCTTCCTCATACTGCTTTCCATCAACGGCTATCAGCGTTACCGCATCAGGGAACAGGGGGTGTAGGGAATGGCGACAAGTATCATGCAGAATCGGATGTTTTCGTCGGACTCAAGAGCAAAGCCGGAACTGGCACCGGTATCTGCGGAGACCTTGGTGAAATGGCTGCTCATTTTTCTCTCGGCAGCATTCCTCGTTGTCATGCTGATCCTGCCGCTCATCCTGGTGGGTGCCGAGGCGCTGTCCAAGGGCTGGGAGGCCTATGTGGCTGCTCTTGCGGAACCTTTTGCCCAAAAAGCGCTCCTGCTCACGGTGGAGGCAACGGTGATAGCAGTTCTTCTCAATACGGTTTTCGGCGTGGCTTCAGCGTGGCTCTTGACTAAGTTCGACTTTCGGGGAAAAGCCGTGCTCGGATCGCTCATTGATTTGCCTTTCGCTATCTCGCCGGTGGTGGCAGGGCTGTTCTTCATCATGCTCTTTGGCCGGATGAGTCCCTTTTACCCAACACTTCAAGCCTACCATGCAGCGGTCGTGTTTGCCGTTCCCGGCATCATCCTCGCCACGGTATTCGTGACGTTTCCTTTTATCACGAGAGAGCTGGTGCCAGTGATGGAAGCGCAGGGCCGCTCGGAGGAAGAAGCGGCGGCGACCATGGGAGCCGGCGGCTGGACGATTTTTCGCTATGTGACGCTCCCCAATATCAAGTGGGGGCTTATCTACGGCATCATTCTCTGCACGGCCAGAGCTATGGGAGAATTCGGCGCAGTATCCGTAGTATCGGGGCATATTCGCGGAAAGACGAACACGTTGCCGCTCCATATTGAGATTCTCTACAACGAATACAATTTTACGGCGGCTTTCGCCGTGGCATCCATTCTGGTATTCATCGCCATTCTGATCCTGGTGCTCAGGAATATGGTGGAATGGCGGACGCAAAATCGGCGCATCCAGCGCCAGCGCCCGCACTAGGACATCCATGTCCGTCGGCGGACGCAAAATCGACGCATCCGGCGCCAGCGCCCGCACTAGGACATCCATGTCCGTCGGCGGGCAGAAAGAGGTGGCAAGCATGGCCTATGAAGTGGAACTGAAAAATATCAACAAGCATTACGGGGATTTCAAGGCATCGGATCAGGTGAATTTCGGTGTGGAACGGGGGAGGCTCATCGGGCTTTTGGGACCCTCCGGCAGCGGAAAAACCACAATCCTTCGGATGATTGCCGGTCTTGAGACACCGGACAGCGGCGACATCCTCATTGCCGGAGAGAGGGTGAATGAACTTGCTCCCGGCAAGCGTGGCATTGGTTTTGTTTTCCAGAACTACGCGCTTTTCCGTCACATGACGGTCAGGGAAAACATTGGCTTTGGACTGAAAGTCCAAAAAGAGAGCAAGAGCAGGATACGGGAGCGGGTCGATGAGCTTACCCGGCTCATCGGCCTTGACAAGTTTGCTGACCGCTATCCCATGCAGCTATCGGGCGGGCAGCGGCAGCGCGTGGCATTTGCCAGGGCTTTGGCACCAAGTCCTAGGCTTCTCCTGCTGGACGAGCCTTTTGCCGCCATCGACGCCAAGGTTCGCAAGGAACTTCGGGGATGGCTCAGAGAGACCATCCATAAACTTGGCATCACCAGTATCTTCGTTACCCACGACCAGGATGAGGCCGTGGAAGTGGCGGATGATATTATCATCACCAACAGAGGACGGGTGGAACAAGCGGGGACACCTCTCGAAATTTATCGAAAGCCCCATACGCCTTTCGTGGCGGATTTTATCGGTGAGTCTGTCCATGTGCCGGATTATACCGTATTTAAGGGATTTTCTGCGCGAGGAGGCAGCGAGCACCCAGGAATCATTCGTCCGGAATTTATCGAAATCGGCTTGGATGACCGAGAAATCGCCATGCCTTTGGCCGCCGAACATGGCATTGTGAGAGCTGCCTATTTCCGCGGAAGCAATGTGGGAATTGATGTTGAGGTCAAGGGGCAGATTTTGAAAGCCGCCCGCAGTTTGGAAAAAGTTCCTTTGCAGGAAGGTGACGAGGCGTTGGTGCTCATCCACCGCATCTTGAGTTTTGAGGGCGGGCAGGCAAAGACCATCGCCAACCAATCCAAACGGAAGGAATCCGTTGTTATTTGACGGTGAGGGGAGAACATGAAAACGCTGACAAAACAGGCTGACATACTCATCATCGGCGGCGGCGCAGCCGGGTGCTATGCCGCCATAACCCTTGCAGAAAAGCATCCCGGGCTGTCCGTGATACTGGCGGATAAGGCAAACATCAAACGCAGCGGATGCCTCGCGGCCGGTGTCAACGCATTGAATGCCTATATCACGCCGGGGCACACGCCCATGGACTATGTCCGTTACGCAGAGAAGGACGCAGAGGGAATCGTGCGGGGCGATCTGCTTCTTTCCCTCGCCGAGGGATTCAATCGCGTGACTGAGAAGCTGGAGCAATTGGGGCTGGTCATTCTGAAGAATCCCGACGGAAGCTATAGGACACGAGGGAACCGCAACATAAAAATCAACGGGGAAAATATCAAGCCGCTCCTTGCCGAAGCTGCAACCCGGTCAAAAAATGTCATGGTGCTGAACCATGTCAATATGGTAGACTATTTGCAGGAGGACGGAGCAGTCAGTGGCGCATGGGGCATTGATGTGCGGGAGGAGCGTATGGTATTTATCGCGGCCAGTGCCGTGATCTGCGCTACCGGCGGTGCGGCCGGCCTGTATCTCCCGAATCATCCCGGTTCGTCCCGCCACAAGATGTGGTACAGCCCGTTCAACACAGGAGCGGGATATGCCATGGGTCTGCGCGCCGGAGCAGAAATGACGACCTTTGAAATGCGTTTCATTGCACTGCGTTGCAAAGGCACCATTGCTCCTACCGGAACCCTGGCACAGGGAATCGGCGCTGCCCAAGTAAATGCACGGGGGGAGGCGTATCAGACCGCCTATGGCAACACTACCTCGGAGAGGCTCTTTGCCGTCGTTTCTGAAAACCTTGCGGGACGAGGCCCATGCTATCTGAAAACCTCCGGTATTACGCAGGAAGAACAAGAATCCCTGGAGAAAGCCTATCTCAATATGGCACCGGCGCAGACCATGCGCTGGTGCGAAACAAAGCTGGAACCTAGATATTACGATGTGGAAGTCGAAGGAACGGAACCTTATGTTGTGGGCGGGCATACCGGCAGCGGCTATTGGGTGGACGAAAAGAGACAGACGACACTTAAGGGATTGTTCGCTGCAGGGGATGTGGCAGGCGGCGCACCGCAGAAATATGTGACGGGAGCCTTGGTGGAAGGCGAGATTGCCGCAGATGCAGCGGCTGAATTTGCCAAGGATAGGAAAACGCCCGTCTTGCCTGCAGAAACTGTGGAGAGGAAGAAAGAGTGGGCGATGCATTTCCTGCAAGGAACATCGGCGGGCGCAAACGTCGCATCACGCTCCTGCGCCGACACCAGCCCATCCATGGGTGCCGCCGCACCAGGCCATCTATGGCCGTCGGAGAAGCTTCCCGTATATGACACCGATTCCTTGGAAGACGCCATGCAGCAGGCCATGGATGAATATGCCGGAGGAATCAAGACCAGCTACCGCTATACCGAGGCAGGACTTTTTCAGGCAAATGCGCATATCGAGCGCATTGAAAGGCTGAGTGACTTCCTCCGTGCCCGCGATTTTTACGGACTCATGAAAATCTTTGAGCTCAAGGATCGGCTCATGGTCTCCCGTGCTCTGATCGCCCATATGAGTGCTAGGAAAGAAACTCGTTGGCATTCCTTCGCTGAAAACCTGGACCATCCGGGAAAGGATGCGGCTTATGAAAAATATGTCAATTCGCGCCTCGAAGACGGCAAAATCAAGATCCTGTTCCGTCCCTTGGTGAAAGAGGGTGATACGGCATGAGCGTATTTGTGGAACGGGAAAAATGTGTAGGTTGCGGCGGATGCACCGAGGTTTGCCCCGGAAATCTCCTGTTTTTGCGGGAAGGAAAGGCGCAGATCCGCGATGTGCGTGACTGTTGGGGCTGTACCGCCTGTGTGAAGGAATGCCCGAAAAATGCCATTTTTTACTATCTGGCAGCAGATTTGGGCGGAGCGGGAGGGAGGCTCTATGCCGAGGATACGCCATCCACTCTCAACTGGGTCATGAAATGGCCGGATGGCAGCGAGGAACGCATCTTGGTGGACAAGAAAAAAGCCAATGAATACTAGGAAGTGAAATTATGGAGCATTTGGATCAACTGGAGGCAGAAAGTATTTATATCTTGCGGGAGGCATACAAAAAGTTGGGGAAACTCGGTATGCTTTGGTCCATCGGAAAAGACTCGACCGTGCTGTTGTGGCTGGCGAAGAAAGCATTTTATGGGCATGTTCCCTTTCCCTTCATTCATGTTGACACAAAAAGAAAAATACCGGAGATGATTGTCTATCGTGACAAAATTGCAAAAGAGCTGGGGCTCGATCTCATCGTCCACACCAATCAGGAAGCCATTGATGCAGGGATAGGGCCGGAGGCGGGAAGGCTTCTCTGCTGCAAGGCACTCAAGACGGACGGGCTCAAGCAGGTAGTGCATCAGTACGGTTTTGATGGGCTTATTGTGGGAGTGCGCCGTGACGAGGAAGGTTCCCGTTCCAAGGAGCGTGTCTTCAGCGAGCGCAAGGAGGATGATGCCTGGGACTACCGGAATCAGCCGCCGGAGCTTTGGGATCAGTTCAAGACGGATTTCCCGAAAGGACACCATATTCGCGTCCATCCCTTGTTGGCATGGAATGAGATCGATATTTGGGAATACATCCGCCAGGAGAACATTCCCATCATCGACCTTTATTTCGCCAAGAACGGCAAACGGTACCGCAGTCTTGGGTGCGCCTGCTGCACCGGGCAAATCGACTCCGAGGCGGACACCTTGGACAAGATCATCGAGGAACTGAAAACCACAAAGACGAATGAACGTGCGGGACGGAAGCAGGACCAGGAGGATTCCTATGCCATGCAGAAGCTCAGAAAGGAGGGGTATATGTGAATGAGAAACAGGCGGGGCTGAATATCGTTGTGGTAGGGCATGTTGACCATGGAAAATCCACGGTGCTGGGCAGGCTCCTCTACGACACGGGGGCATTGCCTTCGGGAGCGGTGGAAAAGGTAAAGAAAATCGCCCATGATACGGGAAAGCCTTTTGAGTATGCCTATCTTTTGGATGCCTTCGAGGAGGAGCAGCAGCAGGGCATCACCATTGATACGACGCAGATCCAGTTTTCCACGAAAAAGCGGGATTATATCATCATTGACGCCCCGGGACACAAAGAATTTCTGAAGAACATGATTTCCGGCGCAGCGAATGCTGAGGCAGCGCTTTTGGTGGTGGATGCCCATGAGGGCGTGCAGGAACAGTCCAAGCGCCATGCCTACATGCTGAGTCTCTTGGGCATACGCAAAGTGTATGTTTTGGTCAACAAGATGGATCTGGTGGGCTACAGAGAGGAAGCCTTCCGCAGGATCGCCGGAGTCTTGGGGGAGTTTCTTTCTACGCTGGATGTCCACCCGCTCCTCTATCTGCCCGTTTCCGGTTTTTGCGGTGACAACATCGCGGAAAAATCAAGGAATATGCCGTGGTACAAGGGCAAGAGCCTTCTGGATTCCCTGGATCTCATGGAAGGAAAAACGAGGATGGGAGACAGCGCCCTGCGTTTTCCCATCCAGGATGTCTATAAGTTCGACGACAGGCGTATCATTGCCGGCCGCATAGAGGCAGGGCATTTGGCTGCAGGTGACAGGATTTCCATCTATCCCGGAGGCCGGGAGACCACGATTGCCTCTATTGCTTGCTGGCAGGAAAAGGACAAAAAGACCGAGGCATTTGCCGGAGAGTCCACGGGGATTCAAGTGCAGGATGAATTTTTCAATCAGCGGGGCGAAATCATCACTCGCGTGGGAGATGTTCCGCCTCTGGTATCCAAGCGTTTTCGCGCATCCATTTTCTGGATGGGACGGCAGCCCCTGAAGTTTCACAAAAAGTATAAGCTCAAACTGGCCACGCAAGAGGTGGAAGCGGAGCTTGCAGCCATCACGAAGATCATCGATGCGGCCGAGCTGACAAGCCGCAAAGATGCCGAAGAAATCCGCATCAATGATGTGGCTGAGGTCATCCTGCAGCTAAAGGAAGAGATTGCCTTTGACCTCTTTCGTGACTTTCAGGCTACGGGCCGGTTCGTCCTTGTGGACGGTTATGATGTAGCTGGAGGAGGCATCGTCAGTGCGGTGGAGGAGGAAGGCTCTCTCTTCAGTGAAAGAACCATGCGCTATATCATGGAGCATTTGCCATTGAACGGCGAGCTTACCGTGGTGGTGAAGGACGGCAAAGTGGAGCGGTTGGAGCGCGTCGAAAAGGAAGTGTTTTCGGGGATAGACGGCGAAGGGATTTGAGCGGCAGCAGCGTATGTGGACGTGGGAGGAAAGTGCGATGGCTATTGACTATAAAGAACTGAAAAAAGGCGGTTTTATGCGCCAGAAGCAAAAGGATACCTTTTCCATGCGGTTGAAGTCCGTGGGCGGACACTTCACGGCTGCCCAGCTTGGCACGGTGCAGCAGGTAGCCGAGAAATTCGGTGCTGGCTACATTCACCTCACATCCAGGCAGGGCATTGAGATTCCGTTCATCAAAGCAGAGGATATTGATGAAGTGAAAAAGGCGCTGGCAGACGGCGGCGTGTCGGTGGGCGTATGCGGCCCCCGTGTCCGTACCATTACCGCCTGCCAGGGAAATGCTGTCTGCCCGTCGGGACTCATCGATACGGCGAAGCTGGCGGCGGAGTTCGATCGGCGTTACGGCGGCAGGGAACTGCCCCACAAGTTCAAGTTCGGTTTCACGGGCTGCCACAACAACTGCCTGAAAGCCGAGGAGAATGATATGGGCATCAAAGGCGGGATGCTCCCGGCTTGGAACAAAGAGGCTTGCATTTATTGCGGCGTATGCGAGGCAGTCTGCCGCGATCATGCCATACAAGTGGACAAGGAAGCGGAAACGGTATCCTTCGACAAGGACAAATGCGTTTATTGCGGCCGTTGCGTGAAGAGCTGTCCCACGGACGCATGGCAGGGCGAGTCCGGATTTGTGATCTCCTTCGGAGGACTGTACGGCAACCGCATTGCAGTGGGGAAAACCTTCCTGCCCATTGCATTTGAAGAGAGCAAGCTGTACGATATTGTGGATGCAGCGCTTTCCTTCTTTGAAAAGAATGCCAAATCCGGCGAACGGTTCCGGAACACCTTGGATCGTGTTGGTTGGAAGGCGTTTCAGGAGGAAGTGGAGGCGGTGCTGTGAAGAAATCCCCTCTCAGGAGTTGTTGATGAATAATATCATACTAATCAACTATGATATATATGAAAATTTATTGACAAAGATGCACCATTACTATATAATAATGACAGTGAAAGTTAAAACATATATGTAAAATATGAATTAGGAGGATGCCCCATGAAAGTCCAAGTCAATGGAGAGGAACTGGTGATTGAAAAACCGGTGAATATCAAGGAATTCTTGGTGCTGGCCAAGGCTGAGCAGCCGGAATATGTGACGGTGCAGAAGAACGATGCGTTTGTCGAGCGGAGCAAATTCGAGGAGACCTTCGTAGAGGAAGGCGATACCATCGAGTTCCTGTATTTCATGGGAGGTGGCAGCAGATGAGCCTCACAAATGAGCAACTGGAACGCTACTCCCGTCATATCATATTGGAACAGGTGGGAGGCAAAGGACAGGAAAAAATCCTCTCCGGCAAGGTGCTGATCATCGGCACTGGCGGACTGGGAGCGCCTGCTGCCATGTATCTGGCCGCAGCAGGGGTCGGCACCATCGGCTTGGTGGATTTCGATGTGGTGGATCTCTCGAACCTCCAGCGGCAGATCATACACCAGACGCAGGATGTTGGAAAAGCAAAGGTGGAATCCGGCAGGGAGACCATTGCCGCCATGAACCCGGAGGTCAAGGTGCATACTTACAATGAGCAGGTCACGGCAGCAAATATCCAGGACATCATCCGTGATCAGGACTATGACTTCATCTTGGACGGCACGGACAATTTCCCGGCGAAGTTCCTCATCAATGATGCCTGTGTCTTGCTGAAGAAGCCTTTTTCCCATGCGGGCATTATCCGTTTTCAAGGACAGACCATGACCTATGTGCCGGGCGAGGGGCCGTGCTATCGGTGCGTGTTCAAGGAACCGCCGCCGAAGGATGCTGTTCCCACCTGCCGTCAGGCAGGTGTTTTGGGAGTCATGGGCGGTGTCCTCGGTACCCTGCAAGCCACGGAAGCACTCAAGTATATCTTGGGAGCAGGCCAGCTTCTGACGGGACAGCTTCTGACCTATGATGCCCTCACCATGGCATTCCGCAAAGTAAAGCTCCCTGCGAATGAGGATTGCGCCGTATGCGGAAAGCAGCCTGCCATCACGGAACTTTTCGACTATGAACCGCCGACCTGCAAATTGCGCAATACGAGAGTCGGGTGATGTTATGGTTATCCTGACAAGGGAGCAGTACGATTCCATTGTGACGCATGCAAAAAAACATACCCCGCTGGAAGCCTGCGGACTTATCGGCGGCAAACTCGACGGAGATGTCAAGACGGTGGGAAAGGTCTATCTCCTGACAAACACGGATGCCAGCGCCGAACATTTTTCTATGGATCCCAATGAGCAGTTTGCGGCTGTCAAGGATATGCGGGCAAGAGGCATCGGACTCTTGGGCAATTTCCACAGCCATCCTGCGACTCCCTCCCGGCCATCGGAGGAGGACAAGCGGCTGGCCTACGATACGAGAGCCAGCTATCTCATCCTTTCCCTGGCGGGGGAAGAGCCGGTATTGAACAGCTTTCGGATCGACCGCGATAAAAATGTGACGAAAGAGGAACTGAGGATTCTGGACTGAGGAGGGTGATTCTCAATGAGCATTGCAGCCAACGGATTTATTGATATAACGGATGTGACATGCCCGATCACTTTTGTCAAGACGAAGGTGGCCTTGGAGGATATGGAGGCCGGTCAAATCTTGGAAGTGCATCTGAATGATGGGGAACCGGTGCAGAATGTTCCCCGCAGCCTGAAGGATGAAGGGCATAAGGTGTTGGAACTCACGCAGAATGAAGATGGCACCTATACACTTTTCGTGGAAAAAGGCGATGCCTCATGAGCCGTCGATTTGCGACCAAACTGCTCCATGAGGCATTTGAGCCGGACAAGGCCACAGGAGCCACCACTTCGTCCATTTGCCAGACAGCAGCCTACGCCCAGGAAACGGCTGAAGATATGGCAAAGATCTTTTCCGGAAGAAAACCGGGGTTTGTCTACACCCGCGTGGGAAATCCGACACTGGCCACCTTTGAGAGGCGGATCGCGGCGTTGGAAGAAGGCATCGGGGCATTGTCCTTTGCTTCCGGCATGGCGGCTGTGTCCATGTCCATCATGAACATCGTGTCTGCCGGTGACGAGATTGCAGCCAGCGGTTCCTTGTTCGGAGGGACAAGTTCTTTGTTTCGGGAGCTTTCTTCCTATGGCATCCATGTGCGTTATGCGGAAGAAACCACGCCGGAGGCGTTTGCTGCCTGTCTTACGGAAAAGACAAAACTCTTTTACACGGAAACCATCGGCAATCCAAAGCTGGATGTGGCCGATATAGGTGCCTTGGCTGAACTGGCTCATGCCAATGGGGTGCCGCTGTTTGTGGATAATACGGTGGCAACTCCCTATCTGGTTCGCCCGATTGCCCTTGGTGCGGATGTCGTCATCCATTCCACTTCCAAAGCTATCAACGGCAATGGGAATTCCGTGGGTGGCATCGTGGTGGCGGGGAAATTTCCTTGGAATGCTGAAAAGTTTCCCAAGCTTGCGGAGTTTGCCGCTTTTGGTCCCATGAGCTACCTTGCTCGTCTCAGTGGGCGGATGAGGACGGATTTCGGCAGTACGCTCTCTCCGTTCAACGCTTATCTGACGGGGATCGGGCTGGATACTCTGGCGCTCCGTATGGAATGCGCTTCGGAAAACGCCATGGCACTTGCAAGATGCTGCGCCGGTAAAGAGTCCGTGAAGGTCAATTATCCCGGCTTGCCGGGAAGCCCTTGGCATGAGCTTGCCCGGCGGCAGTTTGCGGGACGGTACGGTACGATGCTGACACTTTCCTTAGGGAGCAGGGAAAGAGCCTTTCGTTTCATCAATCATCTTACCATTGCGCTGAATGTATCCAATATCGGTGATGCCCGGACTTTGGTCATTCACCCAAGCTCCACGATTTTTCTTCACGCCGACGGAGCGGAAAAGGCGCGGGCAGGGGTTACGGATGATCTTGTGCGGGTCAGCGTGGGTATCGAGGACAAAGATGATCTGCTCGAGGATTTTGGAATGGCTTTGGAAAAAGCCTGATATCGTTGCCGTGCAGCTGCCCCCCTCTGCTTTCATGGATGTGTTTCAGTTATCGTAGTTGGCAGACATATCAAGATGCTCGTTCCTCCACGACCGGAGAGGTTTTTCGCAGTAATGGATCCATCATGGATATCCACAAATTGACGAGCAAGCGCGAGCCCTATGCCTGAACCGCCATAGGCATGGCTGCGAGATTTTTCACCAAGTTGACACTCCCCATGGCTAAAGCCAGGGGATTCTTGGTTCGCTGAGCACTGCGGCACGACCGTAGCCGTTCCGTCTTACACGCTCT
>CACYDT010000135.1 GCA_902773295.1 uncultured Veillonellaceae bacterium | reverse complement strand
ATTGTTTTGGATCTGCACCTGCAAAACGATTCAGAACGAATTGCTGGAAGCACACCGCCGCAGGGGATAATTTGTGGGTGGTGTTCCAAGCGATGCCAACGGCACGTTTGCACACGGGGAAGGAAACGGGAATAAAGGCGAGATCCAGATGTTCCGTCCCGGGCAGCCTTGGAATCAGGCCTACGCCCAGGTCGGAGGCAACCAGATTGGCAATGGCCGTAATGTCATCCCCTTCAAATATGATATTGGGGTGGCTGTCCGCCAGTTCAAAAAACTGGTCAGCCAGGATGCGGAGGCTGTAGGCAGGTTTCAGTGTGATGAGAGGTTCCGCTTCCACTTCCTTCAGATGGATGCTCTGCCTGGAAGCAAGGATATGATTCCGGGGCACAACAATGAAGAGCTCCTCTGACCAAAGATAGTTCCATGCAACCTGCTCGCTGCAAAGCATAGTGGAACACAGGCAAAGATCCGTCTTTCCCCGCTCCACCTGCTTGGAAAGAAACGCAGAGTTGTTCTGGTTCAGGTGGAATTTGATGTCCGGGTATTCCATGCTGAAATCCTTGAGCAATTTCGGCAGGATATGCCCGTTCAGGGAATGGATGAAGGACAAATTGACAATACCATGATCCGGCTGCCCCTTGGCGGCAATATCCTGGCGGGCAAGTTCCAGTTCCTGCAAGGCCCGCTCCACATGCTGCAGGAATTGCTGCCCATCGCCCGTCAGGGCCAGCCCCTTGTCGCTTCGCTCAAAAAGCGGCACTTCCAGTTCCGCCTCCAGTTTGCCGATGGAACGGCTCAGAGCAGACTGGGAGACATGAAGCGCTGCGGATGCCTTTGTGAAATGGCGGATATGTGCCATCGTGCGAAAATAAATGAGTTGGGAAAGTTCCATAAATTATTCCCTCTTTGCAATAGAGTTATGAGTTTTATGCAATATTTTTTAATTTCTATATGGATTATAGCTGAAATCATGGCATTTCACAAGAAATACGCCGAAAATATTCCATAAACCCTCTTCCAGTTCCCATGTATGGCATGCATAATGCCTATGCAGCCTTTCCATTGGACAGAGCCGCCCAGACTTGCTATACTATGGAAAAATGATGCTACCGGGGAATCATCCCCGGAAAAAAGGAGCCAAGGAACACGATGAAGAAAATGAATATGCACAAAAGGGAAACACTGGGGCAGAGGTTGCAGGCAGAAAAGCCGCAAAGCCATGCCTCTGCCGTCAGGGCTGCAATCCTTGCAGAACGGAAAGGGCAGAAAATGGTGCAGAGAACCTTGGAAAGCATCGGAATGAGATAGAAGACAACGCCCCAACAGACCAAGCTGTTGGGGCGTTTGCATGCACACAAAAGACTATAACAACAGGGGGTGTTTCACTTTTGGAAACTTTTTGCATCGGTGCCGGCATTCTGGGACTCATGTCCTTCGCCTATCGAGGCTGGTCCATTATCCTGATTGCGCCGTTTTTTGCCGTCATGGCAGCAATCTTCAGCGAATTCGGCATTTTGCCGGTCTACAGCGAGCTCTACATGACACGTCTGGCCGAGTACACAAAAACATACTACCCGGTGTTTCTCTTCGGCGCCGTGTTCGCCCGCCTCATGGAAAAAGGAGGCCTGGCCTCTGCCATCGCCGGGAAGATCATGGAGCTTTTGGGGGAGACGCGTGCCATCCTCGCCGTCCTCCTGGGATGCGCCGCCCTGACCTATGGTGGGCTCAGCGTCTTCGTAGTGGCCTTCGTCATGTATCCCTTCGGAGCGGAAATCTTCCGCAAGGCAGACATTCCCAAGAGGCTCTTGCCGGCAACCCTTTGGATGGGCATTTTCTCCTTTGCCATGGTAGCCCTTCCGGGAACCCCCCAGATCCAGAACATCATACCATCTTCCTACTTCGGCACATCCACTTGGGCAGGGGCGGGAATCGGCATGTTCGCCAGCCTTCTGTTTCTTCTTCTGAGCCTTGGTTGGCTGATGTTCCGCGCCAGATCCCTGCAGAAAAAAGGGGAGGGATACGGAGAGGCTGTAGAACGCAAACGACGCAGGGACAAAACCCTGCCCCATTGGGCCTGGTCCTTGGTGCCACTTCTCATGGTCATTGTCATCAACATGATTCTCAGCAACCCTTTCCACTGGGAATGGGGATTCCATTGGGACGAGAAAAGCCTCGAACGATTCCTGCCTTTCCATCTGCCTCTTCTGGCGGCAAGCGTCGGGAAAGTCCAGGCCATCTGGTCCATCAGCGCAGCCCTCATTGCCAGCAGCATCGCGGCAGCCATCATCGGGCGCAAGCGCTACCGGCACAGCAAGGAGAGCTTCCTCGACAACATCAACTACGGTGCAGCGTCCTCCTGTGCCGCTGTTCTCAATGTGGCATCGGGCTTTGCCTTCGGCAGCGTTCTCGTAAGTCTGCCGGGATTCCTGCCCATCAAGGACTTGCTGGTGGGCATCGGCGATACGGCAGGCCCCTTGGTCTCCGCCGTGGTCACCACCAATGTCATGGGCGGCATCACCGGATCAGCCTCCGGCGGCCTTACCATCGCCCTTTCCATGCTGGGAGAGGAATGGGCTGCCATGGCCGCAACGCAGGGAATTCCCCTCGACGTATTGCACCGCATCGTGGCCATCGCCTCCATCGGCATCGACCCTGTACCCCATTGCGGTGCCCTGGTCACCTTGCTTGCCATTTGCGGCCTTTCCCATAAAGAAGCCTATTTCGATATCATTGCCCTCATGGGGCTGAAATTTTTTGTACCGTTCCTGTGCGTCCTGTTTTACATGCTCACGGGAATTGTTTGATGGATGGAGGAAGAACGTGAATACTGAAAAACTGCTTCACAACCTGGAAACCTTTGACCCCGAATTATGGGAAGTTTTGCGCTCATCACTGCTCCGGCAGTTGACCACCCTTTCCCTCATCCCCACAACCAACGCAGCCTCCCCCTTTGCCTCCTATCTCAAAGGCAGCACCCTCGGAAATGATTTCCTCGACCATCATGCTGCCGACCATACGAGCAAACTGGAAAGGATGGCAGCTCAAAGAGCAGCTGCGCTCTTCCGGGCCGAGCATGCCATTGTGCGGATAGGGAACCCCATTGCAGCCTCCCGGGTTGTCCTTCTGGCCCTGGCAAAACCGGGGGACACCATTTTGTCCTTCAACCTTCGAAAACAGGAGCATTGCACAGGGGACCGGATGCAGTACAATTTTTTGAAATTCGGACTGGAGCCGGACACTTTGCGCCTGGACTTTGCCAAGATACGGAGCCTGGCCATGCAGAAAATGCCCGATCTCATCATCTATTCCCCCGTCAACTATCCCCGCAACATCGACTGCCGGGAGCTTCGGAAAATTGCAGACGATGCAGGGGCATACCTCTGGGTAGACCTTGGGCAGAACTCCGGCCTGGTGGCTGCTGGAATGATGGATTCCCCCATTCCCTGGGCCGATGTGGTCACCTTTGCCGCCAGCGATGCCCTGCACGGACCCCAAAGCGGCATCATCCTCTGCAAAAAAAAGCTGGCAGACCTTCTGAATCGAACAGTCATCGATACCGGGCATGTTTCCCTGAAGAAGAATGTCCTGGCCGCTCTGGTCATCATCTTTCGCGAGGCCGCTTGCGAGGAATACCGGGACTATTCGGAACAAGTCATCAACAATGCCCGTGCTCTCGAGAAAGGCTTGCGCGAATCCGGCTGCACGCTCCTTTGCAGCCCCACGGAAAACCACCTGGTTCTCCTGCGGCTACCGGACGGACAGGATGGGGAAACCGTCGCAAAGAAGCTGGAACAGGCAGGACTCCTGGTGAAACCGGAACAGCTCATGACATCGGACGACCGGATCTCCCATTCGGTACTCCGCCTTTCCAGTCTGGACGCAACCACCCGTTCCCTCATAGAGGATGACATGCAAAAAGTAGGCAGGGTCCTGGGCAGTTTCTTGAACTCCGCCCAAAGTGCCTCGGACATCCAGGCAGTCCGCAAGGCTATACAAAAAACAGTGGCCAATCTTCCCCTCTTCTCGGAAGATTGGCTGCCGGAACTGGAAACCGTCCGTGACGAGGATACAGACCTGATGATGAAGGCCATGGTCCATTGGTACGTCTGACGGAATCCGTAGACCCAAAATGCCGGGGATCCGCAGGTCTCCGGCATTTTGGGTCTCTCTTTTTCTTCTCTTACCGTTCCATGGTTCCGACCTTCATGTAGGCCACCTTGCCATCCTTGGCCGCAAACGTCAGGTAAATCGAGTGATCGGAACCGGGGAAATAGGTGTAGTAATCATAGCCGTGCATGTGATGGGATTTATGGCGCGTGGGATGAACGGTTCCATCGCCATAGATCTTCACTACCTCCTCAACCTTCATTCCCACCGTGATGCCGGCAGGGGTCGCCCAGCCGTTGTTCCCGCTCACTAAAATGGATTTGACCGCTGTACCGTCGGATGTGGGAATGATTTTGACCGTATCCCCGTACCCCACCGCATTCTTGTTGTAATGAGTGGACGTTGCCTTCATGGGACCGTAAACTCCCTCCACATACTCCAGGGACATGCGTGGCTGCATCCCACCGAGGCTCACATCATCCGAGGTCATCCAGGATGCCTCTCCCGCGCTGGCAAGAGCGCTCCCTGCGAGGATCATCGCACCGGCCGCCATGCTTGCTAACATCTTTTTCATCATACTTCCTCCTCTACATCAATCACAGAATTTTACTGCAAATCAACTATCACCATTATATCACCCAACGGCTCCTGAAACAAGCCCTATCCGCACAATCCATGCAAGGATTAGCTTTTTTCATGGGCAAATCCCCCATTGGGCAGAAAGGCATCTAAGCAGAAAAATACTGGAAAAGTCTACCAATGACCGAATTGTTGTTGTATAATATGTTCATCGCGTAACGCCTTCCTTTCGAGTT
>CACYDT010000134.1 GCA_902773295.1 uncultured Veillonellaceae bacterium | reverse complement strand
CCCGCCGGCCCGCAGACCCATGTGAGAATTGCCACGGTCAGGATCATCACCGCAGAGACGACCCAGTTCACGTAGCCCTTCCAAATCAGGTAAAGACCCCCGAGAAGCAGGAGTACGGTGCTCGTCTCTCCAAGGCTCCCGTTCCTCGTCCCGAGGAACATGGACTGGTACATGGCGGTCTGCCCGCCGAAGGTGCTCACCAGAGCATCATATCCCTGAAGTTTCAGGATGGCAAGCGGCGTTGCGCTGGTCACGGCATCCACTCCGCCCGCTGCGTCCTTCATAGCCGTCCATGCAGTCATCGCCACAGGCCAGGAAACCATGAGCGCTGCCCTGCCGATATGGGCGGGATTGAAGATGTTGAACCCCAGCCCGCCCATGGACTGCTTCGCCACAACGATGGCTATGACCGAGCCGATGGCCACCATATAGGGCGGAAGCAGCGGGGACATGGACATGGCCAAGAGAAGACCCGTAATGCAGGCACTCCCGTCAAAAGCCGTGATAGGCCTGCCCATGGCCCGCTGCCATACATATTCCGAAGCCACGGCAAAAACAATCCCGGTCACCATGTTGACCAATGCCGGAACACCAAACCAGAAGACGGCAAAAATCGCCGCCGGTGCCAGGGAAAGATTCACCTGCCACATGATATGCTCGATGCTCTCGCCGTCCCTGATATGCGGGGACGAGGAAAGCGTAAACACCGGTTCCGCCTCGGAAACCGGGTGCCTGATTGCTTCTTCGCTCATTTCTTTTCCTCCTTCTGCGCTGCTTTCGCCATCTCTGCGCGGATCTCGCCCTTGGCCAAGCGGATGTACTGCACGATGTTTCTCTTAGCGGGGCAGACAAAGGTGCAGCTCCCGCACTCGATGCAGTTCATGAGCCCGTAATCATCCCGGGCACGGGCAAAGTCCTGCTGCTGGCTGAGAATGCTGAGCATACTCGGAACCAGTCCCATGGGACAGGCCTTGACGCAACGGCCGCAACGGATGCAAGGCCGTTCCGGCCCATGATCCGTAAGCTTTTTCGTCAGCCCGAGGATTCCTGACGACCCCTTCATCACAGGAACATCCAAGGTATACTGGGCAAAGCCCATCATGGGACCGCCCGCCAAAAGCTTGTCCGGCTCCTCGGAAAAACCTCCGCAATAGTCGATGACATCCCGATACCTGGTTCCAATGCGGATCCTGAGGTTCTTGGGATTTCTCACCGCATCGCCGGAAACCGTCGTGACACGCTCAATCAAGGGAATTCCCTCGCGGACGGCATCTGCAATTGCCGCCACAGTGGCGGCATTCTGGACTTCCACTCCTACATCCATGGGAAGCCCCCCGCAGGGAACCTCCCTGCCGGTGACAACATAGATCAGCATCTTTTCCGCGCCCTGGGGATATTTCGTTTTCAGGGCAGCCACATGGATCCCCGTGCCCTCACAGGCTTTCCCGATGGCTTCAATTGCCTCCGGCTTGTTGTCCTCGATACCGATGAAGCTCTCCTTGACACCCAGGATCTTTCCCATGATGAGCATTCCCGTGACGATGCGCTCCGGCTCTTCCAGCATGAGACGGTAATCCGCCGTGAGATACGGCTCGCATTCCGCGCCGTTGACCAAAAGGACATCCACGGGCTTGGATGGGTTCAATTTGATATGCGCCGGAAAAGTCGCGCCTCCCATGCCAACAATCCCTGCTGACTGGACGGCATCCAGAAGCTCGTCCGTCCCCATTTCCTTCCAGTCCCTGTGAAGAGGAAGACCGTCCGCCCATTCGTCCAGCCCGTCATTTTCTATGACAACGGCCTGACAACCGGAGCGGCCGGAATGCGGGAACATGTCGATTTTCGTCACCTTCCCGGAAATCGACGCATGAATATCCGAATGCATAAAGGCATCGCTGGTACCGATGACCTGGCCCCTCTTCACATGATCCCCAACTTTCACCGTAGGCGTGCATGGCGCACCAATGTGCTGGCTCATGGGAATCACCACCTCGGACGGGAGCGGCAAAGTCTCAATGGGGCGGTCTTTTGCCAGCTCCTTGCCATCTTTCGGATGGATGCCGCCAAGAAAACTCTTGAACATGAACATATCACCTCAGTTTCCAAAACTATGTCATATTATCATTATTGTAATATATCTACAATCACGGGTTTCATCTGCCGATCTCTTGCGACTTTTTTGTCGAAGAGCTTGACCCCTGCCAGAGAGCAAAGGAAGAATGCGGCAGCGCCTGCCGCGATGCTCCGGGTTTCCTCCCATCCCTGCATCATTCCGGCCTGCCAGCCAATCCACGCCCCCAGCCCTGCGGCAATGAGGGGCATGAGAAAAACGACAAAGGCCCCGACGAGGACATGCTCTTCCCTCATCTCGAAGCGGACATGCTGGCCGGGCGCCGCACCAATGTCATTGACCGCATCCACCATCACCTGCCGGCTGGAAGGGCATCCTCCGCATCCCGTGCAATCCTCATGCCTTCCCACCTTGATATGGGCAATGCCATCCTCCACACCTATAACAAATCCCTGTTCCTGTTTCATTTCCCTATTTCTTCTTTCTATACTATATACATATCCTATAGCGTTGACACCGCCATCATGGACTGAAGTAAACCGTGATGTTCGTGCCGCTGTCTACCAATGTATTTGCGGGGATGCTCTGCCCTGTGGCAAAACCGGAGCCTTCGCTGTCAAACTTGAGGCCATTGTCCGTGGCCGTCTTGGAAGCTTCGCGGATGCTCTTTCCCGTGAAGTCCGGGACAACCACCTTCCCATTGGGAACATCTCCCTGGTATACATGCTTCGGCTTCGGAACCGCCGGCTTCTGGGGCGCTTTCTCATCTTCCTCCTCCAAGCCGAGGAAGGCATTGTCTGTCGGCTCGACATGCATATAGCGGAAAAGCTGCGCGAAAATACTCCCCGCGACCGGGGCGGCAATCTGCCCACCGTAGAAAATGCCCAGAGGATCGTCAATCATCACGAGAACCGCCATTTTCGGATTCTCCACCGGAGCAAAACCACAGAAGGATGCGATATAACGCCCGTCCATATATCCGGCTCCATCCTCGCGGATCTTCTGAGCCGTTCCCGTCTTGCCGGCAATACGGTACCCCTTGACCGCAGCCTTTTTGCCGCCGCCCGATGCGACGACTTCCTCCAGAAGCCCCACGAGCATCTTGTCCGTCACCGATTCAATGGTCCTTCGGACTTCTTCTTTTTCTGTTTCCATATAAACAGAACCATCGGCATTGCGAATAGATTTCACAATATGCGGCTTCAGGAGGATGCCGTCATTGGCAATGGCAGACATCGCAGTCACAAGCTGCAAAGGCGTCACAGCAATGGACTGACCGATGGACATCGTGGCCATATCCGAATCCCTCATATCCTCCGGGTTGAAAAGGAGGCCGGATTCCTCGCCGGGAAGCTCAATGCCCGTAATCTCCCCAAACCCAAAGAGCTTCGCGTATTCCGTGAGCTTCTCCGCGCCAAGGCGCAGACCCACTTGCGCAAATCCCGTATTGAGGGAGTTCTTTACCACATCCGTGAATGTCACAGTACCGAAACTTGCGCCATTCCAATTCTGGATGCGCCGCCCCGAAACCATGACATATCCCGGATCCACAAAAATCTGGTTCGGCGATACCACCTTTTCCTGAAGCGCTGCTCCCGCAACAACGGCCTTGAACGTAGAACCCGGCTCATAGATGAAGGACACGGCCCGGTTCTTCCAGACCTCCGGGGAATAGTCCAGGAATTTGTTCGGATTATAGGAAGGACGGGATGCCATCGCCAGCACTTCCCCCGTCTTCGGATCCATGACAACGCAGGTGATCGCCGCCGGGCTCGTAGCGGCCATTGCTTTATCCAGTTCCTGTTCCACGATGAATTGGATGGCGCTGTCAATCGTCAGCTCAATGGTCTTGCACCGATCCCCTTGGTATCTCCGTTTTGCAAAAATGGATTCCAGAATGGGACGGGATCTGCGGTCGGTATACAGGAAGGTATCCGTCACTTCGCCCTTGATGTATTTGTCCATGGCCTGCTCAATACCATCGAGACCCTTGTCATCTGTCCCGACAAATCCCAGCACATTCGCCGCCAGGACATCGTTTGGGTAGTACCGTTTTGCTTCCTCGCGGAATCCCAGGCAATTCCCATAGGATTTCTCCCGTATGAGCTGCCTCACCGCTTCCGCTTCCGGATGCTCCATGCGGCGCTTCACCCAGGCAAAGCCGCCCCCGATGGCGATATCATCGAGGATTTCCTCTTCCGACTTTCCGATAAGAGGAGCCAGATCCGCCGCGAGGGTTTTGGGATCCTCCACATGGTTCGGATCCACAAAAAGGGACTTCGTCATCGTGCTGACAGCCAGCTCCCGCCCATTGCGGTCTATGATGGCTCCCCGCGGGGACTGCAGGGAATAGTCCTCGCCGACCTGCTGGCGCATGCGCTCCGCCAGCTCATCCCCCTGCACAAGCTGAAGCCAGGCATACCGCAGGGTCACGATGCCAAGAAGCGCCCAAAGACCAACCACCAGCCATCGGATATTGTTTTGTACCCGCAAACGAGCACTCCTCATACCAATTCCACCTTACCTACATGTTCATGACTCAAGCAAGAATGATTCCTTTCGGTAAATGCTAATGTCCCCTAGTATATCACACATTGGAGTCCCGTGGCAAATTTGTAAAGATGCACAGAAAATTTTGGACAATCGGCAGTTCGGGCAAAATCGAGTAGGAGGCGGTGATTAGCCGCCGTCCTCTCACACCACCGTGCATACCGTTCGGTACACGGCGGTTTCAATAGTTGACGT
>CACYDT010000133.1 GCA_902773295.1 uncultured Veillonellaceae bacterium | reverse complement strand
TAGACCGCTTGCTTGGTTGAGGATTAGTCCGATACTCGGCTTGACGAGAGCAGTTAATGAGCAACAAAGTTTATAAAATAATTTAGTATTATTTACTAAGTTAGGCTATAAACATAGCATGATAATATACCTATAGATACCTATAGATAAAAGTGGCGTGTTGCATGGCAAAGGAATGGAATTCATCCATGCGTTCGGGTAAGGATTTGGTTTGAGATGAAACAGTTTTCGTATGTGGTGAGAAGCCATGACGAGTTTGCGGATATGTTGCAGGATGCCGGCTGGAAAATGGCAAAGATGTCCGTGATATCCTCCGTGTTCATTTCCGTCTTTTGCACGAAGAAA
This sequence comes from uncultured Veillonellaceae bacterium, assembly GCA_902773295.1. GTDB lineage: Bacteria > Bacillota > Negativicutes > Selenomonadales > Selenomonadaceae > UBA3796. The sequence continues at coordinate 4,983 of CACYDT010000133.1, read as the reverse complement.
GACAGGAACTTTCTGGAGGAACTCGTTCGGAAGCTTCATGAATTCCTTCCGGATGCCGGGATTATCGGAGGACTTGTGGCACTGTGCGTGGCGGATGAGATTGTCGCCGAAGGAGGAACATCTGTTTCTTTTCATGTCTTTTCCTCTACGGAGGCGGAGGTCGTGAGCTTCCACAGCCGCTCTTTGAACAGCGGGGAGATCGGGCAGGCCATCAAGGCCTGTTTGCAGGGGCATTCCGATGTCAAGGCCGCGGGAATGTTCATGGTGGACAACAGCCTGGACACGGGAGCGATACTGGCAGCCATGGAGGGGATAGACCCCAAAATCCGTTTTTTCGGCGGTATTGTGGATGAGGACTATCTCGGCCAGCAGGGCTGCATCTTTACGGAGAAGGATGCCATGACCTCGGGCGTGGCAGTGGTCATCCTGCAGGGCGAGGAACTGCATGTGGAAACCATGGAGTGTTTTGGCTGGGAACCACTGGGAAGGGATATGATCATCACGGGACTGGATGGCTCTTCCGTTGTCAAGGAAATCGATCATGCTCCAGCCATTTCTGCTTATGAGAGGTATCTGGGTATTCGGGATAATGATGAGTTTGCCTGGGAGGCGGCAACGTTCCCCATTTACTTCGAGAGGGGGAACCGGGTATTGGCCAGGTATCCCCGCAGTTGCCGCAGTGATGGGGCGGTGGTCTTCAGCGCAGACTTCCAGCAGGGGGATCATCTTCATTTTGCCTATGGCGACCCGGAGGGAATCATTGACAAGGCTCGTGGTATGAGGCAGCAGATGCGGCTGTTTCAGCCGGAGGGGATCCTGCTGGCAAGCTGTGCGGCGAGGTGGATGCTGCTGGCTAATGATATTTCGCTGGAACTGGATTCCTGTCGGGGGATTGCGCCGTTTTCCGGTTTTTACGGATTCGGCGAGTTCCATGGAAACGGCGGGGACATCGTGGTCTCCAATATGTGCCTGCAGCTGGTTGGCATGCGGGAAGGGGAGCCTGCCGGGGAGCTGGCGGATCCCTTGCCGCCCCATGTAATGCATTTCAGCTGGCAAACGCATATCATGCAACATATGGTGCACTTTATCCGGACATCGACACAGGAACTGGAGGCTGTGAACCAGGGTCTGGCAGAATTGGCGCAGACGGATCGCCTTACGGCTCTTTTGAACCGTGGCGAGCTGGAGGCAGTGATGGTGCGTTCTTTGGAACTTGCCAAGGAGGCCGGACAGCCTTTGTCTGTCATTATGATGGACATCGATGATTTCAAGGGAATCAATGACAATTATGGCCATGATACCGGAGATCAGGCATTGAAACTCGTAGCGGATGTGCTTCGCGAGAATACCCGCCGTATGGATGCGCCGGGGCGCTGGGGTGGTGATGAGTTCTTCATTATTCTCGTGGGGATTGGTGTGGAGGCTGCCGCCAAGATTGCGGAGCGCGTGCGCCAGGGCGTGTCGAAAGTGACCTTCCTGCCCGACGGGAAGCATATCACCACGAGCCTTGGCGTGACCGAGGCCAAGGAAGAGGATGATGCGTCGAGCCTGTTCCGCCGTGCCGACCAGGCATTGTACAAGGCGAAGAAAGAGAACGGGAAAGACAATGTAAGCATTGTGGATTGAAACAATGGATGGGGAGAATACAGAAGCACCCGGGAGCATAAAAGCGCTCACGGGTGCTTTTTTTGTGAAGCATTTAAGTTTTTTCCTTTTTCTTACGATATATAGGAGAGACAGGAGTGGGGGACGGTACGAAGGAGCGATTCGATATGGCAATGGTGGTCAAGAACAATATCTCGGCGCAGAGGGTGCTGGGTGAACTGAACAAGAATACGAACAATCTGGGCAAGAGCCTGAAGAAGGTTTCTTCCGGCATGCGCATCAACGGTGCGGCAGATGATGCCTCCGGTTTTTCCATATCGGAGAAGATGCGGGTCCAGATCCGGGGGCTGGAGCAGGACATCCGCAATACCCAGAGCGGCATGAGCCTCATGAAAGTGGCGGAGAGCGCCATGTCCACTACGGTGGATATCCTGAGAACTCTCAAGGAAAAGGCGCTGGATTCCGCCAATGACAGCAATACGGACATCGACCGCCAGACCATGCAGAAGGAACTGGATCAATACGTGGATCAGGTGGACGACAATGCCAATGCGGAGTACAATGGGATGCCCTTGTTTACCGGGGAGATGGGAATCCATTGCACAGGTGTGCAGGAGATGATTGTCAATGCGCTCTACACGGAGTGGGTCGAGAATACCTTGGATCTCATCCAGCATTCCCTCGGTGTAAGCTTTTGGGATGAGGATACCGAAGTCAAGGATATCACCATGGAGTTTGTGGATACGAACCTGAATCCTCCGGCAAATCCTCAACAAGCGCAGGCACTGGCTTGGGTACAGTCCAGTTATGGGAATGGTACAAGCGAAAAAGCAACGGCGTTGAAACTGGTTGTCAACATGGCATATTTCAGCACCATGGATATACATGATACTGCCAATGTGAACGGCACATCCCCGATTGGCGGAAATGCGGTTCTGGATCGAACGATAGCACATGAGATGACGCATGCCGTTATGTCTGCAAGTATTGCAGGTTTTAGCATGCTTCCCTCGGAAATCAAGGAAGGGATGGCAGAGTTTGTCCATGGCATTGAGGACGAGCGGGGAACCAACTTGATTGGTATGACGCCTACGGCTGATCCATATGCAGGTGGCTATCTTGCTCTTCGTTATATGGCACATATGGGCGGCAATGATGCTGAGGCAATCAAAAAATTTATGAGTGTTTTGGTGAACCAAGGAGCTGCTCACTTGGATGATGCAGTCAGCTATGCCACGAATGGGGCTTGTGCTACTTGGAATGATGTGATAACAAACTTCACGAATGATAATGCATCGGCTTCTGTGGCGAACCTGTGGCAGTATTGCGGTGTTGATTTGACGAACACGGATACCGGTGCAATTTCGGGGAAGAATGCTGGGACAATCCGCAGGGAATTGGATGGGGACGATATCGTTCCGGAAGGTGGTTCCACGACATTTTGGTATGCGCCGGAGAACATGACCTCCATCATTAATAACCTGACAATTCACTGGACTACGGACTACGGCGGGCATGTGGGGGACAAGGTTCTTCAGGTTGGGACGAAGGCGAACCAGGCCATCAAGTTCGGGTTCCACGACATGCGGGCCAAGGCATTGGGGCTTCAGTCGGAGAACGGCAGGAAGGTCAGCATCTCAACGCAGTACGATGCGAACAATGCGATTCGCCTGCTGGACCAGGCATTGAAGAAGGCCTTGAACGAGCAGACGACCATTGGTGCCCTTCAGAGCCGTTTGGAATACACGGCGGACAATCTCACCACCGCCAGCGAGAACGTCCAGAAGTCCGAGTCCGCCATTCGGGATGCGGACATGGCGAAGGAGATGGCGGAATACACGAAGAACAACATCCTCTCCCAAAGCGCGCAGTCCATGCTTTCCCAGGCGAACCAGAACAGTTCATCGGTTTTGAGCTTGCTGCAGTAGGAAGAAAACGAAAGCCCCGCAGGGATTTCCTGCGGGGCTGGATTATGTGGAAAAATGGCGAATTTCGTTATAATAAGGAACTGGTAACAAATAAATTTTAAGATAGGACGAAGGATACATCTCCATAGGCTAGGCAGAGGAAGGAGGCATAGCGGTGCTATGTCGACTGACGACAACGACTCATATGGAGATGTAGACAAGTCAAATCTAGAATTTATTTATGAACAGTTCCTAAGGACGAGCAACGCCGTTATAAACTCGAAGCTTGTAATATTTTTTTACTTTTGGGGTCATTTCTGCATCGGCAGGAAGCCAAGTGACAGTATCCATGGTTGTAGCGGTGAGCCACTTCATATCCTCGTGTTCTAACAAGGTTAGTTCATCGGAAATAAGTGAGCATAAAAAACATTGCATACTCAGGTGAAAATGCGGATAGTCGTATTCGACGATGCCGAGTTCATAGTCAATTTTTATATGGGCATTAAGTTCTTCGTGGATTTCTCGTACTAATGCTTCGGCAGGTGTTTCGCCGGCTTCGATTTTGCCACCAGGAAATTCCCAACAATCCTTAAATTCACCATAACCGCGCTGCGTAGCTAGAATTTTATTATCTTTTTTTATCACAGCAGCAACTACATTTACAGTTTTCATACGCATCTCTCCTAAATTAAGTATTTGCGCTCGTTATATAATCGTAAATATCTTCTCGTACACTAACGTCTAAATTCCAAAGCATCTCAACAGCATCATCACCAGAGCCTTGCATTTTTACTTCCTTTCCATTTTCCATGGTCATGCGCCCTAGGTAATAAAAACTTTTGGCAATGTTATCATCCTTGTTTTTTCGTACAAAAAGGTCAACAGCAATACCAAGTTTTTGGGCATTTCTAAATCGTGTTACATCTTCGGATTGTAAATTGCGTTTGTTTTTTGATAAAGAGATAAGCTGAGAATTATTGATGAATCGGTCATGATAATTGATAGAATCATGAACGTCATCGCCTTTATCATAGTTAATAAATACAGGGAATGTTTTCGTGACATTATCATATTTATATCCGCCGATATTTAGAGGGACAATGTTTTGATTCCAGTTTAGAATCCGACAAACATCTTCGTATTCATATTTCTGATATAGCTGAAATCCACTATCTTTGTAAGGATTGCTATAATTTAGCTTATAGCGATGTAGGCCAAAATTTACTAACTCAGCAACGGCCTGTTTGAATTGGTCATTGGATAAACAGTGTGAAAAAACATCAGATGTGATATAGTCCTCATTATTTTTCTGTAGAAAAATACAATTGTTAATAGATTTTGCGCCAGAACCAGTTATAAAATTAGCTGTCATGATATTGATGAGCCTGAATTATTCATTCGGATAACAAAACAGTCCTAAGATATCCATTTTGATAAAATTAGACGTGCTTTATAGTGACAAGAAAGCTTT
>CACYDT010000132.1 GCA_902773295.1 uncultured Veillonellaceae bacterium | reverse complement strand
GCCTCTCAATACCAGCACTCAGGTTGCACATTTCAGCCACTCCCTTCTCCAGTTCCGGGGTAATCTCCACATGGAATTCTTTCGCCAGCTTCTCCCGCTTGTCTGCACTGCTAAGATAGTTGTCCTTCAGTACAAGATTCAGCATACTCAGAAGTCCGGTGAGTTCGTTGTACTTCTTCTGTCCCAGGCAGACCATGACGACATCCAAGAGGTCGTAGTCCTTCTTCTCTGCCTTGGCGCTCCCCTCGATATTTTCCTCTGTCATCTTGTAGCGGGTGATGGTATACTCCATCTTCTGGCTTGGGTTGGTGCAGATCCAGATGGAGTATACCTTCTTGATCTTGCCATAGTCTGACTGGACGAACACCGTTCCATACTGGCTGGAAATCATGCGGCTGCAGTAGTAGACACCACGCTTCAGCAGAGGATAGCCGGGATGGAAGTCATTCTGAGCCTCAAGGTTTATGATGAGTTCTATGGTTTCGTCATCGCTAGATGGCACCGTTGCTGTGAAGCGAATGTCGTAGAAGATGGTTCCTTCCTTGTCGGAAGCATCCTCCGTCTGTTCGCCGCCGATGCGCGTTGGCAGACTGGCATCTTGGACGAGTATTTTGTCGATCTCCGGCTTGCCCTGAATGCACTGGATAATCTCCTCGATAGTGCTGTCCTTGTACTCTTCCACGCATGTCTTGAGAATATGGGCCACTATGCCCTTTTCAGAAAGCACATTCTTGCAGGCGGCATCGTACAGGGCTTTCAATTGTTCTTCGGATCTGGTTTCTGCCATGAGGCGGCCCCTTTCAAATGGATTCTTAACATCATTCTAGCATAGGCAGTAAGCTTGTCAATCCCTTGCCAGTCAAGGCTCCGGTCATCTGGAAACAATCTGCTTTGCTATTGTCGCTTGCACAGCCAGCAAAGTGAAGTAGGAAGATCAAGCCTTTTCCAATGCCATTTCATCCAGCAAGAAATCCAACATATTCATCTTCTTGTAGCCATTTCCCAAGTCTGTAAATGGGTCATCGTCCATGGTTATGACAATCTTCTTATAGCCGTCATCCAATTTGCGGAAAGAACCTACTTCCCGCTCCCGTGTCTTCTCGTCTATCAGTGTGTAGGAAACCTGAATGTAGAAGGTATCCTTCATATTCTTGGCGATAAAGTCAATTTCCTTCTGCTCATTCCTGCCAATGTCAACTATGTACCCCCGATGCAGCAACTCCGTATAGACAATATTCTCGATGGTATGGGTAGGCTCTATCTGGCGGAAATTCAGAAAGGCATTACGCAGACCAATATCCACCGCATAATACTTGTATAGCGTCTTGAGGTAGGTCTTGCCCTTGATGTCATACCTGTCCGCTCTATAAAACAGGAATGAATCGCACAGGTGATCTATGTAGCTGCCCACAGTCTTATGATCTACGGTCGTATGCCCGCTACTTTTGAGTGTGGTTGCTATTTTACGACTGGAGACATAAGAACCAATGCTGGAGCACAACAGACTCAGCAAAGCCCGCAAGACTTCTTTATTGCGGATGCCATAACGCTCGATGATATCATCCGTGACCACAGTCTCCGTGATAGTACGCAAATACTCAGCCCTTCGCATAGGCTCCGGCTCCTGAAGCAGATACGGCATGCCGCCATACATCATATATTCATTGAAGGCCTTGCGCTTGTCCCCCTGGCAATGACTGTAGTATTCGCTGAAGCTTAGCGGAAACAATTTCAGCTCTATGCCTCGTCCCCGGAACTTGGTATTGATATCCGTGGACAGGAACTTGGAGTTCGAGCCAGTGATATAGACATCACAGTCGAAATCACGCTTGATGCCGTTGACGACATCCTCGAAGTTGTCGACCAGCTGTATCTCGTCCAGGAATACATAGTAGTGCCCCTCCCCCTGCATCAGCTGGGAAAGGTGCTGATAAAGTGCCACCGGGTCTTTCAATGAGGCATTCTTGATATTGTCGATAGCAACCTTGATGATACGCTCAGCAGGTATGCCATCCCCCAGTAGACGCTGATAATACAGGTCGAAAAGAAGGGTAGACTTTCCGCAGCGTCTGATCCCCGTAATGATTTTCACCAGATCTTTGTCCTTCTGCCCGTACAAGCGATTCAGATATATGTCACGATTAAGCATTATGGTTTCCCCCCTTTATTATAATTCTATTCCCCAAAATCTTATTTTTCAAGACTTTGGGGAATAGATATTCTTTTATCATCCATCAGGAAACCGTCTGCTTTGCTCTTGCCGCCTGCACAGCCCGCAATACCGTTGACCTGCTAAGGCCAGTAGCATCACAGGTCTCCTTGTAGCTGTGTCCATGGAGAATCATATCCACGGCAGCATCTTTCCGGGCCTGTGGCAATGGCCGCCGTCCCTCCCTGTAGCCAGCGTGTGTCCTCGCTACTTCCCTGCCTGCCTGAGTGCGTTCTACAATCATATCCCGCTCAAACTCTGCAAAGGCCAGCAGAACCTGCATCATCAACCTGCCTGTTGCAGAGGAATCCAGGACACCGATATTGAGGATATGGACAGCCACGCCGCGATCCTGAAGTCTACGAATGACTTCTGCTCCTTCGACAGCCGTCCTTGCTATCCTGTCCAGCTTGGCCGCCATCAGAGTATCACCTGATGTCATACGCTCCACCAAGGCATCCAGTTGAGGCCTCTGCATGGTCGTTCCAGTGTATTGCTCTTTGATCACCGTGTCAGCACCAGCATCCAGCAAAGCTTTCTCCTGAACTTCAAGGCCATTTCCCTCCAGCTGCTTCTTCGTGGAAACTCGTGCATAGCCATAAATCATGGATATCCCTCCCATCATTATGAACATATATTCTGAATCTCATAGAGTGCAGGAAGAACCATAGGGAACTTCCTGCGTCAAATTGTTCAAGTTTTGACATCACACGTATCCTTGCTGCTTCGAAAAATACTTATGTTTAATAGCACAAATCTGCATACTTGCATATCAATATATCATAATTATCGATAAATTCATGCAAATTACTACAAATATCCGTTCTCATATGAATTTATCAACACGCCCTGTTATCGGATAATGATTTCTTCGGTTCAGCTGCTTTACGGGGCGTTTTTTTCTTATGCATTTCCATTCATTTTTTCTCATCATACACTTTCAGCTGCAGGACTGCATCAACGATAGACTTGTCCCGGTCGGTTGCGTTCCGATAGGCATGGAGCAGAGATTCCTCTTCAGGAGACAGTTCCATTGCTGACAGCTGGCCACTAGGTGGATTGCTGTCCTTGTCAGTGTACTCAGTGCGCCCTAGGAGGTAGTCGGTGGAGACGTTGAAGTAGGAGGCGAGTCTTAAGAGGGTGTCTATATTAGGGTAAGCAATATCTTTTTCCCATTTGCCAACAGTTTGTTGAGCTACATTCAAGTGATGAGCTAATTCGGCTTGGGACATTTCCCTTGTTGCACGTAGTTCCTTTAATACCTTGGATAGCATGACACTCCCCCCTTATAGCATATAATACACTTTTGATGTGTAAATAGAAAACTAAAAAAAAGTGTAAAAAGGTCTTGAAAACACTTTTAAAGTGTGATATATTTTAAATTGAAAACACTGTATAAGTGTAAAATGGAGGTGAATGTGACGGAACGAAAAAGATTGATAGAATACAAGGGAATGCGGGCAGGCGGCTCCTGATGTTGTCACGATAAAAAAGTTGGAACTCCCTTGGAAAGACCATGGAGTATATTTTTTTGATGTATTCAACACCAAAAAAGTGTTGAATACATCAAAAGCAATCCATCCATGATTCCATTACAGCACAACAAAAAATCCCATTCGCACTTGGATTTTACGAACAGGTATTTGAAAGAGGGATACCTTGACAAAGGTTGGGCGCATGAGCGGCCTTTCTTGCCTTCGGCTACAGGACTGCATCAACGATGGATTTGCGTTACGATGAAAATTATCGGCGGTTGACCTCAGGAGTGTCCGTTCTACCCACCAGGTAGTCAATAGACACGTCGAAGAAATCGGCGAGGGCAATGAGCATCTCAAAGGTAGGCTTGCGCCGTCCGACCTCGTAGTTTTGGTAGCCTGTTTCCGTTATATTAAGTCCCACGGCTACTTGCTTTTGGCTCACGTTTTTTTCGTTTCTTAGAGTGCGGAGACGGTCGATGAATATTTTTTGATTGTCCATGACGAAAAACCTCCTTAACAAATGTTGACATAACAACCGTTAAGGTGTATACTGAAAACGTCCTAAACAGTTATTAAGGAAATAGAAAAAAAGGGGTAGGTGATATATGGAGACAAAACTAAAGACAGCCCGTGTCAAAGCTGGGATATCCCAGGAAGCGATAGCGCGAAAGGTAGGGCTGACGGTTCCAGGATATCGAAACTATGAGCACGGTAAACGGATTCCAAGGGCAGACATGGCGGCAAACCTTGCGAGTGTCCTTGGAACGACAGTGGAGACCTTGTGGGGGCGGTAACCCCACGAGAGCCTCTATCTGAATCATAGCAAATTGGATTCTGCGATTCAAGAATCCATGGATGCTATTCAAAGTAAATTTTATTTGGGAGACTGTTCAGAAAAGAGGACGGGTGGCACCTCGGCGGGAGGAAAAAATGAAAGGTTCGGCTTCGTCATCCAGAGAGTATGGGGCGCTGGATTCTCCAAAGCTTATGATTGAATATGAAATTGCTAAAACAGCAAGATTGGATGTGATACCATGGAAAAATTGAATCTGGACTATATTGCGGCAAGGCGCAAGGATAAGCATGGCGTGTATAAGTTTAATGCAGATTCTAAGATACTGCCAGCCGTTCTGGGGAGTGTCAACAAGGCTGTCTTCCTTGAATCATTGCACAAGCTTATCCAGGGGAATCGCAAGCTGCACAGCAAGGATGTATGGATTGAAAAGACATACGAGGAGTGGCACGTGAATCTACCCTTTTTTTCCGTGCGGACAATAAAGAGAATTGTGAATGATCTCCGGAACCGTGGCATCGTAGTCACGAAGAATAGGCGTGGGATGGACCGTACGCTCCTTTACAGGATTGACTACGAAAAGCTGAACGACAGTATCATGAAATTTCGAGAGAACAAAAACATGTGGGAGCCTTCCACAAAAGTAAAGAAAAGCGAGGAGGATGTGCCTCATGCATGCAATTGTCCACGAAACGGGAGGAATCCGTGAAATATCCATGGGGGCTGCGCTGGCAGGGAAGCGCGTCGCCTGCATCATCGGCGAGATTAAGGATGAGCTTGCCATGAGGTTCGTGGAAAGCATGATGTACTTCTGCCAGGAGGATGCAAAGCTTCCGGTCAAGGTGTTCCTGCACTCCCCCGGTGGCTACATGGATTCTGGCATGATGATCTATGATGCCATCCAGACCGCAGGCCTTCCCGTCGAGGTCTGCTGCATCGGCGAGGCATACAGCATGGCGGCTCTCATCCTGTCCTGCGGGACGCATGGGAGGTACATCCTTCCCCATGGAAGGGTGATGCTCCACGAGCCGATGGTTTCTTGCGAGATTGGCGGAAAGAGCAGTTCCTTGCAGGCTGTTTCTGATGCCCTGCTGAGGAGAAAGCAAGAGATGAACGGCCTTCTCGCCAAGCATACCGGGCAAAGTGTCGAAACCTTGTCGAGCATCACGTCCGCCGAACGTTTCTTTACGGCGCAGGAAGCGGTGGAGTTCGGCCTTGCGGACGGAATCAAGGGATTGGGGGAAATGATGCAGGGGACGCAGGATTGCATTGGATGGGGGGAGAATGAGTGAACATCAGGGAAGAAGCGTATGATGACTTCATTCTCGGGCAGGATAGCCGGTGCACGGTTTCCACGGACTGCCGCAAAACACAGCTCAACAACAATATCATGGTCGTGGGAGGCTCCGGCTCCGGCAAGACCACAAGCATCGTCATCCCGAATCTTCTGCACCTGGCGCACAGCAATGCAGTAGGAGTGTTCACAAAGTGGGGCATGATCAGAGAGGTCTCCCGAGTGCTCCAAAGGCGTGGATACCATGTGAGCATCATCAACTTCGTGGAGCCGGAAAAGAGCAGGTTCGGATATGACCCGCTGTCCTATTGCGAAACGGAGGCGGACATCAAGCAGATGGCTCAAGCCATCATCCATGAGGTCCCGGGGATGAGGAACCAGACTCATGACCCTTATTGGAACAATGCCGCAGAAAGCATTCTCATCCCGGTTCTCAGGTATGTTCGCAATGGACATTACAAAGAAGGAAGCTCCATGAAGGATGCGCTGAAGCTGCTCGATACGCTTGTCGTAAAGGAAAGCCCCAGAAAGGACGGCGGCTTTTTCGAGGTATTTGAGGAAGATGATAAGAAGCAGAAAAAAGAGCAGGAGCAGGCGCGAAAGAAGGAAGCGGAGGACAAAATCTACCTTCTGCACAAGGAGTTCGAGCATTTGGCGGACACAGATCTCGTCGGGAACGTGGCATGGGCCAGCTTCCTTCACCTGTCGAACTCCGCGAGCGCAACGGCGAGCTGTGTCGTGAACAGCCTCCAGGTGCCGCTGCAGGGAATGTTCCAGCCGGACATCCGACGCATCCTCTCCAATCGCAAGAAGTTCGACTTTCGGAAGCTGATGATGCCAAGGACGGCTCTTTTTGTCTATCTTTCCCCCGTCAACATGTCACATCATCGTTTTGTCGGTCTCTTCTACCAGCAGCTTTTCAAGGCGCTCTTTGAACTGGCGGAAAGGCAGCCGGAGAGGAAGCTGCCGCATCCAGTCCATGTCTTTTGCGATGATTTTGCCACGGGATGCCATGTCCCTGATTTTGCAGGACTGATTTCCATCTTCCGCGAAAAAGGAATCTCCTCTATCATCCTCCTGCAGTCTGAAAGCCAGCTGGAAGGGATGTATGGCCACTCAGATGCAAGGACAATCATCAACAACTGCGACACCTACATCTACCTTGGCGGCATGGACTACGGAACCTGCGAGCAGGTCGCGCTTCGCATGAACCGTTCTATTGCGGACGTGCTTTGGATGCCCCTCGGGATGGAGGTGTTTTTCCGCAGGGGGCAGAAGCCCATCGTAACAAAGCGATACGACCTGTTCACGGATCCGGTCTATCTGGGTGAGGTTCTTGGAACAGGGCAGGAGAAGCGCATGAGGGATACGAGCGCATTGGAATTCAGAAAGCCGGGGAAGGAACGTCCATAGGGGGAGCACAATGAAGCTTTACATTACGGGAGACACGCACGGGAGCGTGGAGCGGTTTCTGCCAGACAGATGGAAGGAGAAAGGATTTCCGCCCTTGGCAGGAGGGGACTATATCTTGGTTCTCGGTGACTTCGGCATGCCATGGGAATGCCTGCCACTCTGGGAGGATGCATCCGGAAACGTGCACGAGGCGGAAAGCGATGCCGAGAAGCTGGACTATCTTGCGGATGTTCCTGCTACGTTCCTCTTTATCGACGGGAACCACGAAAACTTTGACCTCCTCAACGCATATCCTGTCGAAGAGTGGAATGGAGGGAAGGTTCATCGGCTGCGGTCGAATGTCCTCCATTTCATGCGGGGAGAGGTCTTCCGGCTGAGAGGCATGAAGTTTTTTGCCTTTGGCGGGGGAAAGTCCATTGACAGAATGCTTCGCATGGAAGGTGTGAGCTGGTGGCCGCAGGAATTGCCATCGGAGAAGGAATTTGCAAGGGCAAAGGAAAATCTCGCTAAAGCTGGTAATCAGGTGGACTTGGTGTTTTCCCATGCGGCTCCGCTTCGGTTCCTGCATCCCCATAGGAATCTGCTTGGCTTTGATCCTTCTCTATCGGAAGACAATGCAGTGAAGATGCTTTCCAAGCTGGAGCCATCCATTCGATATCGGAGATGGTATTTCGGGCATTACCACATAGACTTCTTCGACAAGGAATGCACGCTGGATGTACCGGAACATTGACTGGGTGGAATGGTGAGGAGTCAGAGGAAGAGTTTCCTTGCCTGCACTTGTGCGAATGGATGTGAAACTTGAGGAGAAGATTTCATTGCAGGGGGAGGATGCTATGAGGCTCAGAAATTGGTTTATCGAGGAACATGGTGGGGTGCGCATCGCCCATGGAAATGTTGAAGGCAATCCGAGGTTTGAGGATGGGACATTCATCCATACATCGGGGGTACGGGAAGTGCGGGAGGATGGAGAACAGGGAATCTCCATCTGTACAAGGAACAGCATCTACGAATGCGCATGGGAGGATTGTGCGCAATGGCGTTTAGTTAAGCAAATACAGCATATTTCTCATTAGATATTTTGAAAAAGGCATTAAAAAAGGCTTGACAAATAAATGAAATCGTGCGGCGCGTTTCTTGCGAAACGCGCCCTTGTAATCAGGTAGAATGTCCCTTAACACTTCAACTGATTGCAAGGAGGCTTGACCTGATGAATTATGCAAAGCACACGCACGATTGCTTGGTGGGTGCCATTCGCGCAAT
>CACYDT010000131.1 GCA_902773295.1 uncultured Veillonellaceae bacterium | reverse complement strand
TTGCAATTTGTCCCAAAGGTGGTATAACAGGGGCAAAGGGGTTGCTTGCGCTAGACTACTGCCAATGATTACTGAAACTGCCCTAGTATAGCATCATCAGTCCGCTAAAGATGTCCCACCCCGTTCCTGCAAATTGAAACGAAGTGGGACACCGGACTCTCATTCGTTTTTCTGATCCATAGTGGCCATGGATGCAACCTTGTCGTTCTCATCGATTTTCATGAGCATGACGCCCTGGGTATTGCGGCTGATGACCGAAATCTCGTCCACATTCGTGCGGATGATGATTCCTTCCGTCGTAATGAGCATGAGTTCCTGCTCCGGTTTCACTACCTTGAGACCGATGACTGCACCGGTCTTTTCCGTGACCTTCATGTTAATGAGGCCCCTGCCGCCCCTGTTTTGCGCACGATATTCCTCCGTGGGCGTACGCTTCCCATAGCCGTGCTCAGTGACCGTCAGCACATCGGAATTTCGATGGAGATTCGCCATCCCGATGACCTCATCGCCCTCCTTCAGGCTGATTCCCTTGACACCGCGAGCCACCCGGCCCATGGCCCGCACATCGCTCTCGTCAAAAGCAATGGCCATGCCGTTCTTCGTGCCAAGGATGACATACCGCTCCCCGTCTGTGAATTTGACACCGATGAGCTCATCATCAGCATCCAGGTTGATGGCATTAAGGCCGTTCCTACGAAGATTGCTGAACTCTGCCAATCCTGTCTTCTTCACAATGCCCTTCTTCGTCGCCATGAAAAGGAACCTCTCCGGATTGAATTCCTTGACCTGGATGACTGCGGTAATCTTTTCTTCCTTTTCGAGCTGCAGGAGATTGATGATTGCCGTCCCCTTTGCCTGGCGGCTCGCCTCCGTAATCTCATAGGCCTTGAGATAATAGACGCGGCCCCGGCTCGTGAAGAAGAGAATCGTATGATGCGTCGTCGTAATGAGAAGATTCTCTACGAAATCCGTCTCCTTGGTTCCCATGCCGGTGATGCCCCGCCCGCCCCTTTTCTGGTTCCGGTAAGTTGTCAGAGGCATGCGCTTGATATAATTGTTATGGGTGATGGTAATAACTACATCTTCCTCGGCAATGAGATCTTCCACATTCATAGAGGATGTATCCACAGTAATGCGGGTCCGCCTCTCGTCGCCATACTTTTGCTTCACCGCCGTCAGCTCTTCCTTGATGATGGCGAGGATGCGGTTCTCGTCGGCCAGGATAGCCTTGTATTCCTCGATGGCCTTCCATGTTTCCTGATATTCCTCCTGGATGTTCTCCCGCTCCAGGCCCGTAAGGCGCTGGAGGCGAAGATCCAGAATCGCCTGAGCCTGCTTGTCCGAGAGCTTGAAATCCTCCATGAGGGCACTCTTGGCAATCTCCGCCGTATGGCTCTCGCGGATGGTCGTGATGACAGCATCCAAATGATCCAGGGCAATCGTCAAGCCTTCCAGAATATGTGCCCTTGCCTCTGCCTTGGCCAGCTCGTATCTCGTCCGACGAGTAATGACATCCTCCTGATGCTTGATGTAATAGTGGAGAATCTCCTTGAGGTTCAGAACCTGAGGCTTCCCGTCTACAAGAGCAAGCATGATGACACCGAAATTATCCTGGAACTGCGTATGTTTGTAGAGCTGGTTCAGTATGACATTGGCATTGGCATCACGCCTGAGTTCTACGACAATGCGCATGCCGTTCCGGTCAGACTCATCCCTTAGATCCGTAATCCCGTCAATGGTTTTCTCCCGCACAAGAGCGGCAATCTTTTCCACAAGGCGGGCCTTGTTGACCTGATAGGGAAGCTCTGTTGCCACAATCCTGGATTTTCCGTTGGACATCGACTCTATATGGGCATCGGCTCTCATCTTGATGGAACCTCGTCCTGTCATATACGCATCCCTGATGCCGTCCGTGCCAAGAATAAGCCCTGCTGTGGGGAAATCCGGCCCCTTGATCACCTGCATCAGTTCCTCAATAGTAGCATCGGGGTTGTCGATAAGCATGAGAGTACCATCAATGACCTCGCACATATTGTGCGGAGGAATGTTCGTCGCCATGCCCACAGCAATGCCGGAAGTCCCATTCACCAGCAGCTGCGGAAACTTTGCCGGAAGAACGGATGGCTCCTTCAGGGATTCATCATAATTCGGCGTGAAATCTACCGTTTCTTTGTCGATATCCTGAAGCATGAGTTCCGATATCTTCGACATGCGGACTTCCGTATATCGCATGGCTGCCGCAGGGTCTCCGTCCACGGAACCGAAGTTGCCATGGCCATCCGCCAGCATATAACGCATGGAAAAATCCTGCGCCATGCGGACAATGGCATCATAGACGGAACTGTCTCCATGGGGATGATACTTACCGAGAACTTCGCCGACGATGCGCGCCGATTTCTTGTATGGCTTGTTCGAGCCCATACCGGCTTCCTGCATTGCATAGAGAATACGACGATGCACAGGCTTCAGGCCATCGCGGACATCCGGCAAAGCGCGGGCAACAATCACGGACATCGCATAATCGATGTACGAGTTGCGCATCTCATTCTCAAGCTTTACCGGTACCACCTTTCCTTGACCAAAATCCACAATCTCACCTCAAAACCAATAAAAACCTTCCTAATTTCCATATAAGCGGGAAACTATTATACCATTTTTTGCAAAAAAAGTCCACCAACGCTTTATTTTCAAGCATTGGCAGACTTTTGGAACCACGTTCTTCTCATGAAGCAACGATGCAGTTCACATGAACCTGCTTCGCCTCGGAACTGTCCACGACATGGAAAAAGAACAGGATGCCGTGCCCTTTCCCGATATCAAAACGGATATAGCCATCCTGGATCATTTTGTCGTAAGACTTCTTATGCACAGGATTGTCAAACTGCCCATACTGCAAGATATCAGAAACAATATCCGCAATATCCGCATCCTTCCCCTCGAACATTGCCTTGGCATGCGCTTCTACTTTCTTGAAATCATAATCGAAGGCCAGAACTTTCTTGTAATGATTGGCTCGATATACAAAAGGTTCCATTCTCTCCCCTCGCTTCCCTGAAAATTCTATTGTCACTTTCCGATGATTCTGTCATAGATATAGCCTTCCCGTACGCCAGAATCACTGTATATAATCATATCACTGCTAAAATTCCGGGCCAGGACATCTGCAATGACAAGTCCCGGCAACAAAGTATGCATACGGTCAGGCACAGTTTTCATCAGAACGGCAATATCACGCGGCCCGGGTTCATGATCCCGCTGGAAACGCCGGATCATCTCACGGAGTTTCTCTGCCTTCATGCAGGTATTGGATATCTCCATGGAGAACAGGGCATTGCCCAGCGCCATGGCACCTTTGAAAGTCCCTCCGATGCCACAGATGTTCTCATGGGAAACACCACAGAAATCCACGGCTTCCCCAAAGATCTGCTCTGCTTCCTCACGCATCTTCCTGCATTCCTCCGAAGTAGGAAGGATATCTGCGGAATACTTCGAATGAAGCATCAGAGAACCCATGGGAAGGCTGACCTTCTTCACAATCTTCCGCTCTTCGAAGAAAACGACTTCCGTGCTTGCCCCACCGATATCCGCAAGGATACCGCTGTCCTCCGCTATATTATGGGTAGCGCCGATGAAATCGAACTCTGCTTCCTCATCCCCGCTGATGACCTGGATGGAGAACCCGACACGCCTCTCAATCTCCTCCACAGCCTCCCGGCTGTTCCTGGCATTTCTGAGGGCTGCAGTCGTAAAAGCAGTGATGTCCGTAATGCGGAAACTCCCAAGAAAAGAGCGGAACTCCTGCAATACCCCTACAGCCTTGTCAATGCCCTCCTGCTGCATGACCCCATCCTTCAAATACGAGGCCAGCCCCACCATATGCTTCTTTTTCATGAGCATATCGATATGCTCTCCCTCGATTTCATAGATTGCCATACGAATCGTATTGGAACCGATATCAATGATTGCATGCAGCACAATATCACCTCTGACAGACTCCCAGATGCCTCAGCGTTTGAGGCCATGTCCCGTAATCGCAATGATCACCCGGTAATTGTCCGGCTTCCCATCCTTGAAGTACTTCAAGGCGCCGGCCAGTCCCGCGGCCGCCGTGGTTTCCACATAAATGCCGCGGCCGCCAAGATATTTCTTCGACTTCAGGATATCCGTATCCTCCACGGTGATGACATCCCCATCGCTGTCCCTGATGGCCCGCAGCATATCATTGATGCGCTTGGGCTGCTCGATGCGGATCGCCGATGCAACCGTCGTGCGCTTCGGCTCCTCCGGAAGCTCATGGAACGCCTCGTAGAGCGGGGCGCACTTCTTGCTCTGGACGGCAACGAAATGAGGAAGGCGCCCAATCTCCATGAAGCCGAGATAGAGGCCGATGAGCATGGTGCCGTTCCCTACGGGCATGAAGATGTACTCTGGCACATCATTCTTGAGCTGGCGATAGATTTCATGAGCCATGGACTTCATGCCTTCAAAGAACAGGGGATTATACACATGGGAAGCATAATAGGCATCCCCGAGTCCCATCTTCGCTGCGGCACAGGCTTTCATGCGGCCATTGGGAACCTTCACGGTCTTGGCTCCGTAAGCTTCCATTTGATCCAGTTTTTCCTTGGAGGTATCATCCGGCACATACACAGTGCATTCAATGCCGGCCGCCGTCGCATAGGCCGCAATGGCAGAACCGGCATTGCCGGAGGAATCCAGGACAATCTTCTTGATGCCCAATTTATGGATTTCATTGATCAGGGTATATGCGCCCCGGTCCTTGAAGGAGCCTGTCGGCTGCATGCTCTCCATCTTCAGGAGATAATCCTGGTTGTTTGTCCGGAAATCCAGAAGAGGCGTCTCCCCTTCCCCAATGGAGATATCCCGCACCACCTCATCGTTGCTGTCTTTATGGAGCTGGAACAATCCGCCGCACTCGCACCGATAGGAATGGCTGTTCAAAGGATATTGTCTCTTGCATTTCTCGCAATAAAAATACATCTGGAATCAACTCCCCCTGCAAAAAGTCACTTCGTTCCACTTGTTAGTAATATTCGGCAAAATCCCCATATTTCCTTTCTTTGCGCCGGTATTATTTTTGGAAATAAATTTTTTCTTTTCCTCTTGAAAAATCATCCGAGATGTTGTATTATATTTATTGGGAGGACGGCTACGCCTGATATTTCAGGTGTAGTTGGTGGCAGAAGTATAGAGGCGGCAAAAGCGAGAGCGTTCGGTTGCTCTCGCTTTTGTGTTTCTGAAAATCTTCTGGAAGATTACGAAGTAGGAGTTGGAAATAATGGCAAACAAGATTTTCGCATTCGTCGGTCCGTACGCTTCAGGAAAAACTACCATCATAACGCAGCTCATGTCCATGGGGATTCCTGTCATAAAGACGTATACCACTCGTCCCATCAAGGAATCAGATCCCCATTCAAAAATCTACATCACATCATCGAGAGACGATTTTCTCCGGCTGGACTTCATCGTGAAGGTCACTTACAAAGGGCATTACTACGGCATATTGAAGGAAGATGTGCTGGAAGCCTTTGAGAACAACCACATTACCCTGATGATTCTCGACGTCAACGGCATCAAGCAGATCAACAAGCTCATCAAGCAGAACTTCTATACGATCTATCTCATGACAGACTATGTTGCGCTCGTTGACCGCATGCTCCGCATGGGGCTTCACAATGACGAGATCAAGTACCACCTGGAGTACTCCGAATCCAATAACGAGTTCGAGAACTGGAAAAACACGAACTATGTGGTGAAAAACACCGGCAGCCTCACCACCGCGTTTGAGCAGGTTCTTTCCATCATGGGACTTATGACCTTGATGCCCCAGGAAGAATTCAACAAGCTCGTCCGTCCCAAGAAAAAAACAACGGTCCTGCCATGAAGATCTATCCTTCCACAGACTATATGAAACTTGCAAGGCGCTGCCGGAACTCCAGGCGCTCCTACCTGTTCGTCAACCCGCTTCAGGCGAAACACATTCCGGCAGCCCCATCTGAAGCTCTCGCCATGATGTATTCCCTTGGAAATGAGATCAAGAATCATTATTCAACCGTCGACCTGGTCATTGGATTTGCGGAAACAGCCACTGCCATCGGCCTTTCCGTATCCCATGCATTGCATGCGCCATACATCCACACAACGCGCGAATCCCTGGAAAACGAAAAGGAATGGATCATATTCCGGGAGGAGCACAGCCATGCACAGGAACAAAAGCTCTATGGCGAATTCCTGAAAGAGAGATGTGCCAATGCCAGAACCATAGTTCTCGTGGATGACGAACTTTCGACGGGGAAAACTGTCCGGAACATGATATACCAGCTTCGTCGGGAATACAGGGAGCTTTCCGAGACAAAATTCATCGCCGCTTCTATCCTCTACCGTCTGAACGAGGACAGCGAGAAAGAGATGGAGCGCATGGGAATCGAATCCATCTATCTTTCGAGGCTTCCGGAACTCGACTACGAAACAGCAGTCTCACAATGGGAGACAAACGAGCCGGATCCCATCTGCATGGCAGATCCATCAGAGAATGAGCCGTGCTTCTCCGGCATTCCCGGCGACAATCCGCGTTTGGGCATAGTCCCGGAGCATTACCTTGCTGCCTGGGATGCCTACACACAAAGAATCTGCGGGAACCTCGGGCAGCCATCCGGCAGGAACATTCTCGTCCTGGGAACCGAGGAATGCATGATGCCGGCGCTCATCCTGGGAAAAAGGCTGGAATCCATGGGAAACCGTGTCAGATGCCATGCCACGACGCGAAGCCCCATAGGGATTTCCACCAAGGAAGCCTACCCCATATTCCGCGGGCGCCAACTTCACAGTTTCTATGATGAGAAACGGGTCACCTACATTTACGATCTGGCAAAATACGATCTCGCCCTGGTGGTATCCGATGCCGGAAGCTGGAAGGAAAAAGCCGCCCGCTCCCTTCGCGGGGCGCTGAGGGAGCAAGGCTGCGAAAAATTGATCTGGATTGGAGGAAACCGGGATGTTCAGCACCTATCGCCCTGAGGATGTCATTATATTATTGAAGGATATCACAGGACTGGTGGAGCCATTGGGCACACAGGAGAGGGAACGCCGCATCCAGCAAGGATGCCATTACTCGGAAATGCTCCCGCTGGAATATGCACCGAGCGAGGCATACATGGAGGCTTATCGGGATGCATTGGAGCGATTTGCCAGAAAAACAGCCAAAGCCGTCGCATCCGCTGCCGAAAAGATTTCTCTCCAAAAAGGGGATTCCATCGTCCTCGTATCCCTGGCACGTGCCGGAACACCCATCGGAATCCTCCTGAAACATTACCTGGAACGGTATTGCAACGCAAAAGTACAGCATTATACCATCTCCATCATCCGCGGCAAAGGCATCGACAAACAGGCCATGCGCTATATTCTTGCGCGCCATGATGCAAAACAGATCCAGTTTGTCGATGGCTGGACGGGAAAGGGCGCCATTCAGCGCGAGCTTTCCCGTGCCATGCAGGATTTCCCGGAGGTCGATGCGGGACTGGCTGTCCTTGCCGACCCGGCAGGCACGGCCTCCATCTGCGGCACGAGGGAGGATATCCTCATCGCAAGCTCCTGCCTGAACTCGACAGTCTCCGGCCTTCTCAGCCGCACCTTCCTCCGGTCGGATCTCATCGGGCCGGAAGACTTCCATGGCGCCATGTTCTACAAAGAATGGATGGCACAGGATCTGACCTACTCCTTCCTCGGAGCCATTGAGCAATTCCTCGAAAAGGGAACACCGAAACCCGAAAAGGAGCCGGACAGGAAGGGACTGGAAGAAACGGAAATGATTGCCCGCCACTTCGGCATAAAAGATATCAATCTCGTGAAGCCGGGAATCGGGGAAGCGACACGAGTCCTCCTGCGGCGGGTTCCCTGGAAAATCCTCGTCCACAGCGCATCCGATCCGGAAAACCTCGGCCACATCTATCAACTCGCCAGGGAGAAGGGAGTAGAGGTCATGGAATATCCCATGCAGAATTACAAGGCATGCGGTATCATCCAATCCCTCGCAGACCAATGAACAGAAAAAAGATATGGTTCGCCAGCGATCTGGACAACACCCTGATCCATTCCTATAAGCACCGCCAGAAAGAAGATCAATGCGTAGAATGGCTCAACGGAGCAGAACAAAGCTTCATGACAAAGACATCCATCCAACTCCTGAAAGACATGCGGCCATCCATCACATTGCTTGCGGTTACCACGCGTTCCCTGGAACAATATCGGCGAATCCAATGGCCGGAGGGCTGCAAGCCTGATCTTGCCATCACCACCAACGGTGCCTTTCTCATCGACGGCAATGGCGAGGAAGATTCTTCCTGGGCTGAAGAAACGAGAGTTTTCTGTCGCCACGATAGGGCAGAAGTGGAGAAGAAATATCAGGAATTTCAGGAATCTACAGATGTTTTCCGCAGTAAAATCGTAGATGATGCCTATCTTTTTCTCTGCTCCATAGAAGAAATTCCTGTAGAACCCTATATAAAGACATTTCAAAAAGATACTTTATTAAGTGTTGAAGGAAATGGGAGGAAGATTTATTTCTTTCCCCCTCGCCTGAACAAAGGAGATGCCCTGAAAAGGATCCGGGAGCGCTTCTCCCCCATGTATGTGGCAGCTGCCGGGGACAGCCTGATTGACCTTCCGATGCTCCGATTGGCAGACCTCTCGTTTATTCCCCAAGACTACATCCTCCCGGCCGGACATTCTACGGGAAACTTTCTGCGCCAACCGCCCCATGAAGCCGTTTTTTCTGACTGGCTTCTCCACTCCCTGGGCGCATGGGCAAACTCTCTTCCAATCTCCTGAAATCCATGCAGGATTTTCCGGAAAAATATCGAATCCATAAAGAGGGATGTAAGTTTTCTACATGGAATGGAGGAATTGGGAATGGCTGTAAATCTGCAAAAAGGTCAAAAAGTAAACTTAAAAAAGGAAAATGGACAGACTCTTGGCAAGGTCATGGTCGGATTGGGATGGGATCCCGTGGAAAACAAAGGAGGCGGCGGCCTCTTATCGTCCATCTTTGGAAGCGGCTCATCGGACATCGACTGCGATGCCTCCGTATTCCTCTGCCAGAATGGCCAGCTTCTCGACAAAAACGACATCATCTATTTCGGAAACCTGGAACATTCCTCCTCCGCTGTCCGCCACATGGGGGATAACCTGACGGGAGAGGGAGAAGGAGATGACGAGCAGGTATTCGTGGACTTGAATTCCGTCCCTGCCCAGTACGACAAACTCGTTTTCGTGGTGAATGTCTATAAGGCAAAGGATCGCAAGCAGCATTTCGGAATGATCCGAAATGCCTTCATCCGCATCGTCGATGACAAGGGAACAGAGTTCTGCCGTTATAACCTGTCGGAAAACTACGAGGGAATGACGGCAATGATTTTTGGTGAAATCTATCGCTACAAAGGCGAGTGGAAATTCAATGCCATCGGCCAGGGAACCAAGGATATCAGTCTCAGCGAGCTTGCCAAGCGCTATATGTGATACGGGGAAAAATCTATGAACTATAAAATACTCTATCCGGAAGCATTTCCTGTTGTGGAATGCGAACTTCAGCGTGGCGAGCGCATCAAGGCAGAATCCGATGCCATGATTGCCATGTCCTCCACCATTGACGTGGAAGGAAAGATGGAGGGCGGAATCCTCAAAGGCCTTATGCGGAAAGTTGTGGCAGGGGAGAGTTTTTTCTTCCAGGAACTCATAGCATCACGGGGACCCGGGACAGTGCTCTTCGGCCATCCTCTCCCGGGCGGCATCCTCGATGTGGACCTTGACGGTTCCTATGGGCTTGTCGTCCAAAAGGACGGGTTCCTTGCGGGAACCCAGGATATCCAGGTAGACACGAAGATGCAGAACCTCTCCAAGGGACTGTTTTCCGGGGAAGGCTTCTTCATCCTGAAAATCACGGGAAAGGGAACCGTCTTCATCAGCAGCTATGGGGTCATTCATCCCATCAACCTTGATGCCGGGCAGGAGTTCATCATTGACAACGGCCATCTCGTGGCATGGCCGGACTACATGGAATACACGATTGAAAAGGCATCTCAGGGCTGGTTTTCCAGCCTCACCTCCGGCGAGGGGCTTGTCTGCAGGTTCCGGGGACCCGGCACCATCCTGATCCAGACAAGGAATCCAAGTTCCTTCACGGAATGGATACGCTCCATGATCCCCGCCGGAAGCTCGAAATAATCGAATAAAAATCCCTCCCAAGTTTCTGCACTTGGGAGGGATTTTTTATCCGATGCCGTTGTCTCATCTTCCGGCTGCCTGCTGGCGAAGACGCGCGACACGATCCTCTGTCAATGGATGCGTGCTGAAAAGATTCATGAGCGCCCGTTTGGAATTCTTCAAGGGATTGATGATAAAAAGATGGGACGTTGCAGGGGTTGCCTGCTGCATGGGGCGGGTATGCATCGTGTAATACTCTATCTTCTCCAGGGCATCTGCCAAATAATTGGGATTGCCGCAGATCTCTCCGCCGCTCTTGTCCGCATCATATTCTCTGGAACGGGAAATGGCCATTTGGATGAGCATTGCCGCAAAAGGCGCAATGATGATGGTAGCCATCGTGCCAAGTATACCGCCGTGATTGTCGTCATCGGAACGGCTCCCGAATATCGCCGCAAACTGCGCCATATTCGCAACCCAGGAGATCACTGTAGCAAATGTCGCAGCAATGCTGGATATCAAGATATCGCGATGCTTCACATGGGAAAGCTCATGGGCGATCACACCGGAAAGCTCATGGTAATCCAGTGCCCGCATGATGCCGGTGGTCACTGCCACAGCCGCATGCTCCGGGTTCCTGCCCGTAGCGAAGGCATTCGGTTCATCTGATTGGATGATGCATACCTTCGGCATGGGAAGCTCTGCATTCCTTGCCAGCGCCTCCACCATATGATAGAGTTCCGGAGCCTCCTGCGGCCCGATTTCCCTGGCTCCATAAGCGTTCAGAACCATCGTATCGCTGAACCAATAACTGAAGAAATTCATGCCAATAGCAATGAACAGCATGATAGTCGCACCGGCCTTGCCGCCAAAAGCTCCTCCCACCACTACCATGATAGCCATCAAGAGAGCCATGAGCATTGCCGTTTTCACTGTATTCATAACGCATTCCTCCTTGCATGGAAAAAACAAGCGCTCATAGAGAATATACCATACTTGTTTCACCTTGGCAAGGAAAAAGTCAAATAATCAAATATCCAAATTCTTCACGAGTTTCGCATTCTCCTCGATGAACTGCCTTCTCGGTTCCACCTTGTCACCCATGAGAATCGTGAAAAGCTCGTCAGCCAGCTCTGCGTCCTCCATATCCACGCGGAGCATAGTGCGCCCTTCCGGATCCATGGTCGTCTCCCAGAGCTGTTCGGGGTTCATCTCGCCGAGACCCTTGTAACGCTGGACAGTGCTGCCATCCCTGCCCACCTCGTCAAGCTTTTTGGCAAGCTCCTCGTCGCTGTAGGTATACCAATGCTTTTTCCCTTTGCGGATCTGGTAGAGAGGCGGCTGGGCAATAAAGACATGGCCATGCTCGATGAGCGGCTTCATATAACGATAGAGGAACGTAAGAAGCAAGGTGCGGATATGCGCCCCATCCACATCGGCATCCGTCATGATGATAATCTTTCCGTAACGACGCTTCGCCAAATCGAATTCATCGCTGATACCCGTACCGAAGGCCGTGATCATGGTACGGATCTCCGCATTGGCAAAAATCTTGTCCAGCCGTGCTTTTTCCACATTAAGAATCTTGCCCCTCAAAGGAAGGATGGCCTGGAAGCGGCGATCGCGTCCCTGCTTGGCAGAACCGCCGGCAGAATCTCCCTCGACGATATAGATCTCTGCCTGATCCGGATCCTTTACACTGCAATCTGCCAGTTTTCCGGGCAAACTGGAAACCTCCAGGGCATTCTTGCGCCTTGTGAGCTCCCTTGCCTTCCGCGCTGCTTCCCGCGCCCTTGCTGCCATGATGGCCTTGTCGATGATCTTCTTGGTAATGGCAGGGTTTTCCTCGAAATACTCGGAAAGTCCTTCCGTGACGATGGAATCCACGATGCCCCGCACCTCGGAATTTCCGAGCTTGGTCTTTGTCTGTCCCTCAAACTGAGGCTCACGGATCTTGAGGCTGATGACGCAGGCCAGCCCCTCGCGCACATCTTCTCCGGAAAGGTTGCTGTCACTTGCCTTCAGGATGTTCTGCTTGCGGGCAAACTCATTCGCTGCCCTTGTGAGGGCCAGCTTGAAGCCTGCCAGATGAGTGCCGCCTTCCTCCGTATTGATATTGTTCACAAAGCTGTAGATATTCTCCTGGTAGCTGTCATTGTACTGAAGGGCGATTTCCACCACGGTATCGTCCTTTACTCCATTGAAATAAATGGGTTCGGGGTTCAGTTTTTCCTTTTTTCTGTTGAGATGTTCCACGAAGGAGCTGATACCGCCATCAAAATGGAAGGTTTCGCTTCTGCCTCCCTCCCTTTTGTCCTTCAAGCTGATGGTAATGCCGCGGTTCAGGAAAGCCAGTTCGCGCAAACGATGGCGAAGGGTATCGTAGCTGTAGGAGGTAACACTGAAAATTTCGGGATCCGGCTGAAAATGCACCCAGGTTCCCGTTTCCTCTGTTTCCCCGACAACGGTCAAAGGTGACTTCGTGACACCGCGGGAAAAGGAGATCTCATGGATTTTCCCGTCCCGTTTTACCTTGACTTCCATCAAAGTGGAAAGCGCATTGACAACGGAAACACCTACCCCATGAAGTCCGCCGGAAACCTTGTAGCCATCGCCGCCGAACTTTCCTCCGGCATGCAGGACCGTGAGGACAACTTCCACCGCCGGCATGCCGCTTTCATGCATATCTACGGGAATCCCACGGCCATTGTCCTGTACCGTGATGCTGTTGTCCTCTTCAATGGCCACCTCAATATGATTGCAATAACCGGCCAATGCCTCGTCAATGGAATTGTCAACGACTTCATATACAAGATGATGAAGCCCTCGCTCCGAAGTGCTGCCGATGTACATGCCCGGACGCTTCCTCACAGCCTCCAGTCCCTCCAGAATCTGTATCTGCTCCGCGCCATAGTCGCCTTCTACCGCTGTTACCTCTGCTGCATCGCCGTCCGTATGGATTTCCACGCCGGAAGTGTCCGGCTCACTTTCCAGAAGATTCTCAATGACCTCACGGCCATCCACTTCCTTCTGGTTCTCATCATTCAAAATCGCCATAAAAAACTTTCGCTCCTTTAGTTCATCATCCATTGTCAATTGCCAATAGAGCACGCCGTTTCAATGTCTGGGGCAATATGGCAGAGATATAGAGAACATCCCTCGTCACGATCAGTGATTTCTTCTTCTGACCATCACCGGTCATGTCAATGAGACATTCCTTGTTGTTTTCTAAATATTTTTTATTTGAAGCAATCTCAAAAATATCATAGTCATAAATGGAAATGATGTCCTTCAGTTTGATAGAAACATCATTCCCCAAATGAAGAAACATGTATGGCTTCCCTGCTTTCTCTGGACGTTTCCTGCTTGTCAATCCCATTCTTTCTTCTTTTTTGCATCCTTCTCGAACGAAAGATAATCGGATCGCTTCACGGGCTTGAATTCCTTTGGCACAGCGAGATCTTTTTTCAATAGATACAACGTGCTTTTTACGAGATCTTCCGTCAATTGTTCCGGCGGCAGGCAGAGGTGGAGCATCACCAGGTGTTTTGCTCCCAGACTCCTGAAATCCTTCAGTTCCACTCTCTTTGCCATCGTCTGTACCATGGAAGCACGCTGGCTATTGACCATGTAAGGCGTACATTCCGGAACCTGCTTCTGTATCTCCCCATAGCGAAGCCACGGAAGTTCCATGAGGATGCTGCGTATCTTGCCGCGGATCTCGCTTGCATGACGGCGGGCGCAACTGTTGCAGCGCACTTCGCCCTTGGGGCAAAGATTGCTGCAGTCCATGCACTTGTGCCATTGATGCATTTCCTTGAGCTTTGTCAGTTTCCGATGGTTGAGCACGAGCCTTTGCATGTGATCTCGCAGTTCACCCTCAGCTATTGCAGAGCAAGTGGATCTCGCTTTTTGGATTTCCTCTTCTGTGAGATTGACTTTTTGGAGAGTTTTCCCCAGATGGAACTCTTTTGGCTGCTCTTTCCGTCTCTCTTCATCCAGATCATAGGAAGACACATGCTCCCATTTCCTGCAAAATTGCATTTCGGTCACCAATTTTTCTCCTGCGTACCGATTTACTTTCTGAAGGATTTCCGTCTGCATCATCTGGATCTCATTCCGCCAGCTGGAATCAGCAGAGTAGAGCCACAGTTTCCCGTGCTCGATTCCCATGGGCTTCACATTGGAAGCAATGGCCTCTCCCACGATATCCTTCCAATGCCACAGGATAAAATAGCGGCGGTACAGCTTTTCTGCTTTTGGGCCGAGATCGTGGATGCTCTTGGGCAGGATGGTATCGACCAATTCCAGTCCGGGGGTCCGTTTCGTCATGGAACTTCCTCCCATCTTGTTCGTTTCACATGTCCTTGCATGACATCGTAGCAGACTCCGGGCGGGTCTTCCGGGAAGTAGGCGGCTTCTGTTGCTGTGATCAGTGTCTGGATGCGTTCCCTGCGTATGAATTCCAGAAGCTGCTTCCTTCTTGTTGCATCCAGTTCGCTCATGACATCATCCAGAAGGAGAACGGGATATTCTCCTGTCTCTGAGCGAAGAAACTCCAGTTCGGCCAATTTCAGGGAAAGAGCACCTGTTCTTTGCTGTCCCTGGGAACCGAAGGAACGCAAGTTGATGCCGTTCACCTTCAGTATAATATCATCATGATGCGGCCCAATCCCGGTGGAACCACGGAGGATATCCGTTTCCCTCATGGCCATGATTCTTTTATTATACCATTCTTTCAGGTTATTTTCATCTTTTTCCCATCCGTGAATTTCATAAAGGATGGATAAATTTTCCTGGTTCCGTGAGATGCGTCTGTGCATGAGATTGGCAAGCATATTGAGCTTTTTGATAGCCTCTCTTCTTTTCTGGACGAGTTTTGCCGCGCTTTCCGCCAGTTGTGCATCCCATAAGTCCAGCAGCTCTTTTTTTGCTTTGTGTTCACGGATGCGTTTCAAAAGGGTGTTGCGCTGTGCCAGGATGCGCTGGTATTGCAGGAGTTCTTTATAATATGGGGGATTTGCCTGGGATATTTCACTGTCGAGAAAATGGCGCCGTCCCGCCGGTGCTCCTTTGACAAGAAAAAGATCCTCCGGCGAAAACAATACTGCATTCATCGTCCCGATGAGTTCTCGGGGAAGGATGGGATGCCCGTTGAGCGAGATGTTGCGGCGTTTCTCTCTGCTGAATCGGAATTCCAGAACATGGTTGATATCCATGCGCTCGAACTCCAGTTTGAGAATTCCTTCCGGCTGTTCCCATAGAATCAGTTCCGTATCGGTTCGTGTGCGATGGGAGTGTCCCATGGAAGCGTAGTATACGGCTTCTATGAGATTTGTCTTTCCTTGGGCATTTGCTCCCAAGAATATATTGATATTTCTGGATAGTTTTAATTCCAAGTTCGGGTAGTTTCGATAATTTTTCATGGAAAGAGAGTGAACAATCATGAGATGCTCCTCTTTCTGGTCTTTAGTGGTTGGTTCTGACCGGTGTCGCTACATACAGGAAGGTATCGTTTCCCTTTTCGCGGATGGTGAGCGGGTTCAGGCTTTGCTGGAGGGCAAAGCTGCATTCCTCTGTATCGATGTTCTTGAGGGCGTCTGTGATGTATTTTGCATTGAAGGCAATATTGACCTCGGGGCCTTCCACGGAAGCGGATACGATTTCTTCGGCGTTTCCGATTTCGGGACTATTGGAAGAGATATGTACTTGTCCATTGGAAAAAGACAAACGTATGATATTGTATTCATTGGAACGGGAAATCAGGGAAACGCGGTCAACTGCGGAGCTGAATTCGCTGGTATTGATTTTTACCTTTGTAGAGGATTCTTTGGGAATGACCTTTTGATAGTTCGGGAAGGAGCCTTCAATGAGGCGTGAGGTCATGTAGATGTTGTCGAAGGCGAAGCTGATTTTGTTGTGGGAACAGGATACATGGACATCGATAGGTATCTCGGAGGTCATGATATGCAGGAGTTCGTTCAGTGTCTTGGAAGGGATGATGATTTTGATGTTTCCAAGGGGGCTGTTGAAGGTTTCTGTTTTGACGGCGAGCCGGTGCATATTGGTTGCCGCCATAGTAATGGTGATACCGTTTACTTCCATGTAGCAGCCTGTGAAGATGGGACGTGATTCATCCGTTCCGCAGGCAAAGACGGTTTTTTTGATGAGGTTCTGGAGGATGTTGTTTTTGATGGTGAAGTTGATATCTCCTTCGAGGAAGGGAATGGTAGGGAATTCGCTGGGGTTCATGCATA
Source organism: uncultured Veillonellaceae bacterium (assembly GCA_902773295.1). GTDB lineage: Bacteria > Bacillota > Negativicutes > Selenomonadales > Selenomonadaceae > UBA3796. The sequence continues at coordinate 15,939 of CACYDT010000131.1, read as the reverse complement.
GAAGTGTGAATTTTGATTGGTTGGATTGGATGTTTGCGATGCTTTCTTCCCTGTGGAAAGAGAATGTAACGATTTCTCCCGGGAGTTTCCGAACAACTTCTTGTAGATAACGTCCGGATAGAACAATCTGTCCGGGGGATGTTATATCTGCGTGTATTTTGGCGATGAGGCCAATTTCGTAGTCTGTTGCTTGGAGTTCTAATGTGTTGTTGTCTGCTTTCAGGTAGATTCCTGAGAGGATGGGCATTTGCTGTTTGCTGGATACGGCTCTTGAGATGATTTGGAGAGAATTGGCAAAGTCTTTCTTTGTGCAGGAAAATTCCATGTTCTTCCTTCTTTCTGTGATGTGTGTGAACCTTCCCCACCTAAGAGGTGGGAGCTTCTAAGAAATACCGAAGCATTTCCGTTTTAGGGGTTTGATATTTAAGTTTCCATCTAGCAAGCTAGGCAATAGTTTTATATACTTGATATATTTATAAAAAAAATAGTAGTCGTAGTAGTAGGGGCTGTGGAAATGTTGATAAGTACCTGGAGGCGTTGAAATTATTGACGATTGTTCTGTGGATAAGCTGTTGATAACAAGAAAGAGGTTATCCACAGAATCCACAGTGATAACCTCCTTTGTCCTTTATCCACATTTCATCCACAGCATATGTCACAGCTTATCCACAGAGTTATGCACTACATTTGCCGGATGCGTCCGATGAGTTCTTTGAGGGTCTTGCTAAGCTTCTTGTCGGTTTCTTTTTCTGCGTTGATTTTGTCGTAGGCGTGGAGAACGGTTGTGTGGTCGCGCCCGCCGAAGAAATTTCCGATCCGTGGAAGCGAGGTATCTGTGAGTTCTCGGCAGAGGTACATGGCAATCTGCCGGGGAAAAGCGATTTCCCGCGTGCGTTTCTTGGAATGAAGCTCATCAATCTTTATCTTGAAATAGTCAGCGATGATTTCCTGTATGATATCCAAGGTGATTTTTTTCGTCTTGTTATCCGCGAAGATGTTCTTGAGGGCTTCTGTTACGACTTTGGTTGTGATAGGTTGCTGGGTAAGGGAGGCGTAAGCGACGGCACGGGTCAGGGCACCTTCCAGCTCGCGGATGTTGCTGTCGATGCGGCTGGCGATGTATACCATGACATCATTCGGGACGTTGAGGTTATCAATCAGAGCTTTCTTCTTGAGAATGGCAATACGGGTCTCAAGATCCGGTGCCTGAATGTCTGTGATGAGTCCCCATTCGAAACGGGAGCGCAGGCGTTCTGCCAGCTTGTCCACTTCACGGGGGGGACGATCGGAGGAGAGGATGATTTGCTTGTTGGTATCTCTCAGGGTATTGAAGGTGTGGAAAAATTCTTCTTGGGTTCCCGTCTTGCCGGACAGGAACTGGATGTCATCTACGAGAAGCACATCTACTGTGCGGTATTTCTGGCGGAAGATCTCCGGGTCGTTGTCCCGGATGGAATTGATGAGCTCATTTGTGAATTTTTCACTGGAGACATAGAGGACGCGCTTATCCGGGTTGGTCTTCAGGATTTGGTGCCCAATGGCCTGCATGAGGTGTGTCTTGCCGAGACCGACGCCTCCGTACATGAAGAACGGGTTGAATTTCTGGCCCGGGGACGCAGCTACGGCAAGAGCGGCTGCATGGGCCAGCTGATTGGATTTGCCCGTGACGAAGGTATCGAAGGTATAGCGCGGATTCAGGGTCGATGGATCCCCCGGGGCGATCTGCTCCGGGAATTCGTGGCTCTGATGGATGCTGCTCGTTTCGATGGAAGGGGTTTCATCGTTGATCAGAGTGTCCTGTACCGGAGCGCCTTCTTTGATGATGTCCTCTTTGGTGGGCTTTTTGGTGGGCTTTTTGGCAGATCTCTCTTTTTTCAGCGGGATATCCAGGCTCTGGATGGTGATATGAAGCTTGTTCCCCGTGGTGTCGAGGACGGCATCCTCAAGAAAGGGGATATAGCGATCCAGAATCCATTCCTTGTAGAAATCGTTTGGGGTTCCGATGGTCAAAGTCTGATCCGTAAGGGAGAGTGGGCGAACCGGACGGAGCCATTTGTTGCAGACACTTTCCGAGAGGGATTCCTGTACTTTAGACAGGATCTGCTCCCAGATGGCCTGCATCTGTGTCTCATCCATATAAAAAATCCTTTCTGGCAGTAGAGGAACTGTCTGTGCATAAGTGCATCCGTTCCTGAAATTATCGGTATGATTTTATTTATCCACAAGATTTACTTATCCACAAGATTTTCCACACATGTGGATAAGTAGATCAGGAGAATCCATATGCTGTCGAGTGCTGAAAAACAAGGGATTCCGGGGAGTCTGCGTCCTTCGTTTGACGAAGGATCCAACGACAGATTTTGGGGAATGCAAGAATATATTAACAAAATCGGGGGGAGTTATCAACAATTTTTGTGTGGATAGGTAGGAAAAGGGAAAATATCCACAGTTTCTTGCTTGACACCCTGAGAGAGCTAGTCTATAATTTGTCATAGTCATCCTATTGTTGCGGTGGATATCTTTGACCCTGCAGGGATAGGTTTCCGGGACGAACTCATAAGTAGTCAATAATATTGATAAATCTACGCATAAGTGGACAATCATCTTGTGTGTAGATGCTTATGAGGCCGTTTCAAGCCCCAGTGGCCGTATTCAGCGAAAGCTGTTTGCGGGATGAACTAAGTTATCAGGAGGTGTTGAGGCAGTGAAGCAGACTTATCAACCGAATAACCATTGGCGCAAGAAGACGCATGGTTTCCGTGAGCGCATGAAGACGAAGGGTGGCCGTCTCGTCATCAAGAGAAGGCGTCAGCGTGGCAGGAAAAAGCTTACGGCGTAATTCGTACAGGTCACTGAGGTGGCCTTTTTCCATTTTCAGGCTATTTAGCTATTCTATGTGTTCCTTGATGGAGGCGGGGATATGTTGAAGTTGCCGAAGCGCAAGATCCTCCGTCAAAAGAAGGATTTCCAGACAGTCTATCGATATGGCCGTTCCTATGCGAACCGCTACCTGGTTCTCTATGTCCTGGTATCTGAGGAGTTGGACGGGAAGGTTGGTTTCGCTGCGGGAAAGAAGCTTGGGAATGCGGTCGTCCGCAATCGTGTAAAGCGGCTTCTTCGGGAAAGCTACCGCCTGACCCAGGACAAGGTTCGTCCCGGCATTGCCCTGCTTTTGGTGGGGAGGCGTGCCCTGGTGGATGAGAAGTGCGCCGTGGCCCAGGAGGCTCTTCTGAGCGTTGGAAAGAAAGCCGGCATATTCATGTAGCGGGGGGAAGGAACATGAGGAAAATTGTACTCCTGGCCATCAGGTTCTACCGCAGTTTTCTCTCGCCCTTGAAGCCTCCCTCCTGCCGTTATATTCCCACATGCTCTGAATATGCCCTGATTGCTGTTGAAAGATACGGGGTCTGCAAAGGAGGATGGATGGCGCTGAGGCGCATTCTGCGCTGCCATCCCTTCCACAAAGGCGGCTATGACCCCGTTCCATAGATGATTCTTTTGATTGATGCTCGTGAGCAGGGAAATTTGCCTGTCCGCGGTATAGGAATAGGATGTGATGAATTGGAACCCGGTTTCTTTGGAACGCTTTTTTCGCCGATTGAAAGCCTGCTGACCTTTGTGCTTTCAGCTCTTCATAGCATTACGGCATCGGCGGGCTTTATCAGTTATGGCTGGGCAGTCGTTCTTTTGACCATTATTATCAAGGTGATTCTGTATCCTCTCACGGTGAAACAGGTAAAATCCATGAAGGCCATGCAGGAACTCTCGCCGAAGATGAAGAAAATACAGGAGAAGTACAAGGACAATCCGCAGGTCATGCAGCAGAAAATCGCTGCCCTCTACAAAGATGCAGGGGTGAATCCCTTGGCGGGATGCCTGCCGCTTCTCATTCAGATGCCGATTCTCATGGGGATGTATTATTCCTTGTACAATTTCCACTTTGAGGAAGGCATGGAGGCGTTTTTCTGGCTCCCGAGCCTTTCCGAGCCGGATCCTATCTATGTCCTGCCGGTGCTTTCCGCATTGACGACGTTCCTGATGCAGAAGCAGACAGCGACGGAGATGAACCCGCAGATGAAGATGATGATGACCATCATGCCGCTCTTCATCGGCTGGATCAGCTTGCAGTTCCCCTCCGGGCTTGTCCTGTACTGGGTGACGATGAATATCACCCAGATGGTGCAGCAGTGGTGGATGTATCGCGGTGATGACAGCAAACCGAAGAAGGAGGCTGCCTGATATGGCAGATGTGGTGGAAACAACAGGCAAGACAATAGAGGATGCATTGAAGGCTGCCCTGCTTGAACTTGGCGTCTCGGAAGAGGATGTGGATTACGAGGTTCTTGCGCATCCAACCAGGGGGATTTTTGGCTTTGGCGCCAAACCCGCCCGGCTCCGTGTGACAAGGAAGGAAATCCCGCAGCCATGGGTGGAGGAGACCGTTCAGGCCGTTCCGGAAGAACCGGAGACCGTGCAGGAGGAAGAAGCCTCTGCAAAGGAGGCTGACGCTTCTGTGGAAGAGCGGGACGATTCCCTGCCGCTGGAGCGTGCGGAGGAATTCCTTCGGGGCGTTTTTTCCGCTATGCAGCTTGAAGTTGCAATGGAGCGGGAAAAGAAAGAGGAAGGCTATGTCTTCAATCTCGTCGGCAAGAAACTGGGCATTCTCATTGGAAAGCACGGACAAACGCTGGATGCTCTGCAATATCTTGCGAATCTCGCAGCGAACCGAGGTCTGACAGATGAGCGCATCCGGGTGGTTCTCGATGTAGAGAGATACCGCTGCCGCAGGGAGGAGACGTTGAAGCGCCTTGCCCAGCGCCTGGCGGACAAGGCTGTCCGCATTCACGAGGAAGTCAAGCTGGAGCCGATGAACCGTCATGAACGGAAGATCATCCACATGGCTCTCCAGGATCATCGTCGAGTATCTACCTATAGCGATGGGGAGGAGCCATACCGTTATGTCGTTATTGTTCCGAAGCGTTTGCACAAAGAAAAAAGATCATAGGAATGATGTTTGAAAAAGAGAGCTGTGAAAGGGCTGTCCGGATGGGCAGTCCTTTTTCTGTCACGAGGCAAGGCTCGTCCTTCCTCTTCTAAAAGGTGGAAAAATAACACAGCAATAAAAAAATGTAGCGTTGTATATATATATTGGAATAAGGAGACAGGCATGCAGCAGGGAGATACCATCAGCGCCATTGCAACTTCCCAAGGGGAGGCAGGCATAGGAATTATACGGATCAGTGGGGAGAAGGCAATTGAGGTTGCCGGAAAGGTGTTTTTTTCTATAAGTGGAATGAAATTGGAAGCCGTGGAATCTTATCGGGCAGTCTATGGACAGATTCGTGATGCGGAAGGGGAATTGGTGGATGAAGCCATTGCACTCGTTATGCGCAGCCCCCGTTCTTATACGAAAGAGGATGTGGTGGAGCTTCAATGCCATGGCGGAAGGATGCCCCTGAGGCGGACCCTGGCCCTGACGTATGAGGCGGGAGCAAGGCCGGCAGAGAGGGGAGAGTTCACGAAGCGCGCCTTTCTCAATGGCAGGCTGGATCTTTCCCAGGCTCAGGCTGTCATGGATGTGATCCGGGCAAAGACGGAATCTTCCTTGAAGGTGGCAGCAGGACATCTTTCCGGCCGTTTTTCCGGCAAAATCAAAGAACTGAGGCAGGATATCCTTGAGCAGATTGCGCATTTGGAAGCAACCATTGATTTTCCGGAAGATGAAATCGAAGAGGTTGTTTTGGATGAGGTAAGGGATAATGTGATTGACTGCATCAATTATTTATCGGAGATTCTCAGTACGGCCCATTCAGGAAAGATTCTGAGAGAAGGGCTTGTAACCGCCATCATTGGAAAGCCGAATGTTGGAAAATCCAGTCTCCTCAATGCATTGCTCAGGGAAGAGCGGGCTATCGTCACGGATGTTCCGGGCACGACACGGGACAGCATTGAGGAATATGCAGATATTGCCGGTGTGCCCTTGCGCATCATAGATACTGCCGGGATACGTTCTACGGAGGATGCCGTGGAGCGCATCGGCGTGGAGCGTTCCAGAGGCTATGCGGAGGAGGCTTCTCTCATCCTTGCTCTTTTTGATGGCTCCAGGGAACTCACGGAGGAGGACGAGGAAATCATGAGGCTCATCGAAGGCAGGGAAGCAATCCTGCTCCTGAATAAGAAAGATCTGCCCCCTGCATTCCCATCGGATGCGCTGCAGGAGCGTTTTCCGTCTCTGGCGCTCTGCGAGATATCCACAAAGGAGAAAACAGGGCTGCAGGAGCTTGAGAACGTCATCGTGCAGAAAGTATATGGAAAGCATCTGTGCACAGAGGAAAGTTCTTTTGTCGATGACGAGAGGCAGGCGGAAATCATAAGGCAGGCCAGAGGTTATCTGGAGGAGGCAAGAAATGCCATGGAAGAAGAGATGGGCGTTGATTTTGTTTCCATCGATCTTCGCTCTGCCTGGGAAACGTTGGGGGAAATTACCGGAGAAACGGTAGGAGAGGATATCATCGACCAGATTTTTAGTCAGTTCTGTATCGGAAAGTAGGGAGAAACAAATGTTTGTTGCCGGAAATTATGATGTCATCGTGATTGGCGCGGGGCATGCAGGGGCAGAGGCGGCATTGGCGGCTGCACGCATGGGATGCCGGACACTTCTTGCGACCCTCTCCATGGACAATATTGCCATGATGCCCTGCAATCCCTCGGTAGGAGGGCCGGCCAAGGGGCATCTCGTGCGGGAGGTGGATGCCCTTGGGGGAGAAATGGGAATCAATGCGGACAAGACCTGTATCCAGTTCCGCATGCTCAACACTGGGAAGGGGCCGGCAGTCCAAGCGCTCCGGGCGCAGGCGGACAAGAAGCTCTATCAGTTCACCATGAAGGAAACCTGCGAGAATACGGAGAATCTCGATGTAAAGCAGATCCTGGTGGACTCCCTTCTCGTGGAGGCAGGCGAGGTGCAAGGAGTGGAGACAGAGACGGGAGAAAGCTATCTTGCCCCCGTGGTCATTCTCGCATCGGGAACCTATCTCAAAGGGAGGATCATCATAGGGGAGAGTATGCACGATGGGGGCCCTAACGGTCAGAGGGCAGCCATGAAGCTCTCGGAGTCCCTTCTGGGCAATGGTATCCGGCTCATGCGCTTCAAGACGGGAACACCGGCACGAGTGGATGCACGAACCTTGGATTACAGCAAAATGCAGCTCCAGCCGGGGGATGAGGAATGCCGCAATTTCTCCTTTCTGAGTCAGGAAAGGACACGGGAACAGGTTCCTTGCTGGCTCACCTACACCAACGAGGCGACCCATAAGATCCTGCGGGACAATATGCACCGCGCTCCCATGGCCAATGGTGTGATCGAGGGAATCGGGCCAAGGTATTGCCCTTCCATTGAGTCGAAGATCCTTCGTTTTCCGGACAAGGAAAGGCACCAGCTTTTTCTGGAGCCGGAGGGGCTTCACACGAATGAGGTCTACGTTCAGGGAATGTCCACGAGCATGCCTGTGGATGTCCAGCTTGCCTTCCTCCATACGATTCCGGGTCTGGAACAGGCAAGGGTCATGCGTCCGGGATATGCCATAGAATACGATTGCATCGACCCTTTGCAGTTAAAGCCTACCCTGGAATTCAAGTCCATTCGGGGGCTTTTTTCCGCCGGGCAGTCCAACGGAACCTCGGGATATGAGGAGGCGGCGGCACAGGGAATCATCGCGGGGATCAATGCTGCCCTGAAAATCAAGGGAGAGCCTCCCTTGGTTCTTCGGCGTTCCGAGGCGTATATCGGGGTGCTCATCGATGACCTTGTGACCAAGGGGACGAACGAGCCCTATCGCATGATGACTTCCCGTGCAGAATACCGCCTGCTCCTCAGGCAGGACAATGCGGACAGCCGTCTCACGCCCATAGGAAGAAGGCTGGGACTGGTAAAGGATGACCGCTGGGGAACATTCACGAGAAAACAGGCTGCAGTGAAGGAGATTCTGGATCTTCTGCAGAAAAAGATAGTGACGCCGAGCCGCGAGATTCAGGAAAAGCTCGCGGCAGCGGGCATGGAACCGATTCGCACGGCCATGCCCATAGGAGAGCTTCTGCGCCGTCCGGAGGTTACCTATGAGAGGATCCGGGAAATGTTTGGGTTGCCGGAACTGTCTCCCGAAATCAGGAAGCAGGCGGAAATCAGCATTGTTTATGAGGGATATATCAGGAAGCAGCGCGAGCAGGTGGAGCGCATGGAAAAGCTGGAAACGAAGCTCCTGCCGGAGACCATCGACTACGGTGAAGTGCCGAGTCTTCGGGATGAGGCAAGGGAAAAGCTCACCGCTGTCCGTCCGAGATCCGTGGGGCAGGCAGGACGTATTTCCGGTGTGTCCCCGGCAGATATATCGGTGCTTCTTGTTTATTTGGAGCAGCAGAGAAGGATGGGGAAATGATGTTCACCGAGGAAATGAAGAAGGCAGCCAAAGCCTATGGGCTGGTTCTCACGGAGGAACAGCTGGGGCAATTTGGGAGCTACTATGAACTTCTTGTGGAGTGGAACAGGAAAATCAATCTCACCGCCATTACAGAATCAAGGGAAGTGGCTGTGAAGCATTTCATCGATTCCCTTTCCGGATGGGATGGGGAAGGATTCAGGGGAAATGAGAGGATCATCGATGTCGGGACGGGCGCCGGTTTTCCGGGGCTTCCCTTGAAGATTTTCCGGCCGGGGCTTCGGCTTACCCTATTGGATTCTTTGAACAAGCGTGTGAGATTCCTGCAGGCAGTGGTGGATGCGCTTGGCCTTCGGGATGTGGAGTGCATCCATGGAAGGGCAGAGGAAGCGGCCAGGGACAAGTCTCTCCGCGAAGGCTTCGATATTGCCGTGTCTCGTGCCGTGGCCCGCCTGCCGGTTCTCGCGGAATACTGCCTTCCCTTTGTGCGTGTGGGAGGGGTCTTCCTCGCATGGAAGGGATTGCAGTATAAGGAGGAAGCGCAGGAGGCAGGGCAGGCAGCCAAAATCCTGGGAGGAGGAAATATCCGCATGCGCCGGGTGGAGCTTCCGGGCTTGGAGGAAACCCGGGCCATTCTCTGTATCCCGAAGGAGAAACCTGCCCCCAAGGCGTATCCCAGAAAGGCAGGAACTCCACTGAAGCATCCTTTGGGCTTCCCATCCGCTGAATGAAAGAAAGGGGGGGATTTCATGGGGAAGCCTCGCAGGAAAACAGGCAGCATGGATATGCTCCACGGTTCCTTGTGGGACAAAATCCTGTTTTTCACCATCCCGCTAGCCTTGACGGGAGTGCTCCAACAGCTCTTCAATGCGGCGGATGTTGCGGTGCTCGGGCAGCTGGTGGGGAAAAATGCCATTGCTGCTGTTGGGAATAATATTTCCTTGATTGGGCTTCTGGTCAATCTGTTCCTGGGTCTGTCCCTGGGAGCCAATGTGGTGATTGCCCAGAATATCGGGGGAAAACGTCTGGAGAAGGTCAAATCTGCCGTCCACACAGCATTTCTTCTCGCCATCATCGTGGGCACTATCATCGGTGTACTCGGCGAGCTGCTCACGGATCCCGTCATGGATGTCATGGGGGTTCCCGATGAGGTGCGGGAGATGGCAGAAACCTATTTCCGCATTTATTTGGCGGGAATGCCTGTCATTGGCCTTTACAATTTCGAGTCCGCCATCTTCCGGAGCCGAGGCGATACCAAGACGCCTCTTCTGAGTTTGGTGGCGGCAAGCATTCTGAATATCATCCTGAATCTGTTCTTTGTCCTTGTCATGGACTGGGGAGTAGCAGGGGTTGCCTTTGCTACGGTCATTGCGAACGGGCTCAGTGCAGGGATTCTTTTCCGGAAGCTCTGCAGGAGCGAGAGCATCATCCATGTGGATGTGAAATCCCTTGCCATAGATAGGAAATGCCTGTCGGAAATCGTTCGGATCGGCCTTCCGGCGGGCATCCAGGGCATGGTGTTCTCTCTCTCGAACCTGCTCATCCAGTCTGCCATCAACAGTCTTGGCCCGGAAGCCATGGCGGCTTCTGCGGCAGGTTTCAGCATTGAGATCAATGTCTATTGTTTCGTCGGGGCTTTTGGGCAGGCAACCACGACCTTTGTGGGACAGAACTACGGCGCCGGCAAGCTCTTCCGCTGCCGCAGGGCTACCTGGGTGGCCATGGGGCTCAATGCTCTTTTCACCTTGCTCATGACGGTTCTTGTCCTGCTTTTTGGCGAGGAGATGCTGAGATTCTTCAATGGGGATCCGGAAGTGATAAGGCTTGGGTATATGCGCTTGCTCTACATCGTGGGACCGGAGCTCGTTTGTGTCGTGCTGGACGGTCTTTCGGGGGCGCTCCGTGGCTATGGGATCTCCATGCCTCCGGCAATCCTGACATTGCTGGGAGTTTGCGGTGTCAGGATTACCTGGGTCTATACCTTGTTCCGCGAGTATCCGACGTATGAGGTTCTCATGGGCACTTACGGCGTAAGCTGGGTGGTGACGACCATCTTCCTCTGCCTGGCCTACCGGTTCTATATGAAGCATCTCAAGCCTATCCCGAAATGGAGGATGGAGATGCATGAGAAGGAAGAAAGAGCATAGCAATACGAAGGGGGCAGAGGCATGTTTGATAACGTGCCTCTGCCCCTCTCGTATATTGCTAAAAGATGGATGGATCTGCCACTTTCCAATCCTGCAAGCTGCGGCTTTGGGAGTCGAAATTCACGCCTATTTCGAATAGTTTCCGCTTGTCTGCCTTGTAAGGTAGGGCGTATTCCTTCTCTCTGATCTGAGCCAGGGCTTCTTCTGCACTCTTGTCCAGCTTGAATTCGAAGAGGTAGACATACTTAGCCGTTTCCAGTACAGCATCGGCGCGGCCCTTGCTGCTGTGCAGTTCACAGACGGTGAATTTGCCCAGAAGAGTGAAGAGCAGATAGAGAACCGACTGGAAATAATGCTCGAAGGTGGCACCATCTGCGCTGTAGGGGATGCTGGCAAAAAGGGCGGTGAGTATGTCTCTCATGCCATCCGTGTCACCGCTTTCCAGACAGTCGTCCAGAGTGAAGAGATCCTTGCCGTTCCCTGCCAGAACCACCGGAGCATATACGGGGAGGAGGCTGTCGAGGAAGCCGTATTTTACCTCTTCATTGGGAAAGCTCAGGGTAATGCGCTGACGTACAGCATCGTATCCTGTTATACTGAGATAGCCGGTCTGGTAGAGCAGGGGAAGCAGGTCAGGATTGTCTGCGCGGTAGTCGGACAGGGCTTTTTCTGTGGAATAAAGCCGTCCATCGGTCAGCTTCCTCAATTCAAGGGAACTTTTTTCTACCCGTTTTACCAGGAAGGTTGGCGTACCTGTTTCAAACCAGTAAAAACCAAATCTGCGTTTCTTCAGGGCATTCAGCAGACTATAAGGATTGTACACTCCCATTTTCGCGCCTATCGTGAAATGGTAGCCATCGTAAGTTTTTTTGAGTCTGGCCAGGCATTCTTCTCTGGAAATTTCGTTATCTTCCGCCATATGGTCTATTTCTGCCGCAAAGTTTTCCTTCATTTCTGCCTCGGTAATGCCGCAAATAGCAGAATATGCTTCGTCCATGGAAATGTCTTCCAGCTGGTTCAAATCGCTGAAAATGCTTACCTTGCTGAATTTGGTTACTCCGGTGACGAAGACAAACTGCAGATATTCGTCGCAGGTCTTCAGCGTACTCAAAAAGCCCTTGTAAACAGCTTTGTTGTGTTCTGCTATGCTTTCTTTATCCATGCTTTCCAGCAAAGGCTTGTCGTACTCATCCACCAGCACCACTACACGGTTGCCGCTTTTTTGAACAGCGTTTTTCAGCAAAGCCTGGAATCGATCCTCCGGCGGGCGGCTGCTGTCTCCTCCATAAACCGCTTCCCACTCACGGAAATGGCGATCCAGTAGATTTTCCAAGGCTCCTTCAACCTGATAGTTCTTATTATTGAAATCGAAGTGAAAAACAGGATAAGGCTGCCAAGCTTCCGGGCTGTTACCTTCCAGCTCTGCAATCTTCAGACCTTGGAACAATTCCTTCCTCCCTTGCCAATAAGAGCGCAAAGCAGAAAGAAACAGGCTTTTGCCGAAGCGTCTGGGGCGGCTGAGGAAATACTGTTTGCTGGTATGCGCCAGTTCATAGATAAAGGCCGTCTTGTCCACATAGGCAAAGCCATTTTCCCTTAGAAATGCAAAATCCTGCACACCCAGGGGCATGCGCTGCAGATTCTTCATCTTGCTTTCCTCCCTTGTTTTTCAGGATAGCAATAAGGAGCAGTCATTTTTGCTTCCCTCTCATCATGGAAATGAAGGTACCCACGCAGCAAGCGAGGACAAAGATATGGAACGTATCCCGGATGCCCCGGGATAAGGATTCTGCATAATGGGGATCCAGTTCCGGCAGGACATAGTTTTTCATAAGCAGGGTGACCAGCACCATGCTCATGGCTTGTCCCAGGATGCGCATCAAGGACATGACGGAGGAGGCAATGCCGAATTGCCGGGGTTCCACCGAACTCATGATAGCGTTGCTGTTAGGGGAGGAGAAGAAGGCAAAGCCGGTGCCCACCAGAAGAAGGACGGCTCCTACCATGGAGAAGGGCGTGTCCTCTCGAAGAAGGGAAAGAGCAAAAATTCCCATGGCCGTGAGTCCCATTCCTGCGCTTGCGACGATGCGGGGCTGGAATTTGTCGGAGAGAGAGCCTGCCAAGGGAGAGAGCAGCGCCATCATGATGGGTTGGAGCAGCAGGATGCTCCCTGCCGTTACCGCATCCAGTCCGCGGATGATTTGCAAATAGAGGGACAGGAGAAAGCTGATGGAAAAGGTGGAACTGTAATGGAGAAAGGAAGCCAGGTTCGACATGGCAAAGACCACATTGCGGAACAGGCGGATATCGAGAAGGGGAGACTTTTCCTGCATTTGCTTCCAAAGGAACAGGATGGAGAGCAGGAATCCTCCTCCCAGAAGCCATGGGGCAAAAGGCGTTGTCCCCAAAATCGACAGCCCTCCGAGAACTGACAAGGTTCCCAGGAAGTACAAAACGCTGCCGCCATAGTCCATGGATGCCCCTCGCTCTCCATACCATTCCCCTTCGATTTTTCCCGCCATGTACCAACTGCCGAAGAGGATCGAGGCGGTCAGAAAGAAAATCATGCGCCATCCCAGATAAAGGGTGATGATGCCGCCGAGGAATGGGCCGAGGGACAGGCCGATATACACTGCCGCAGTGGAATAGCCGATGACTTTTCCGCGTTCCGAGGGAGCGTGGGAGGAGACGAGCATTGCCATGCTCGTACTGAAAATCAGGGCGATGGAAATGCCTTGCAGGAAGCGAAGCAGGATAAGAAGGGAGGCGTTGGGCGCAAGTCCCGCTCCCAGGGTTGTGAGAAGCACAAAAAGGGTTCCGATGCGGAAGAGCTTCTTCCGGCCGAGAATGTCTGAAGCCCTGCCAAAGGGAAGCAGGGCACAGGCAGCACCCAGAAGGAAGGCGGTCACAACCCAGCTGAGTTGTGTCGGCTCTACCAGAAATTCTGTTGCCATTGCTGGAACAGCAACATTAATGGAACTCGCAAGGAAGGGCGTGATGAAGGATGAGAGAAGCACCGAGGCAAAGATGCAGTGTTTTTGTTTCATAGGGGATTCCTTTATTTTTGTTTCAGTAATAAAATTAATATATATTGTCATCACTTTGCCAGACAGTCCTGCTCAACACATCCACGCAGGAAATCCTTCCTTCGGGAAAGAAGGAACCGGTATCGAGAAGAATGATATTATTTTTCAGGAATATAGGCGTCGTGCGATTCGGCAGCAGATATTCCGTGGGAGTGTGGCCAACGATGAGCTTGGCAGTTCCAGTATAGTATTCATAACATTCATTGCGTATCCAAAGAAGGGTTTCCTCAGACTGTTCCTCCACTGGAATACCGGGCTTTAAACCGGCATGACAGAAAATAAATTCTGAACCATTTATTGCTATTCGATAATACAGTGGTCTTTGGCGGATGAAATCCAGTACCTTTTCCAAGGCATGGGAATCCTTTTCCATCCAAGCTTCCAGTTCCCTCTTGGTGGCACTTCCGCCGTTGGGGAGCCAGATTTCCCGATACGCACCTTTCAGGGAGTAATAGTCAAGCATCATCTGCTCGTGGTTCCCGCGGAGAGCAATGACGTTCTCTTTTTCGCTCATCTCCATGGCCCAGCGCATGCAGCGCATGTTCTCGGATCCCCGGTCGATGTAATCTCCCAGGAGAACCAGCAGGTCCTTTTCCGGATTGAAGTGGATTTTATGGAAGACGGATAGAAGCCTGCTAAAATTTCCATGCATATCGCCGATTGCCAGAATGCGCTCATAGTTCATGCAAATTCCCTCCGTCTGTGGATATTTTGTGAACAAAAAGTCTTGGAAAACCTGTTTTCTCCACAGATGTGCAGACTTATCCACAGAAATACTGTGGATAGTGCATGATTTTCTGTGGATAAGTCTGTGATGTTTTCCTTGGTTGTTGTTATTCGATTTTGCCAACAACGAAGAACGTTCCCCTGGCCTGGGCACAGAGATGGTCATCCTCGTCGAAGATATCGCAGGCACAGGACAGAGTCCTGGCACCATTGTGCAGGCATGTGGCAACAGCGCGCAGATGCCGTCCGACGGGAGCGCTCTTCAGGTAGCTGATATTCGCTTCCAGGGTGACCACTTTCTTGTTGTAGGCAAAACAGACAGCCCCCATGGCGGAATCCGCCAGTGTCATGAAGCTGCCGCCGTGGCAGATGCGGTATCCGTTGGTAGTGTGGATTGCCACATCCAGAGAGAGCACGACCTTTCCTTCTTCCGCGCTGTCCATTTTCACTCCGAGATGATCCACCATGGCCGCCTGCTTAATGATATGATCCTCAACTTTTGCCTTGAATTCCTCCGTCAACATCCTCGAATCTTCCTTTCTGCATGATGAAATTAGTATAGCAACAGTATACCATAGCGCAAAACAAAAAGACAGTACGCAAAGCGCACTGCCCTGATATTCCATGGTGCTCACTGAGGGACTCGAACCCCCGACCCCCTCCATGTGACGGAGATGCTCTACCAACTGAGCTAAGTGAGCGTTCATCAAACAAATGCTATTATACACCCCTTTTGGAAAAAAAGCTAGTCTTTTTTTGAAGGAAATCCAAAAAAACATGAAAATCTTGAGGGACGCGTTCAAGATGAGCTACGAGGCTCATGTGAAAAGAAATATGGTGAAGCGCGTATCATTTCGCCGGATGCCGTGCGGATTGAAACTGACAGCTCCCACAGGCAAGCCTGTGGGGTTCACACCTCTCAAGCGTAGCATGTGACCGTACACCATTCGCAGACTTTGGGACACATGTGTAAATCTATTTTGAGGAGGAACTTCTTTCCCAAGCACTCCGTTGAGCACATTAGCGGGGTCTACCTGCCTTACAGCCGAGCACTGTCAATCTTTGCTGAAAGGCGTACAACAATCTATGTTATGCGGCAATCTTGATGCCGCTGTTCAGAACTTTGATTTTCTTGACTTTAATCTCTTCGATTAAGGCTTTTTCTTTGATTAGATATTTAGAAAACTCTGTGACGCACTTGCTGCGATTTATGTTCGAAGTCTTGAAACTGTAGCAGTATAGCAGGAACGAGGAATACCAGTCACGCTGCACTTCCGTCCCGTCAGTCAGCTTAAACATACGTTGTGATAGCTTCTTCTTGATGTAATCGTCGGCGGTGTGGTCGTATTGCGAAGCCCGATAATTGTTCGGAACTTCGATATACAGACCACCAGTCGATGTGAACTTCTGTTCGACAGTAGACTGGAACCCGCCAGGGCAACGGTTCTTGATGGACTGGCCAAACCGCTTTTTCTTATTGAACTTGCCTTTCGCATTTTTTGTAGTTTTCTTCGCTCGCTTCATGAGCTTGCTGGCATTCTTCGG
>CACYDT010000130.1 GCA_902773295.1 uncultured Veillonellaceae bacterium | reverse complement strand
TGGCAGGGGTAGCTGGACTCGAACCAACGAATGCCAGATTCAGAGTCTGGTGCCTTACCAACTTGGCGATACCCCTGTGTCTTCAGCACTGTTGCGCTGTCAACATAAAGCATTATACGACACTGCAAAGGACATGTCAAGCACTTTTTTCATTTTTTCATGAAAAATTTCAAACAAACCTTTCACAGCAGGAATCAACGCCAAAGGCACGGCGATTTGGAACCGCCGTGCCCCGTTTTTTGTTTTCAGAACATCCCCATCGTCTTCAATGCAAATACCCAACCAAAGATCGTGAAGCAGGAGAGCGCGGAAGTATAGACCACGCAGTTCCCTGCCAGATCCGCATCGCTTCCCATCTGCTGCGCCATGGCAAAGGATGCAACGGCGCAGGGCGTGGCAAAAATTGCCAGAAGGGTCACAAGCTCCACCCCCCGGTAACCCAGATAAATCCCCGCTCCCACTGCGACTGCAGGAACCAGGAGCAGGCGAGCCGCCACGCAGGCTGCAAGCTGCCCCAAATGCGCATGGAAGCTCCCTCCCTTGAAGGAGGCTCCCAGAATGATGAGTGCCACCGGCGTCGTTGCCGCAGCAACCTGGCGGATGGGCTTCAGGACCGGCTCCGGCACAGGGATGCCGAGGACGAGAAACACTGCCCCGAGGATTGCCCCCACAATCATAGGATTCTTTAGAACGCCACGCAGAATACCAAGGAAATCGAACCGGCCGCCCCGAAAGGTCTCCAGCACGAAAACCGCCAATATGTTATAGATGGGGACAATCACCGCAATCATCATGGCGGGAACCGCCATTGCCGCATCCCCGAAGATATTCCCCACGATGGGAATGCCCATAATGACGAAATTGCTGCGATAGATAGCCTGGATCATCGCCCCCCGACGGCGGTTTTCCTTCTCAAAGGCGCAAACCAAGGCTGCGGCAACGGCGCAGACCGCCAGAACCCCTGCGGCTCCGAAGATCATGAACCCCGGATTGAAACTCGTCTCCACGTCCATCGTATAGATGCTGTAAAACATCATGCAGAAAAAGAAAATGCGAAATACCATGCGGTTCATGTGGTTCAGTTCTTCCGGCGTCATCAGGCGGTACCGCTTCACCATCACCCCGATGAGCATAAGCACGAACAGAGGAATGACCGCGCTCACCGCTACAATGAAATTGCTTGCCATATCCAGCGCCTCTCAGTATGCCGTCCCGTTCTTCCATGCATCTTCCAGTTCCATCTCGCTGAACCCATCCGCTACCTCGATCACCGCGTCTTTTGCCGCAAAGAAAGCCGCCACGACCTTAGGATCGAAATGGGTGCCGCTGTCCTCCCGGATGATGCCCATGGCCTTTTCATAGGAAAATCCCTTTTTATAGCTGCGGTTGGAAACCAATGCGTCAAAGACATCCGCAACCGCCATGACACGAGCCGATAGCGGAATCTCCTCTCCAGAAATCCCGTTCGGGTATCCGCTCCCGTTCCACTTCTCATGATGGCAGAGCGCGAGATTCCTCGCCTCGTGCAAGTAGTCCGAATCCGGTACGGTCTTCATCAATGTCGCGATGATTTTCCCGCCGACAATGGTATGGGACTGAATCATATTGAATTCTTCGTCCGTCAGTTTCCCCGGCTTATTCAGGATGGCATCGGGAACATTGATCTTTCCCACATCATGCAGGGGCGCGAAGTTGACGACATTGTCCATGAATTCCTCCGTCAGTTCCTCCGCATAGATCCCCTCCCGCTTCATCTCATCCAGGATGATCCTCACATACGCCGCCGTCTTCCGGATATGCTGCCCAGTATTCTTGTCCCTGCGCTCCACCATATCCGCAAGCGTCAGGATCAGGGCATTCTGCATTTTGGAAATCGTTTCGTTCTTGCTCTGGATATCCGTCATGTGCCGGACGCTGTCCCTGGTCATCTTGACAAAGGAACGGTAGAGGTTCTCCACCTCATCCCCCGTGTGGATGTCCAGTCTCCGGATCTCCTCCAGGCTCCGTTCCAGCTCCGCCTCCGTATTGTAGGCAAACATGGTGGTGGCACTCACCATCTTGTTGAGAGGCAGGATCAGATTATATTTTGCCAGCCAGAACGCCAGGGAGAGAATCAACACGAAAATGACAAGGAACACCATACTCAGTTTCACCAGGAATTCTCTTGCCTGCATCCGGATATCATTCATGGAAATATCCACCGCCGCATAGCACTGGCACCGCCCTTGCTCATCATAGACCGGGACATAGACCGTGAGCAGCCATCCATAGGTTTCATTGGAAATGACCGGATCGATGGGCTTGCCGGAAAGCAAGGCAGGCAAGTATTCCCGAAAAGCATCATCAAAGGGAATCACCTCGCCGGCCGCCGCCCCTTCTGCTTCCTCTGTATCCAGATCGAAAACCACATGGCATCCGTCTTCCATTATCCTGTATACATAGACGTATTCAATATTCGGCGAACTCTCCCGGATCTGGTAAAGCTTGCGCTTCGCCTCCGAATATCCCTCGACCGAAGCCCCCCCTTCCAGATAGGCATCCACCCTGCCGGGGTCAACTGTCCCGGCGGCAAGCCTTGCGGCGCTTTCTCCCAGCTGCTTGTGCTGCTCAACGGAACTTTCCATATAAAACCCATAGCTGATCATCGCGCAGGCCGTTCCAAAGAGAAACAGCGCCACAGCAAGGAGCAGAAGAACTTTCGTCCTTATGGAGTGCCCCCGGCATCCCTCGCTTCCCCATTCCTCCAGCTTCTTCTGCAAAAAATGCAGCCCTGTGTCTTCCATATCTATCATCCCTATCTCATACGCTAACATCCCCCCTATTGTAGCACAGTTGCAGGGATTTTGCTTCCCTTAGGAACTGTATACTTATAAACTAGACATCTTGCTGGTCTAAATCCGCGTGGATCTGCGTCTTCATCAGTCGGCATAGCCCGCTATGC
>CACYDT010000129.1 GCA_902773295.1 uncultured Veillonellaceae bacterium | reverse complement strand
GGTGGAGACTTAAATATCAAACTTCTTAAACGGAAATGCTTCGGTATTTCTTAGAAGCCCCCACCTCTTAGGTGGGGGAGGTTCACAAAACAGGAGGGCTTATTATGGGAAAATCCAAGGTGTATTTCACGGATTTCCGTGTGCAGGTGGGGACGAGCACGTTGCAGAAGCTTAGGAACCTTTGCATTGCGGCGGGAATCAAGAAAATGGACATGGAGGGCAAGTTTGTCGCCATCAAGATGCATTTTGGCGAGCTGGGGAATATGGCATTCCTGCGGCCCCAGTATGCCAAGGTGGTTGCGGATCTTGTAAAGGAGCAGGGGGGCTTCCCCTTCCTCACGGACTGCAACACACTCTATCCAGGCAGCCGCAAGCATGCCCTGGAGCATATGGATTGCGCGAATTTCAACGGCTTCAATACGACGACGACGGGATGCCAGATCATCATTGCCGATGGTCTGCGAGGGACGGACGAGATGGAAGTCCCCGTGAAGAACGGGGAATATGTGAAGACGGCGAAGATCGGGCGTGCCCTCATGGATGCGGATATTGTCATCAGCCTCACCCATTTCAAGGGGCATGAGATGACGGGATTCGGCGGCGCTATCAAGAACATCGGCATGGGGGGCGGCAGCCGTGCGGGGAAGATGGAGCAGCATTCTTCCGGCAAGGTTGTGGTCAATGAGGAACTCTGCCGTGGATGCCGACGCTGCGCCAAGGAATGCGGTTCCGATGCCATTTCCTACGAGGGAGGGAAGGCGCGCATCGACAAGGATATCTGCAAGGGCTGCGGCCGCTGCATTGGCGCCTGCGCTTTCGATGCCATCAGCAATGAGCAGTGGGATGCAGGAGATCTCTTGGATCGCAAGATGGCGGAGTATGCCCAGGCCATCTGCCAGGATCGTCCCTGCTTCCATGTGAGCCTTGCCATGGACATTTCGCCGAACTGCGACTGCCATGGCGAGAACGACGCGCCGATCCTGCCCAATGTGGGCATGTTTGCCTCCCTGGATCCCGTTGCTATCGACCAGGCTTGCGTGGATGCCTGCCAGAAGCAGACACCTGTCACGAACAGCCAGCTCGGCGACAATCTCGCGAAGCCGGACTGGCAGCACCACCATGACCATTTTATGGACAGCAACCCCAACGTCCATTGGAAGGAAACTCTGGAGCATGCGGAAAAGATCGGCATGGGAACGAGGGACTATGAACTGGTGGTACTGAAATAATGCTGCAAAGCGAGAAAGTGAAGAAAGTGCTGGAGGCACTGGAGGATTGCTGCGGCAAGTGTCCCGTATGCTCGCCGGATTGTCCCATTTCCGTTGCCAGGAGGGCAATGGAGGGACTGAAATACGATCTGGAGCAGTATGAGGGCAAAGCGGAGCAGGACTGAAGGCCCCAGTATTGCAAAAAAAGAAGCCCGTCCTTGTGGGATGGGCTTCTTTTGATGGAACGGCACCATGGACAAGTTTCAGTATATAATCACTCCACCGGATTTTTTATGTCCCGTAATCGTTCCAAAATCTTGACCATTGCAAACGTCATATCCAGTTCACAAAAACAGACACACTTGCCTGTCATTGGACGGTTCTCTATACTGTCATTAAGACAATATAGAGAAAGGAAAAAGCCCCGAAAGGACACAGATTTATCTCGCTAGATAGAACCGCCCTTCAGGAGCTCCCAAAAACATGTTTATTTATGATTTAGTGACTTTCTTGGCTTCTCGTATCGCATGATGTAGAAGGGAAGGAACAGTCAGAGGTCTTTCTCAAAGAAGTCCTTCTATTGGAAGGCGTCGGAGAGGCAGAGATTACACAATGCCATATTTCTCGTAGAGTGCTTTTCTTATTTCTTCGCTTTCGGTGGCTGCAATCGCTTCTTCGGTCTTTCCACTTTTGAGAAGGAGGGACATAAGACGGGAGAGCCGTCCTTCTCCCTCGGCACGGCCTTTGGTACGGCCATCAATGAGACCGGAGCGACGACCTTTTTTGAAGATTTTTTCCGAATGGAGTTCCAGTATTTTACCGCCCATGATATGATTTGCCTCCTTTTTGGTAGTGGGGTGCTCTTTCAGCATGTAGTCGGCAATCCGTTTGGTTAGTTGCATTAGGTCTGTATAGGTGCAGGTGCTGTCCTGTTCGATGCTCTTGGCGTATCCGGCAAGCTTTTCCGTCATTTGGCGAAGCTCTGACAGCATGGCTTCACGCTTTCCACTGTCCTTTTCCATGGCTCGGAACTGCTTCTCGTATCGCATGATGTAGAAGGGAAGAAACAGCCAGAGGTCTTTCTCAAAGATTTCCTTCAAGGAGTATTGCTGGACATGGAGGACGGGAACCTTGTAGGTGACGGACTGCTGGTCAGGAAACTCCACTTCCAGGGAAAGCGTGTCCGTGGCGTTGGCTCCCTGCCGCAGGTAGATAACGGCAGACAGAGGGAATCTCACATGGTAGGGGCTCTTGCCCTTGCGGGCTTCTTCCAGAGCGATGGCAAAGTCGTATTCGAACATGCGGATCGCCATGGTGCCGTCCGGGGTGCTCTGGCATTCCAGATGGTAGAGCGTTTTGCCAATGCGGAAGATGGAGTCGGTGATGATTTTTCCGGCCAGTTCCAGATGCTCGTTGCGAAGCTGGGCAATGTCCGTGCGTAGGTTGTAGTGCGTGCCAAAGGCTTCATTGATGGCAGGGATGATAAGGTGGGAGAGTTTCTAGGCAATGGTGCGGTACACATCATCGAAGACAGTGCTGGCTGAAAAGCCAGAGGGGAGGCGCTTGCGTCCGGGTTTCATGCCTAACTCCTTTCTTTCTATTGTAGCACAAGCAGGGGGTATCATAAAGGTGAAAATATGTTCTGCATATAGTATATCATAGACAGATGTCCTTGTACAGAGGATAAACTGAAAGTGATTCAGATCAGGTGCTATTTTGTTGTCAAGAAAGGATTTTTATCCTCCTTGATACCAGTATTTTCGGCGTGTTTCAAAAACAGCCATTTTGAGATTATAAGACATTTGAGGTGTCGTGTGCTTTTATTTTATTTAAACGACATTTGAGACGATTTTGCCTCTGGGAGGTTGTCAACCAGATTTAAGCGATTTTGAAACACGCCAAATAATGGGAATAAACGCAATATACCATCTACATGACCCGTCATTTTTGACGGAGCATGTAAAATTCCCATGAAAGACCCCCCTGCCCGAGGGATGTCCCGGACAGGGGGGTTGAAGTGTAAAACGAGATATCTTATACATCTCGTTTGAGTGGAAACCGTTTACCCAGCATTCTGTGCCACGAGCTCTTTCACGCTGTCGGAGATGCGGTTGTCGCTCATGGAACTGGACACGATTCTCATCTGTTCCTCGGTGAGCAGGCTGTTGGGGCCTTTTTCCGAGGCTTTTTCCACAAGGTCTTTCACGCTGTCGGAGATGCGGTTGTCGCTCATGGAGCTGAGGACAATCCCCATTTGCTCTGAGGTCAGCGCATCTTCCTTTTTCGCTCCTCCGGGAGTGCCGATGGAGATCTTCTCATCGTCGGATTCCATGACTTCTCCCGTGTTGTAGAGGATGCGCTTTGCCTTGTACCTGAAAATTTCCTTCATTTTACTTGCGGGCTCCGTTTCCCGCTTCACCTCCTTTGGTGGACATGCAATGAATAGGGCTCATGCCCCTTCGAAGCAGTACGGCGGATCTACTTTGTGGTAGTGGGTGTGGAGAAGCTCGTGGGCTTTCTCGCTGAGCGGCTCCCCAAGGAATTCCTTGTAAAGCGTGATGATCTCCGGGTTCTCGTGGGATTTCCGAAGGGGAAGTTCCCGGTCAATCCGGTAGAGGGCTTCCATGCGCTTCTTGCGGATGGCGTTCGTGGTGCCGATGGGCTGTCCGCCGCCGCCGATGCAGCCGCCTGGGCAGGCCATGATCTCGATGAAGTCATAGGGGGACTGCCCTTTCTTCACCTGTTCCATGATGATGCGGGCGTTTTTGAGGGTGTGGGCAATGGCAACCTTTACCTTGCGCTCCCCAAGATCCACTTCGGCTTCCTTGATTCCCTGGAAACCGCGGACATCCTCGAATTCCAGGCGCGGGAGGGTCTTCCCGGTGAATTTCTCGTAGACCGTACGGAGCGCTGCCTCCATGACGCCGCCCGTGGCGCCAAAGATGGCACCGGCGCCGCTGCCCGTGCCCAAGGGGCTGTCGAAATCGCTTTCCGGAAGGTTCTGGAAGGAAATGCCAACATATTTGATGAGCTTGATGAGCTCCCGTGTGGTCAGGACGATATCCACGTCCCGCATGCCGTTCCTTCCCATTTCCGGGCGGGATGCCTCGAATTTCTTTGCTGTGCAGGGCATAATCGACACGGTGACGACATCCTTCACATCTACTCCGGCCTTCTCCGGGTAGTAGGTCTTAGCAATGGCGCCGAACATGCTCATGGGAGATTTCGCCGTAGAAAGATGCTTTGAGAAGTCGCTGAAGTTCTTCTCCAGATAGTTGACCCATCCGGGACTGCAGGACGTGATCATGGGCAGGACACCGCCGTTCTTGAGGCGGTGCAGGAATTCCGAACCTTCTTCCATGATGGTGAGGTCTGCGCCGAAATTCGTGTCAAAGACTTTGTCAAAGCCAAGGAGCTTCAAGGCTGTGACCATCTGTCCCGTGACGATCTCGCCCGGTTCCATGCCGAAAGCATCCCCAAGGGCCACGCGGACGGCAGGGGCCACCTGGACGATGACATGCTTGGAGGGATCCTGCAGGGCATCCAGCACGGCATCGGTATCGTCCTTCTCCACGATAGCTCCCGTGGGGCAGACCAGGCTGCACTGGCCGCAGAGGATGCAGTCCGTTGCCTCCATGGGCTTGTTGTAGGCGGTGGTGACCGTGATGTCGCTGGAGCGATAGGCATAGGTCAGGGCGCTGATGCCCTGCACGTCCTTGCAGGCGCGGACGCAACGGCCGCAGCGGATGCACTTCGAGGGATCCCGCACGATGCTGGGATTCGTGCTGATGCGCGGCTCCATCTTCACGACGCTGGGCAGATGGGACTCCAGGATATTGAAGCGGCTGCAGAGACGCTGGAGATCGCAGTTCTGGTTTCTCGGGCAGCTCAGGCAGTCCTTGTTATGGTTGGCAAGCATGAGCTGCAGGATGGCCACCTG
The DNA here is from genome assembly GCA_902773295.1 of uncultured Veillonellaceae bacterium. Lineage (GTDB taxonomy): Bacteria > Bacillota > Negativicutes > Selenomonadales > Selenomonadaceae > UBA3796. The sequence continues at coordinate 2,701 of CACYDT010000129.1, read as the reverse complement.
GGTATCGCGGACGATGGGGGTATCCGTAAGAACCTCCATTCCTTCCCAGACCTCTGTGGAGCAGGCAGCCAGGAGGCGCCGTTTCCCTTTGACCTCCACGGAGCAGAGGCGGCAGTGCGCCTTGATGCGCTGGTCCTCGTGGTAGCAGAGATGGGGGATGTCGATGCCGATCCTCTGGGCTGCCTGCAGGATCTTCGTTCCCTTGGGAACTTCCACGGGAATATTGTTGATGGTGAGATGCACCATTTCGTTGGACATTGTTTCTGACATTACTTCGCACCTCCGGCTTCAAAGACTTCCGGGAATATCTGCATGGCGGAAAGGAGGGTGTTCTGTGCTGTTTCCCCAAGCCCGCAGAGGGAGGACATGGACATGACCTTGGCAATCTTCTTCATCAGGCGGATGTCCACTTTCGTGGCGGTCCCCTCCGCCATCTTGTCGAGGATGATCTTGATGTGCAGGTTGCCCTCACGGCAGGGCGTGCACTGGCCGCAGCTTTCCTCGGAGAAGAATTCCTGGTTCATGCGCAGAAAGTCCAGGACGCTCGTGCGCTCATCGATGACGAGGATGCCACCGGATCCCACCATGACGCCGGCAGCACGCAGGTCTTCATACGTATAGGGGGTATCGAGAATGGAGTCGTCGGCAACCTTGCCCGAGGCGCCGCCGAACTGGATGAGGCGGATTTTCCGGTCTTTCTGGACACCTCCCGCCAGGTTGTAGATGATTTCCCGCACGGGAGTGCCGAAGGGAATCTCGAAGGTGCCGGGGCAGTTCACATTGCCGGCCACGCTGACGAGTTTCGTCCCGACGGAGTTCTCCGTGCCGCAGGAGGCGTAGACGCTCTCCGTATCCAGGAGCAGGTGGGGCACGATGGAAAGGCTCTCCACGTTGTTGAGGCAGGTAGGCCGTGAAAAGGCGCCGCTTTGCTTGATGAAGGGCGGTTTCATGCGGGGGCGGCCCGCCTTGCCCTCGATGGAGCGGATGAGTGCTGTGCCCTCGCCGCAGACATAGGCGCCTGCGCCGGAATAGAGCTTGATGTTGAAATCGAAGCCCTTCCCGAGGATGTTCGTGCCGAGGAAGCCGTAGTTCTTCGCCTGGCGGATGGCAGCCAGGATTGTGGCGCGGTAGCAGAAATACTCGGCCCTCATGTAGATGAAGCCCTCGGTGGCGCCTACCACATAGCCTGCGATGATCATGGCCTCGATGAGATTGAAGGGATCGTTCTTGAGAAGCACCCTGTCCTTGAAGGTGGTGGTTTCTCCCTCATCCGCATTGCAGATGATGATCTTGTTCTCGCCCTTCACTTCCCTGGCCTGGGACCATTTGCGGCCCAGGTCGTATTCCGCGCCGCCGCGGCCTTTGATCTTCACGGAGGCAATGAGATCCGTGATCTCCTTGGGGTCCATGTTCACAGCTTTCCTGAGAGCTTCGAAGCCTCCGATATTCATATAGGATCCAATGGAGTTCGTGTCGTATTTCCCGAAGTTTTTCGTAAGGAATTTGATGTCATTCATTTGGGAGCACCTCCTCAAGGCAAGGAGCGCAGGAGCGCCTCAATTTTTTCCTGGGTATCCAGATGTTCGTAGACCTTCCCGTTGATGCGCACGGCGGGAGCCCTGTCGCAGGCGCCGTAGCAGCTGATGGTCTCCAATGTGAAGCGTCCGTCATAGGTGGTTTCCCCGACTTTGATGTCCAGAAGGCGTTCAAGAGTTCCCAGGAGGCGCTTGGTGTCCACGACATTCACACGGCAGGCCGGGGAATTGCAGACCTGGATGGGGTACTTTGCCCGGGGTGTTGCCGAGAGCTGCGCATAGAAGCTCAGGCAGTCGAAGATCTGGGCAATGGGAAGTCCCAGCTTCTTTGCAAGGTAGTAGGCCGTTGGCTCCGGCACGTAATGGCGATCGTCGAGATCCTGTACTTCCAGCAGGATGCCGACAATCTGTGTGGGGTCGTTGTCATGGGATTCCAGGATCAGATCGATCTTTGACTGGAGCTCCCGGTTGAGCGGATAATCTTTCGTTATCGCGGTCAGCATGAGATGCGCCTCCTAAATAAAACACAGTTATATAACCATACAAAAATATTATACCTCTATTGCCTGAGATTTTCTACAGGAAAAGCAGAATCTTTATAGTTTCAATAATTTCAGAAGGGTATCGTATTGCAAAATTCAATGGCGGGACACTGCTATTGAATTAATGAAATAAATTCTTGGATAATCATGTGCCGGGAAAAGCCCTCTGCTCCTTGCAGGAGAGCGAGTGCGGTTCCTGCTCATCATATACTGAAGGGGGATATCATCAAAAAATAGGGAAGTCCTGCAAACCCACTATTTTAGAGGCTTCCAAGACTTCCCCGATTCTCAGATCCTATTCAGTTGCACCTTATCAGACTCAAAACGATAAAATTCTATGCCTTCATTTGGTGACAGCCAAGCCATTTATCCTGCCAATCTCAATGATTTTATATACAGAATATTTTGTTATTTGTTTTTTATTTATGTTTTGCGATGTACAAAAAAACTGACATGAAGGCTGATAAGATAGAACCTGGAAAGGTCGATGAAAGAAATGAAAGGATGATTTTAGTAACTATTCACCAGCCCGTGATATCAGAGCTAAAAGCGGCTGACCTGTAAACATATATTTTAAAGCTTGTATGGCATCCATACCAGCTTTCTTGGCGGTTCCAAGGAAGG
>CACYDT010000128.1 GCA_902773295.1 uncultured Veillonellaceae bacterium | reverse complement strand
GGGGGTCATAATAAGCCCCCTTCCTAGAGGGGGGTGCCCGAAGGGCGGGGGGAGTGTACAAGCATTTAGCTTAAGTTAATGACATTGGTTGAATATATGGCTAATGTACACGTAGTTCAAAGATACTATTGCGCCCATGGATGGGCGCAATAAAAAGCAAGAAACCATCGGCTTCTTGCTTTTTATTTATAAAATTTTGACACCTTATCCTTTGTGACAGACAGGAAGGGAACAGACACATCTTCCGGCCTGCGGTTTCCCTCCTGCGCCTGCTCCACGAGCCGATAGGCACTCTCGGCTTCGCCTGCCGCATCCTGCTTGACCGTCTGCACCATCTCCCTGGCAGCGACAGCGGAGATGGCTTCTTCTGTCGCGTCAATGCCGGAAATCATGCAGCTGCGGGATTTTCCCGCAGCCATAAACAAGACAGCAAGGGTTTCCTTCTCCCCTCCATCCACGCCACCCGTCCTTCCTACAAGTAACTGAAGGGCGTTGCCACGCGCATGAGTGTTCTGCCGCACCCACAGGTAGCCGTTATCCGGCTGACCGCTTGCCCCGTGCGGTAACGAATCAGGGGCATGGCCTCTGCGGCCAGTGTCGTCACCACCAGCTCTCCCATGCGGTTATCCTCCTGAATGGGCCTGTCGCTGTTGAATTCGATGATTTCCGGATAGAAATAGTCCTCCTGCAAATGCTGACCCATGTGCTCCTCGCATTGGAACAGCATCCCGGCCATACCAAGCTCCGGAGGTGCATAGAGATTGTAGACCTTCGTGCGGGTTCTTTCCTGAATATGCTGCTGCAAGGGATTCTGGATATTGTTGAGATTGACGCATACAATCCGGGAAATGGAGTAATCCACGATGTTCTTCCCTGCTGCCTGCAACTGGATGATGAGCTGCATAATGAGCTGAGGCGTGCTGATCAGCGTATCAATACCGACAAGCTCCATCAGGCGCAGCCAATGCTTGTAACCCGTCCCCAAGGGAACAACCGTTGCCCCAACGACCTCCAGAGCATATTGGATGTCCAGAAGACGGCTGTCCGTCAAATCCCCCTGAAGCCCCACCGTGGAAGCCGTATGGATTCCCGCAGCCACAAGGCAGCGGGTCATCATCTCCACATTGTGGGCGATATCACCGCTGGTATAGAGTTTCGTCAGCTCCCCTGATGTTTCCTGCACGTAATTGAACCGCAGGATACTGCTCAAAGGCATCGTCAGTATATCCATGGCATTTGCCTGATGAAGTTCTGACGATCTCAGGAACGGCAACTTTTCTGCATCTTCCAGTGTCTGGATATCTTCCGGCCGGACACCTGCCGTCCGGAATCTTTCCTTGTAGAAGAAGCTCTTTTCCGCAACCCATTTCACCACGTTCCTGAGCCGTTCCATCTGGAGAGCCTGGAGGTCATCCCGATTCATTTGTTCTAGTTTTGCATTGGCAATCATTGCGTCAGCTCCCATTCCTCAGGGCATGCTGCCCGTTGAAGTCATGCTTTGGGGAACAGGAAGATATTCCTGCTCCCCGGCAAGGCATCCCTTGCCTTGCTGTCACAACGGTCTCTGGTAGAAGAAGGGCTGGAAGCTGGTGTAACCGAGCTTCCGGAAGTTCAGGATTGCCTCTGTCGCACCGACAAAGAGAATCCCGCCCGGCTTCAATGCCTTGAAGAAGTTCGCATAAAGCTGGTCCTTGGCTTCTTCCGTGAAGTAAATAACCACATTGCGGCAGAGGATGAGATCGAATCCGCTCTCGAACTTATCTTTCAGGAGATTGTGGCGCTTGAACTCGATCACGGACTTGATCTCCTGCTTGACCGCATACTTATTTCCCTCCACCACATCAAAATACCTTCTCTTGCGCTCCGGTGTGATACTCTTGAGTTCGTTGTCCGTATAGATGCCGCGCTTTGCCTTCGCCAGGATCTCGATATCGAGGTCGCTGGCCAGGATGCGGTGCTTCACCCCCGGCGTCAGTTCCTTCATGATAATCGAAAGGGAATAAGGCTCCGCCCCAATGGAACATCCCGCGCTCCAGATATTGAGCTTCGGGCTCCTCTTCATGAGATCGGGAATGACATCCGTTTCCAGCTTGGAAAACTTCTCCGGCGTGCGGAAGAATTCCGAGACGTTGATGGTCAGATACTCGATGAATGCAGCGAAATCATCCTTGTCCTTGCAGACATGATCGAAATATGCCACATAGGAATCCATATTGGCACGTGTCACAAGATTGCCGATACGCCGCTTCATCTGCGGTTCTTTATATAGATCCAGATCGATCTCTGTCTTTGCCTTCAGCTTTTGCTTGAAAGATGTCCAATCCCTTTCGTCCATCATTGATAACCCCTCCATTTACAAAACATAATACTATATACTTCCCCCTTATTCTGAAAAATCCTTCCTGTCAGGAAAATTTCCGGAAAAATTTCTTTCCGAAAAAAGTGCCGTTCCAGAGGGAACGGCACCCGGACAAAGCAACATGCTTCACGAAATATCGAAGATTTTCTTGTTTTTCCCTTCCAGTGCCTTGGGCAGGACAACGTGCAACACGCCGTCCTCGAGAGAGACGCTGACCTCCTCCTCCATGATGTCATCAATATAGAATACGCGTTCGCACTTTCCGGTGCGACGTTCCTTATAAAGATACTTCAAGGAATCATCCACGGGTTCCGGACGCTCGGCACTGATGCGCAAATGGCACTCCTCATCATAGGATACCGTAATCTCCTCCTTCGTAAAACCGGGCAGCTCGGCAAAGATTTCATATTTCCCCTCGCTCTCCACGACATCCACACGGAAAGAGGACAAAGCACCGCTGACACGGCCGCGGGGATTGAAGGACTGCTCCATGGCAAAATCCATCACCTTCTCCAGCACATCATGCGCCTTCTCGGCATTCTCCTTGATATTGAACGGAACATTGCGAAACATACAGAAATCCCCCTTTATCATGAATGGTTTGATGGAATGTATTCGCTTTCTCTGTCCCGAATTCCTGCTTCTTCCCTGATATCTTCCATTTCCGGCTTTTCACTCGAAAAGAAAAATCCGTTCCTTAGGAAGCCGATATATAATGGCTGAAACTGCCGATCACCATGCCGGGAAACTCCTCATGGAGTATTTGCAGGAAACGCCTGGTTCCCAAGGCTCTTCCCTTTGCTTCCGGCATGACCGCAAGGAAGGCATCGGGATCGATGTTCAGGTTGCGCATCTGGATCATGGGCACGGGAAGCTCCCGGAAAAACTCCTTCCATGCCAGGATCTCCTCTTCCCTGTCATTGAACCCCGGAAAGAGAAGCAGATTCAACGACACATAGACTCCCTTCTCCATGGCATATCGTATGGACGCCTTTACATCCGACAGCCGGTATGCGGCACGATAATAGGCGTTGTAGGACTCCTCCCGTGCGCTGACGATGGATACGCGCAGGGAATCCAGGCCGGCATCCACGATGTTCCGGATGCCCTCCGTATCCCCGGCATTGGAATTCATATTGATCTGTCCCTTCCCCGTCGCCTGCCGGATCATGCCAATCGCAGGTGCAATGCGGTCTGCCGCCAGGGCAGGCTCCCCTTCGCAGCCCTGGCCGAAACTTATGATTCCCTCCGGGGCAACGGAAAGATGATAGATGCCGACCTGCGCCATCTCTTCCGGAGTTGGCCGGAACGTAATGCGGCTCTGGGGAGATGGGCAGCATTCTGCCGGCTGCAAGGAAATGCAGCCAAGACAATTGGCATTGCATACAGGAGAAGATGGGATTCCTGCTTCCCATCGACGATAAAAGAGATTCTGCGCCGTGCAGCAATGCCATTCCAGGGAGCATCTTCCCACCTGCTCCACAATGCGATTGCCCTTGAGTTCCTTTTTCGTGCGCTGCACCAATTTCTTGAGTTCGCGGGTATTGTAATGCAAGGGATCCCACTTGCGATTCTCATCCGTATAAATCGCCGCCGCATAGAGTTCATCCTTGTAAAGCGCCACCGCCGTATACCCGTAAAGAGGCAGGCGTTCTGCCTCCTCTGCCGGCTCGAAGGCAGGAAGAAACAATCGCGTATAGCCTGCCGGCAAAAGAGCCGCCACCGCACGCCCCGTCATGGGAAGGACCTCTCCCTCCGGCGAAATCCCCAACGCCGGACGTTCCGGCAGAAACATGAGATCCGCCCCTTCCGGCAAGGGAATCAGATCCTCTGCTGCCAACGGGACATTCTCCAACCCCATGCGCCCCATGGCAGAGAGTCCCGGAGCATCAAAGATTTCGCCGTTTTCATCTGCATATAATGCCGTTATCTCACTCATTCTCTTCTTCCTTTTTTCTCTTATGTGGATTGAAGCGGTTCATGGCAAGATCCACATCCTCCGTCACCATGCACTCTACAGCAGGAACCAGGCCGTCAAGGGCTTCCTTGATCTTCGGCAGATCCTCCGGCGGGAACGGTGCCAATACATGATGTATGACAGTCCATCCGGGCAGGGGGCGTCCAATGCCGATGCGCACACGGGCAAAATGCTCGTCCCCCACGTGTTCCAGAATGGATTTGATGCCGTTATGCCCACCCGCGCTTCCTTTCTTGCGGATGCGGATAGTTCCCGCAGGAATATCCATATCGTCATGAGCGACAATGAGATCCTCCGGCCCCAGCTTGTACCAGCTCAACAACGGGCCGATGGCCCGCCCGCTTTCATTCATATAGGTAATCGGCTTCACCAGAAGAACTTTCTCGGTTCCGATACGGGTTTCCAAAACCATGGCATCATATCTCTCACGCCAGTCATCCACTCCCAGTTTGTCCGCCAAGGCATCCACAAGCATGAAGCCCGCATTGTGCCTCGTTTTTGCGTACTCCGCACCGGGATTCCCCAATCCGGCAACAAGTTTCACAGCACTGCCCCCTCACATCAGTTATCTGCCGTAGGATCCCCTACCAGGAACAAATATGCCAGAACCACCAAGCCAAGGGCAATGCGGTACCAGCCGAACGCCTTGAAATCATTGTTCTTGATGTAGCGCAGGAGGAACTTGATGGACAGGATGGATACTATGAACGCTGTCACCATGCCCACCACAAGGATCAGGATTTCCTCCCCTGTGTAATGGAAGCCGAATTTCACCATTTTCAGTGCGCTTGCGCCAAACATGACGGGAATCGCAAGGAAGAAAGTAAATTCTGCCGCCACATAGCGGGATGCCCCGAAGAGAATGCCGCCCAGGATGGTCGCACCGGATCGGGAAGTTCCGGGCACCAGGGACAGCACCTGGAAAATGCCGATGATGATCGCTGTCCGATAGTCCAGATAATCCAGATCCCTGATGCGCGGACGACGTCTCCTGTTGTAATTCTCTACCAGGATGAACATGATGCCATAAAAAATCAAAGTTCCTGCCACGACCGGAGCCGTCATGAAATGCTCCTCCATGTACTTGTTGAACATGAGACCGATCACCGCCGCAGGAACACAAGCCAGGCATACCTTGTACCAAAGACTGATGGTCATCTGTTTCTCCCTTTTCGTTTTCCATGAAGAAAAAGGATTGAGCTTCTCAAAATTCAGCACCACAACGGCCAGAATGGCTCCCAGCTGTATGACGACCAGAAACATGTCCATGAAAGGCTTGCTCACATCCAGCCGTATGAACTCATCCACGAGGATCATATGCCCCGTGCTGCTCACCGGAAGCCACTCTGTCAGGCCTTCCACGATACCAAGCAGGATTGTTTTCAGCAAATCAGCAATACTTAAATCCACACAGAATCCCCCTCAAATATTTCGCCTCTGGCAAAATCCGAACAATGGCGTTATAATAAAGCCATGAAACATAATCCACTGAAAGGATGATGAACATGGCAGTTGCAGAAATCACAAAGGATAATTTCCAGACAGAAGTCCTTGCGTCAGAAAAGCCGGTCCTCCTGGACTTTTGGGCTTCCTGGTGCGGGCCCTGCCGCATGCTTTCCCCCGTTGTTGAGGAGCTCGCCGAAGAGCGGGCTGATATCAAGGTAGGGAAAGTGAATGTGGACGAACAGCCGGAACTCTCCGGCCAATTCGGCATCATGAGCATCCCCACCCTCCTGGTCTTCCGGGATGGGAAAAAAGTCGATGAATCCGTCGGCGTCGTCCCGAAATCGGCCATCGAAACCATGCTCCGGTAACACAAAGGGACATCAAGCAATGCCTTCGCTTGATGTCCCCTTTCCTTTTTATTTCTTGTCAAGAAGCTTGCTCACGGAATCATGGGACTGGATGCACTTGATGACTTCAGCGATGGAATCTGCCATGGAAAGCACGACAACCTTGTCAGATACCTTCTCCGGAGGAAGAGCTATCGTATCTGTAATGATAAGCTTCTCAAGGCTCGATTCCCTGATGCGCTCCGCGGCAGGGCCGCTCAGTATCGCATGGGAACAGCAAGCCAGGACGCGCTTCGCCTCCAGCCTCATCAACGCCTTCGTGCCTTCAATGAGAGAACCTGCCGAGTCCACGATGTCATCGATCAGGATGGCTGTCTTGCCCTTCACTTCCCCGATGAGGTTCATGACCTCTGCCACCCCGGGCTTCGGACGGCGTTTCTCGATGATGGCAATGGGTGCATGCAGGTAGTCCGCAAGAACACGGGCGCGCGTCACTCCGCCGAGATCCGGGGAAACGACAACGACATCCTCGTAGTTCTGGGAAAGAAGGTACTCGGCAATCACAGGAGCTGCCGCCAAATGATCCACCGGAATGTCGAAAAAGCCCTGAATCTGCCCCGCATGCAGATCAACCGTCACGACGCGGGAGCATCCTGCTATCTGCAAGAGATTGGCCACCAGTTTCGCCGAAATCGGCTCGCGCCCACGGGTCTTGCGATCCTGGCGCGCATAGGCATAATACGGGACAACGGCCGTAACGCTGTGCGCGGATGCGCGCTTGCAGGCATCTATCATAATGAGCAGTTCCATCAGATTGTCATTGACCGGCTGCGAGGTCGGCTGGATGATAAAAATATCCCTGCCACGAATGCTCTCGCCGATCATCACCTGAGTTTCACCATTATTGAAATGGCCAACATACGCATCACAAAGCTCCACACCGAGATGGTCGGCAATTTTCTTTGCAAGATCCGGGTTTGCATTGCCCGTCAATATGCGCAGGTTTTCAGTGTCAAATGCCATTTGTCAAAATCCTCCAAATCATCATACACAGTTTATTCTATTGTCAACGGCATGTCTGCCTTTCCTTATTATTGCACAAAGGCAAAAACGAATCAAGCACTATTTCACCCCGCATCGGCAATTTGGATCTCCGGCACATCTTCCTGTGCCCATTCCTCATTTCCGCTTGTCTGCCCATCCGGCGATATTCTTCTGATGGGCACGTGCAACCGCCAGATTGTCGGCCGGCACCGTTCTCGTAATGGTAGAACCTGCCCCTACATAGGCATTGTCCTCCACCGTTACCGGCGCCACAAGATTGGAGTTGCAGCCGATGAAGGCATCATCCCCTATCTTTGTGCGGAATTTTGTCTTTCCATCGTAATTGACTGTGATCGTGCCGCATCCCATATTGACATTGGCTCCCATGTCACAATCGCCGATATAGGAAAGATGCGGCAGCTTCGACCCCTTGCCGACATTGGAGTTCTTGACCTCGACGAAATTCCCGATCTTGACCTTTTCCATGAGATGGGTATCCGGACGGATATGGACGAACTGCCCCAGAATCACCCCATCATCAATGACCGCATCATGGGCATAGGTGAATTGACCCATGACATTGTTTCCCATGGTGACATTCTGCAGACGGACATTCGGCCCGATCTCGCAGTTCTCGCCGATGACCGTATCCCCTTCCAGCCATGTGAACGGATAGATCACCGTGTCACAGCCAATCTTCACATCCATATCAATGAATGTGCTGTCCGGATCCATAATGGTAACTCCCTCCGCCATGAGTTCCTCGTTCTTCCGGCGGCGCAGGATTTTCTCTGCCTTTGCCATCTGCAGGCGAGAATTGATGCCGAGAGTTTCCTCATAGTCCTCCGCTGCCACAGACCAGATTTTCTTTCCCTGCTTGCGAAGAATCTCCAGCACATCCGGCAGGTAATACTCCCCCTGGGCATTGTCGTTACCCACTTCCCCCAGAGCAGCAAAAAGATCCTTGGCATCGAAGCAGTAAATACCGGAATTGACTTCCCGGACCTTGCGCTCTTCCTCCGTTGCATCCTTATGCTCGACAATCTTCTCCACGGATCCATCCTCCATATGGATGACGCGCCCATAGCCCGCAGGATCCGGAAGGATCGCCGTGAGCACTGTCGCTTTTGCGCCGGCCTCCACATGGGCACCGTAGAGCTTCTTCAGCAGATCCCCCGTAAGGAGAGGCGTATCACCGCAGAGAACCATGATGGTGCCGCTCTCGTCCTGCAAAAGCGGCTTCGTCTGAAGCACCGCATGGCCCGTCCCCAGCTGCTCCTCCTGCGTGACGAATTCCGCCTGCTCCCCGATGGCTTCCCGGACAGTTTCCCCGCCAAAGCCCGTGACAACGATACTTCTCTTTGTTCCGGCCGCCTTCGCTGCATCCAGGACATGCTGGAGCATGGGCTTCCCTCCCACGCGATGCAAGACCTTCGGCAGCGAGGACTTCATGCGGGTCCCCTTGCCTGCAGCCAATATAACGGTAACCAAATCCGACATTTCACTGACTCCTCCTTCAGACCTTCTTTTCCGCTTTCTTCTTCCTTTTTTTGCCGTCCGCCTGTTTTTTCATCGCCTCCATGGCATCCATGAGCGTCTGTTCCGATTTTTCCATATGGTATTCTGCCGCCCGCTGTGCGGCTCCCACATCCCCCTTCGCAATCGCATCCACGATGGCACGGTGCTCTTCCAGCGTCGCCTCCAGGCGTCCCGGATGGGACATGGACAACGTGCGGAACCGCGTGAGCTGTTCCCTCAGATTGGAAATGATTCCTTCCAGACGGGAGTTGCGTGACACCCGGTAAAGCAGCTCATGAAACTCGATATCCGTATCGACGATTTTATCCATATTGTCTTCTTCTATGTATTTGCCGATCTGCACCAAAAGGGTCTGCAATTCCTCCAGTTCCTCCCCGGTGATGCGCTCCGCTGCCAAACCGTTGGAAAGAGACTCCAATGCCGTTCGTATCTCGAAAATCTCGTTCACGTCACGGATGGACATATTTGCTACATAAGCGCCGCGCCGCGGCATCATCACAACAAACCCTTCCTGATCCAGTTTTCGGATTGCTTCGCGAACCGGCGTGCGGCTCACGCCCAATTCCTCGGCAAGCTGTATCTCCATCAGGCGCTCCCCCGGACGCAAAAGACCTGTACGGATTGCTTCCCTGAGCGATTCGCATACCAGCTCGCGCAGGGGCTGATAACTGTCCAGCCTGATTGGTTTCAACCTCTTGCCCATACCGTTTCCCTCAATTCCCCAATGAAATTCCCTGATCAGTGTCCTATACCTACGGTCTTTGTCACAAAAATCTCTGCATCCACAGATTCCCGCAGAAAAGCAGCCATGTCCTCCGCCTGCTCCCCGGACCTTGCCAAAGCAAATACCGTGGGTCCGCTGCCGGACATCATGCTTGCCATTGCTCCCTGCTCCAGAAGCATCTGCTTATATCGGGCAATCTCCTGATACCTCTTTATAGTAACACTTTCGAGAACATTGCACAACAATTTTGCAACAGCCTCTCGGTCCCCTGCCGCAATGGCCCGTTGGATGGCCTCATTGTCCGGATGCCTTTCCGCTCCGTGCGCATCGTAATTCTGATAGGCCCAGGCCGTAGACACGGAAATCCTTGGCTTCACGAGCACGACCGGCATCTCCGGAAGATCAGGCAACCTCTTCAGCATCTCTCCGCGTCCGGTGGCAAGCATCGTCCCCCCCAGAATACAGAAGGGAATGTCCGACCCCAGTTCAGCCCCCAATCGGCAAAGCTCATCTTCGGGAATCTCCAAACCGTACAATTCATCCATGCCCCGAAGGACTGCCGCTGCATCCGTGCTTCCGCCGGCAAGGCCTGCGGCAATCGGGATGCGCTTTGCCAGGCGGATATGGACGCCCCCCTCCAGATGGAATCTTTCTCGCATAAGAGCTGCAGCCTTCCATGCCAGATTCCTCTCATCCGCCTCCAATCCCGGCACATCCACAGCAAGAGAGATCCCCTTCTCCGTCCTCTCCAGTTCCACCGTATCATGGAGCCCGATGGACTGCATGACCATTGCCACCTCATGATAGCCGTCTTCACGCTTGCCTAGAATATCCAACGTAAGATTGATTTTCGCATTTCCATGCACCCTCACCAAATCGCAACACACCCCTTCGCAAAAACATCATTTGCCTTCCGTATGCCCGCATCATGTGATGCTTCCACTCAATCCTGAAACAGTGCCTTTGCAAATTCATCCGGCACAAACGGGCGCAGGTCTTCCACTTTTTCTCCCACGCCAATCCATTTCACCGGCATGGAAAGCTCCGACTTGATGCTGATGACGACACCGCCCTTTGCTGTCCCATCCAGCTTCGTGAGCACCACGCCGGAAATCGGGGCAGCCTGCGTGAAAAGCTTCGCCTGACTGACAGCATTCTGGCCCGTCGTGGCATCAAGCACCAGCAAAGTCTCATGCGGCGCACCCGGTATCTCACGGGAAATCACCCGATGGATCTTCTTGAGCTCTTCCATGAGATTTGCCTTGGTCTGCAGACGCCCTGCCGTATCGACGATAAGAATGTCGATATTGCGGGCCCTTGCGGCTTTGACAGCGTCAAAAGCCACTGCCGCAGGGTCGGAGCCTTCTTCGTGCCGGATAAAGGAAGCGCCGGTACGCTGGCTCCACACGGCCAGCTGGTCGATAGCCGCTGCCCGGAAAGTGTCCGCCGCAGCAAGCATGACCTTCTTTCCCTGCTCCCTGTAATAAGCGCTGAGCTTTCCGATGGTCGTCGTCTTGCCTGCCCCGTTGACACCGACAACAAGCATCACCGTAAGCCCCGTCTGCGCCATGCGGGTCGTTTCCTCCCCCTGTTCCAAGATGCCGGCGATTTCCCTTGCCAGGAAAGGCTTCAGATCCTCCGGGGAATTGATTTCCTTCTTCTTGATTCCCTTGCGGACAGCCGCCATTAATTTTTCCGTAGTTGTCACGCCTACATCCGCCATGATGAGGGTCTCCTCCAACTCATCCAGGAAAGCATCGTCAATGTCCGCATAGCCAATAATCAATTTCTCTATCTTGTTGGTCAGATTTTCCCGTGTCTTGTTCAGCCCTTTTTTCAATCGATCAAAAAAACCCATGCTCATTCTCCTTTGCCCGATTCCATACCCGTGAATGGGAAAATTTCCCTGTCCACGGCAAAATTCAACGGTCTCTGTTCTCTTTCACATCTTCGATTTTCACCGACAATATTTTTGATACACCCGCATCTTCAATCGTAACGCCATACATGGTATCCACAAATTCCATCGTCCCCTTTCGATGGGTAACGACGATGAATTGCGTATTTGCGGAAAACTCCCTCAAAAAAGAACCAAAGCGCACGACATTTGCCTCATCCAGCGGCGCATCGATCTCATCCAGAACGGAAAAAGGCGACGGCTTGTACCGCAGGAAAGAGAACAGCAGGGCAATGACCGTCAAGGCACGCTCGCCCCCGGAGAGAGCAGGGAGATTCTGCCTCTTTTTTTCCGGAAGCTGCACGAGAATATCCACACCTGTATTCAATACATCTTCCTCGTCCAACAATCGGAGCTCTGCCTTTCCGCCCCCAAAAAGCCGCACGAAGATTTCCTCGAAATACACCTGGATACAGGCAAATGCCTCCTTGAACTGCTTCGTCATTGCCTCGTCCATTTCATTCAGGATGGAATGCAGGTTGTCCTTGGCCTCGACGAGATCCCCTGCCTGCTTGCTCATGAACTCGTGCCGGCTGTTCTGTTCCTCGTACTGCTGCACCGCATTGGGATTGACCGGGCCAAGTTCCTCGATGCCCTGCTCCAATTCCTTGATGCGGTGCTGGATATCTTCTCCTAGAATATCCATGGCTTCCTCTGCCGCCCTCTCGGGGGTAAGCCCATAATCCGACAAAAGACGGTTCTCGCAATCTTCCAATGCCATGTTGATCTTGGAAGCTTCGACCTCCATATGATGGAGCTTTTCCTCAATCGCATTCTTTCGCCTGGATGCCTCTTTTGCAGACTTTTCCTGCTTGCTGCTCTCTGCCAGTTTTTCCATGCGCGCCTCATAAAGGCGCCTTTGCTCTTCCTGACCTTCGGCATGCTGTTCCTGGAATCTCTCGTTCTTCCGGGAAAGCTCTTCCAAACGGGCAGCGCTTCCTTCCAGGCCTGCCGCAAGATCCGCTTCTTCCTTGCGGTTGCGGGCAAGCATTTCCTCGTTCTTCTTCTTGTCCCTCTTTCCCAGCAGGATCCCTTCCCTGCTATGCTGAAGCTTTTGTTCCAGGACAGCCTTCTGGAGCTCCCTGTCATTGATGTATTTTGACAGATCCTCTGCATCCATTTCCAGGTCATCGAGTTGCTCCGCCGCCCTTTGAGCTGTTTTCGCGGCCTCTGCCAGAGATTCCTTCGCCGACTCGACCGCACAGGAACTTTCCGCTCGTTTCCTCTGGATGAGCGCAAAAGATTCTTTGAGCTTTTCCGCTTGTGCCTGAAGAAGTTCCAGTCTCGACTGTTCTTCCCCGATATGCACGGATACATTTTTCAATGCCACACGAAGCTCTGCGGTATGCACATTTCCCTGCTGCAATTTCTCGGAAAGGACGGCCAGATGCCCCTCTATGGAACGGCATTCCTCCGCAAGCTCCTTTTCCCCCTTCTGCAGGGAGTCGGCTTTTTGCCTGTTTTCCCCGACGCGTCTCCTCAAGGTTTCCATCTCGCTCCTGCGATTGAGAAAACCGGACTCTTTATGATGGCTGCTTCCGCCGGAAAGGGAACCGCCCGGATTCAGGAGTTCCCCTTCCAGTGTGACGATACGCATGCGATATCCCTGTTTTTTCGCCAGCTGCAGGGCATGATCCAAGGTATCTGCCACCAACGTCCGCGCCAGAAGGAAATCGGCGATTTTACGGAAGCGTTCCCCAACCTTGACCAGCTCATTTGCATAGCCAATAACACCCGGCTCCCCCTGCACATCTTCCTTTCCGGCCTGCCGGACCACAATGGAAGACAGCGGCAAAAAGGTCACTCTTCCCAGGCGCTGCCGTTTCAGGAAATCAATCGCAGCCTTCGCCGTATCCGTGTCCTCCGTAACGATATTCTGCAGGCTTCCGCCTAAGGCGATCTCCATTGCGGTCACATATTTTGGCGGCACATCCAGAAGCTCCGCCACAGCCCCGCAAACCCCCTTGTGCCATGACTCCCGGCTCTTCAAGACTGCCTTTGCCGCTTTGCCAAAGCCCTCGTAATCCTGCTGCATACGGGAAAGAAACTGCAATTTGCTCCCATCATTCCGAACCAGCTGCTCTGCCTCATCTTTTTCCTGCCGTACCTTTTTCCAACGGAGTTCCATCTGCTGCAGCTTCTGCGTTTCCGCTTCCAGTTTCCCGGTGATCTCCTTCTGTGCCTCTTTCGCGGATTCCATTTCGGATTGCAGTCTCCCATGCTCTCCCCGCAGATTCTCGCAGGCTTTCCTGGATGCCTCGATCGCAGCTTCTCTCTCAGACTGTCCCTCCGAGCCGGCTTCCACATCTTTTTCAGCGAGCGCAAGTTCCCGCTCCCGTTCTGCCAGCAATGCCTTCCTGGCATCTTCTTCTGCATTGCATTCCTGGCTTGTCGTCTTTTGCTCCCGAATGCTTTTTTCCAGTTCCGCCAGCTTTTTCCGCTCCGATACCAGCAAATCATCTGCGAGCTTCAGATCCACGGCCTGCTGCTGCTCTTGTCCCTGCAAGGCAGAAATCTGCTCATCTGCAGCCTGCAAGGATGCTTCTATCTCCGTACGCTGTTCCAGGATGCGCTTTCTCGCTGCACCGCTCTGCTCCTGCCGTTCCCGCAGGGTTGCAATCTCGCTGCCGACCTCCTCCATATGATTCCGCAGCTCTTCATTTTTTCCCGCCTGTGCCTGCATGGCCCGTTCCAGGTCCAATGCTTCCTTGTCCAATGCTTCTTTTCGCGCTTCCGCAGACTTTATTTCCGTATCCACGGCAAGAGCCTGGTCCTCTTTCTCCCGAATCTTCCCGGATATCTCTTCCGACCGGCCTCTGAGCTCTTCATACTTCCGATGGATGCCGGTCAGCTTGTATTTCGCCAGCTCTTCCGCCAAAACATGGTACTGCCTGGTTTTTTCCGCATGCTTCGCCAAGGGTTCCAGCTGCATCTCAATCTCATGGATGATGTCGTTCACCCGAACGAGATTTGTCTCTGTGACCTCCAGTTTCCGCAGGGTTTCCCTCTTGCGGTTGCGATACTTCGTAATGCCTGCGGTCTCTTCAAAAAAAGCGCGCCGTTCTTCCGGTTTGCTGTTCAATATATCATCCAGCCGGTTCTGGCCGATAATGCTCATTCCATCATGGCCAATGCCCGTATCCGCAAAAAGATCGTAAATATCCTTCAACCGGCAACGGGATCGATTGATATAGAATTCGCTTTCCCCGGACCGGAAAATCCTCCTGGTCACCGCGACTTCCTTGAAGTCCACGGAAAGTTCCCCGGCATTCTCGAAAACAAGAGACACTTCCGCAACACCAAGCGCCTTCCGTGCGGCACTTCCCGTAAAAATGATGTCCTCCGCTTTCGTGCCGCGCAGATTCCGAATGTTCTGCTCTCCCAGAACCCAGCGAATCGCATCCGTGATATTGCTTTTGCCGCTGCCGTTCGGCCCTACTATGGCCGTAATCCCCTTGTCAAAATCTATGCTGATCTTGTCGGCAAAGGACTTGAATCCATATGCTTCCAAACGCTTCAACTGCAAACCTTTCACCTTGCCTTCATTCTTGACGGAAACGATGCTGTCATCTACGGTTCCATGACTGTCGATCCATTATTGATATTGTACCACAAAACGAGATACAACGTTATGGTTAATCGTCCGGAAAAAATAGTGCCGCATGAGAGATCTCATGCGGCATTCTCAAGAACACCTTTGCATCAATAGCATTCCACGCTGACGATGTCACCGTATTGAAGATACTGGCCAGCATCCGTAGGATTGCCTTCCAGAACAGCTGCTCTCGCAGCATCCAGATTCGCTTCGTCAATCTTGACACGCCCTGCCTCGATTTCTTCCTGGATTTTGTCCCAGAGCGCTTTGCGCGAGCTCTTCATGTCACGATAAACGGCATTATTATAGGAGATATGCTTGGAACCCTCCGACTTTGCCTCATCGCAATTGAAAAAAAGATACGCTTCCGCTTTCTTGGCAGGAGAAGCCGTCCTCTTTGCCGCTGTCTTTTTGACAGCTTTAACTGCAGGTATTTTTATAGCCATGAAAATCCCCTTTCTAAGCAGATGATATTCTAATAAAATCCAATTACATTATAACACATTTTCCCGGTCTGACAAGAAAATAAGGCATCGCACAACGCAATGCCTTCATAGGAACCAAAAACTAAGCCACGGATTTCACATTCCGGAGCGGTGTGATGCTGTCCAGCCACTCACTCACTGCTTCTCGTTCAGAAGGTGCGGCTATGATACCTGCATACTCCTTGAAATCTGCATTCCCACACAGCTTCGCTGCACGGGAAAACTGATGCACCCTTGCCGGAATAAGAATTCCGCTCTGCCACTGAGAATAAATCTTTAACTTCATGCAACCACTCCCTGATCTTCGCAACTGACATTATCAACGGCCATCCACAGCCCCTTCTGCCAGATGCTTTCATCGCCACATCCTTGGACTACATTTATTATACCATAAGTCCCGATAATGGTCAATAGTTCCCAAAGTGCATTTCAGAGTTATTTCTAAAAATTTACCTCGTGTTACGCCATCAGCGATATTCTGCGGCCAGTTTCTTGAAGAGCGGGAGCGACCTTTCAATTGTCTCTGTCTTGATGCAGTATGCGACGCGGAAATACCCCGGGCAGCCGAAATCCGTTCCGGGAACCAGCAGGAGATCATATTTCTTCGCCCTCTCACAGAAGGCATAATCGTCCGGCTCCAACGCCTTCGGGAAGAGATAGAAGGCTCCCTGAGGCTTCACACACTCGAATCCGGCATCTATCAAGCCCTGATAAAGGAGCCGGCCGTTCTTCACATAAGTGCGGATGTCCGACGGACGGCCTGCGCACCTGGCAATGACGAGCTGCCAGAGCGACGGAGCATTGACATGGGTGAGCACGCGGGCTGCGCCAGCAATCGCGCCATAAACCCTGCCGAAATCGGCAATCTCATCGGGAACCACAATATATCCGATGCGTTCCCCCGGCAGGGAGAAGGACTTGCTATAGGAATAGCAGACCAGCGTATTCGCATAGTATTTCGTCACATAGGGCACGGTATAGCCTTCAAAGGCAATCTCGCGGTAAGGCTCATCGGAAATGATGAAGATGGGATGTCCGTATTCTTTTTCCTTGGCCTGAAGCACGGATGCCAGTTCCCGGATAGTCTCCTCGGAATAGACCGCACCGCTGGGATTGTTCGGAGAGTTGACAATGACCGCCTTCGTGTGCGGGGTCACGCATTTCCCAAAAGCTCCGAAATCAATCTGGAAATCCTTGGGCTGCGGTGGAACCACAACGAGCTTCCCGCCCACGGATTCCACAAAGCAACGGTATTCCGGGAAAAACGGCGCAAAGGCAATGAACTCATCCCCCGCCTCGCAAAGCGCCTTGAAGGAAATCGTGATCGCCGCAGCGGCACCCGCCGTAAGGAAGAGATTCTTCCCAGAGAATTGCGTGCCGAAGCGCTCGTTGATGCTTTTTGCAAGAATCTCGCGCACCTCCGGATTGCCCGGGGCAATCGTATACCCATGAATCGCGCTGGGCTCCATCTCCGAAAGGATGTCCACCACAGCCTGCTTGACAAACTCCGGCGTGGGAACATTGGGATTGCCAAGGCTGAAATCAAAGATATTTTCCTCCCCCACTTCAGCCGCTCTCTTGCGCCCGAATTCAAAAATCGTGCGAATCGTGGACTTCTTCGTTCCAAGTTCATACATCTTTTCTGCTACCATACAAAACCACTCCTTCCTATGCTCGCGAGCAATGAAATCTCATCTCGCCACAAATCATCCGCAGGATATGCAGAGAACGGGAAACTCTAACGCTCTCCAGTATAAGAAGTATAGCATAGAATCCCACCGACGAAAAGAAAAAACGCGCAAATAAACATGCGCGTCTTCACTCGCAAAAATACTTCATGCTCGTCTTCTTCCATTCCTTCTTGGAATAGAGCATTGCGCGGTTGCCGATCCCATTGGCCTTTCCCAGCATATCGGCAATCTGCTCGCATTCCTGACGGCTGCGGGCATGGATCATCGTATAGAGATTGTAAGGCCACCCGGGAGCTGTCGTGCGATCATAGCAATGGGATACGGCAGGATGGGCGCTCATTGCCAAAGCCACCTGCTCCAGCCGCGCCTCCGGAACCTCCCATGCACAGAGCACATTCGCAGAAAATCCAACCTCCCTGTGCCGCAGCACCGCGCCCATTTTCCGGATGCATTTCTTTTCCGAAAGGATCCTCACACGCTCCAGAAATTCCTCTTCCGAGATCCCCACCTGTTCCGCCAGCGCCTTATAGGGCTCTTCCACCAAGGGAAAATCTCCCTGCAATGCCCGAATGATTTTCTTGTCCAAGTCGCTGAGATCTTTCATGTCCACGAAAGGCTCACCTACCTCAACTGGAACTGGACATTGATCTTGTACTTCTTCTTTGCCTTGAGGTTCAGCATGCCCTCCACACCTGGAAGAGCGCGAATCTCCTCCAGAATGCGCCGCTCATGATCCATATCGGGAGACAGCAAGGTAAACCATAGATTGTACCGGCCTTCCCTCTCATAGTTATGGGTCGCTCCCTGGTAAAGGTTGATGGCCTCGGCCACCGGCTTCATATAACCAGGCTCCACCTGCAAAGCCACCAAAGTCCCCCGGTAGCCCAAGCGATTCGAATCGAAGAAAGTCCCGATGCGACGAAGATATCCTTCCTGCTTCAACCTGCGCAGCCTGTCAAGCACAGTGGCCTCATCCGTGCCCAAGCGCTCGGCCAGAGCCGCAAACGGATGACTGCAAAGCGGCAGGTTCCCCTGCAAGACATTCAACAAGGCTTTGTCAAATGCTGATAGCTCTGCCAATTTTCCCATCTCCTATACTAGAGACCGTGGGCAGGGAAATCCTCCTGCTCACGCCACAAACTCCGTGCGAAACGGTGTTCCGCACTACGCCCTTACACGAAAACTAAGCTCATCTGCGCCCTTGCGGGCTTGATTCGCTAATTTTCCACAGTAAAATACGAAAATACGATCAATGAATCCCATTCATTTTTCCGTCTTTATTTTACCAGACAAATCCCTATTGCGTCAAGCAAATATGAACCATCTTCACTTTTTGACTTTCTGCCAAACAATCGCCATCTGCTTCTGCAGGGGATGGTTTTCAAAAAACAAAAAGATGATCGGCAGAATGATCACGGTGAACACCGTGGATGTCAAAAGGCCGCCGATAATGACCCAAGCCATGCTGACCCGTGTCTCGGAACCTTCCGTCATGGCAAGGGCTGTGGGCAGCATGCCAACCATCATGGTAATCGTCGTCATGAAGATTGGCTTCAGGCGCACCCGCCCGGCCTCAATGACCGCATCCTTAGCAGCCATTCCCCGCTCCATGAGGGTCAATGTGTAGTCAATGAGAAGTGTCCCGTTCTTCGCGACAATGCCATCCATCACAAGAATGCCAATCATGGAATAGAGATTCAAGGTGTTATGGGTGAGAAAGAGCAGGAGAATGGAACCAATCAGTCCCAGAGGAAGGGAAAACATGCGAACAAAAGGCGTAACCGTTGACTCGTAGAGAACAGCCAGAAGCATATAGATCAGCACCATGGCCAGCAGCAGGGCAGATAAAAGCTCCAAGAAGGTCTCCTCCATCTTCGTCGCCTGGCCTTTCAATCGATAGGTGACCCCCTCCGCCAAATGCGCCTGCTTCAAAAGCTTGCTGACATCCTTTGCGACATCCCCCATCGGGCGATCCTTGCTGAGATTCGCTCCTATGGTGATGGCACGCTGCTTGTCCACGCGCCGGATGCTCACAGGGCCCCGGCCATTCGCAATCTCTGCCACATCCCCCAGGTAGATAAGCTTGCCCCCTGCTGACAAAGGAACCTTTGCCACATCCGATGCCTCATAATAATAGGCATTCCGGAAACGCACCTTGATATCCGTATCCTGCCCGCCATTGTCCGCATCATTCACAAGAGTTCCTGCGGAACGCCCGGAGATGGCCGAAGCAAACGCCTGGTCCACATCCGAAAGGGATGTTTTGTATGCCTTGAGCCTTTCCCTGTCCACCCGAAGCTGAAGCTCCGGGATCCCTTCCGTATACGTGCTGTTCACATCCGAAAGGCCCTCCACCTTCGTCTTGAGAAGCTCCTGCACACGTTCCCCCTCTGCAGTCAAGATATCATTGTCGTTCCCGCGAAGTTCCAGCTGCAATGCCCCGCCTCCATTCTTGGGTCCGCTGCCGCCCGAGATTCCCGCCACGGAGGACTGCGTCTCCGCCACGCGGATGTCCGCTTCCCTGATGCCGGACGCAAAGGATCTCACCTCGTTCGCCACATCCCAGACCGTCCTGGAGCGTTCCTTCCTATCGTAAAGCTGTACTTTGATGCGCCCTTCGTGGGCGGTGGAACCGCCCACATGGGTCAAATAATATTTCACTTCCGGAATCTGTGCCAATTTGCCTTCGATGCGCCTTGCAACTTCGTCCGTCTTCTCTGCAGAACTTCCCACCGCTGCCTGCAGATTCACGGTAAAGCTGCTTTCATCCGTCTGAGGCATATACTCCATCCCGACGATTCCCAAGGGCACAAAGGCCATCGTCCCCAGGAAGGCCAACAGACCTGCCGCCACAACTTTTCCTGGGCGGATCAGGCTCCAGCGCAGGAGTTTCTCATATCGATCCGTAATGTTTTCTTCCATGCAATCCAGGAAGAGCCACAACGGCTTCCTGTCCGGCTTCCATCCCCCACGGAAAAATCTTGCGGACAGCATGGGCGTGAGCGTGAAGGACACGAACAGGGAAAAAGCCCCGGCGAAGACAATGGTCAGCCCAAACTGCCGGAAATACTGCCCTGTCATCCCTTCCATAAAGGCAATGGGAACAAAAACTGCCGCATCGCAAAGCGTGATGGCGACGGCAGCCATGCCGATCTCCATGCGCCCGTTCTCCGCAGCCCGGAAGGAATCCTCCCCCATCCGCAGATGACGCACGATGTTCTCCAACACAACGATGGAATCATCCACGAGAATGCCAACGCAAAGCGTCATTCCCATGAGAGACATCATGTTGAACGTAAATCCCGCAAGATACATGACAAAAAAAACCGCGATGAGCGATGTCGGTATGGCAATCATGACCGCTGCGGTGGAGCGCCATCCCCTCAGGAACAGGAACAGCACCAGCCCCGTAGTGACAAGCCCCTCCACAAGGGTTCCCAATGTGTTGTGAAGGGAGGAATTGACATATTCCGCGTCATTGCTCACGACAATGAACTGATACTCCGGGTAGTTCCTGCGGAGTTTCTCGATGTTCGACAGGACATTGGCTGCCGTCTCCACCACATTGGCATCGCTGTTCTTGTAAAAGAGCATGGTGACCGCATCTTCGCCATTGATGCGCCCATACCGCTCTATGCGGGCATCCTGCTCCTCTATTCTTGCCACGGATGCCAGGGGCACGGGAACGCCATCCGCATTCTTCACCTGGATTTTCCGGATATCTTCCACAGACCGGTACTGGGCAATAACACGCACATCGGATTTTGTCTCTGCGGTATAGACAGACCCCGACGGAAGCAGTTGATTCTCGTTTTTTACAGCCGAAACGATCTGCGGCAAGGTGAGCTTGTAGGCTGCCATTCTGTCCCTGTCCACCTCCACGGCGACCTCTTTGTCCCGGCCTCCGTGCAGCTCGATCTCCGAAACCCCGCCTGCCTGCTGGATGGCATCCTGGAAGACATGCTCTGCCATGGAATATGTGCCTGCCAAGGAATAGGGCGATACCACAGCAAGCTCCACGATGGGTTTCGCATTGATATCCCGTTTGATGACCACGGGAGCATCCGCCTCATCCGGCAGTTTGTTCTTGATAGATTCCACCTTTTTTGTCGCCTCAATGGCCGCAGTATCCGCATTGGCATCGAACTCCAGCTCCAATGTGACCCTCGCCCTCTCATAGCTCGCCGTGGACGTGATCTTCTTGACATTGGACACGGAGGACAGGGCATCCTCCACCGGCTTCACAACCTCCTGCTCCACGGATTCCGCGCTGGCTCCCGGATACTTCACCGTCACTGTCACATAGGGCGTATTGAGAGCCGGGAGAAGCTCCACGCCGATCCGGTAATAGCTGTAGAATCCCAGCACAACAAAAAAGGCCACGATCATGCTGATGCCGACAGGGTGCCGGATCGAAAACCGGGTGATGTTCATGCTGCCTCCCCCGCCATCTCAAGGGCATCGCCGTCTTTCAACTTATCCTGATTGTCGAGGATAACGATCTCCCCTTCCACCACACCGGACAGAAGTTCTACCTCCTTGTCATTGGCCAGGCCAATCCGGACTTCCCGTTCCTCTGCCGTACCATCCTCCCGAACGAGAAGCACTGCCATATGCCCATCCCGGTCAATGACGGCTGATTTCGGCACAAAAATCGTCTGGGAACGCTGCAGGACATCCATCCGGCCACGCGCAAAAAGCCCTGCCCGTGCTGCATTTTCCGGCACCTGCAGAAGGATCCGCACAAGATATGTCTTGGAAGACTCATCCATGGCCGGGCTCACATAGACAATCTCCCCCTCGCAATCGCTTCCCATGGCATCGATTTCCATGGAAAGCGATTGCCCTGCCTTCAACACCACGACATCTTTCTCGGAAAGATTGCAGTCTACATAAAGACGGCGGGTATCCACGAGGGAAAACACCCTGGTACCGGCTGTCACCATGGCTCCTGCTTCCGCATTCCGGTAACTGATGATGCCGTCCCTGGGCGCCCGCAGGACGAGATCTTCCCTCTGCTTGCGAAGCGCCTCAATGGCAATGGACTGCTGCTCCGCCGCATAGCGCTTTGCCTCGACGCTCGCGGGACTCCCATCGGCCGCCTGGTTCTCCAGCACCTCAAACGCAGTCTTCTTCGCCATGTACTCCTTTTCCACCGAGTCCAGCGTATCCCTGGAAATCGCCCCAATACTGTAAAGATACTGATTGCGCTCATACTTGCTGCGCTCCAGAGAGAAGGCATTCTCCGCCATGATATAGTTCGCTGCATAGGAAACTTCCGCCAATGACGCATCCTCTGCTGCAGCTTTGGCAGCCGCCATGTTCTGCCGGATGGAAATGTCCATATCCTCCATGTCCTGCACCAAAAGAGCATCCCCTGCCCTGACCTCGTCCCCCAGATCCGCATTCACCGCGACAATGCGTCCCGTATACCTCGGGGCGAGATCCACCGTCGCTTCTGCCACGGTTTGCCCGGAAAGAATCACATGGCGCATCATGTCTGCCCGCTTGACCTGTTGCACATGAACCAGCGGAGCCTGCTTTGAGATATCCGGCGGCCTCGTCTTCCCTCCATGGAAGCCAAAGAATGGAACCATGGCCAGCAACAAAACAACGGCCACTCCCACAATCATAACCTTCCTGTGCTTTCGCATCTTTTACTCCTCACATCGGTATACAATTTCAATCGGCCGGCCAAACGTGTCCGTTAGCCATTCTCCCATGCGGAAAGGATGGGGGCATCGTACTCGTCCAGAAGGAGGACGGGCTTTTTCCCGTGATGCTTTTCCAGCATTTTCATAAGATTCGACATGGCAAACTGCAAGTTTTCTTCCGATTCCTTTTTATTCAGGACAGACAGAAAATATTCTCTGTCCTGCTCTGACAAGGAGCTGCTGTCTTTTAGATATTCCGATTGCCCGTAGAGCTGGCGAAGAACCTCCAAGAGTTTTGCCATAATTCCAGAAAATTTCCCTGCCTGCACCTCCTTGAGCGTGAGGAACACCACGGGACGGATCCCCTGCTCCTTCATGTACGTTTCCCCGGCTCTCTCGATGTCAAGTCCCCGGAAGAGGTTCCTGTTTTCCTCCGCATGCTCCATGGTGAAGAAGTATTGGAGCATGGAAAGAGCCAAGGTCTTGCCGAAGCGGCGAGGACGGGTGATGAGGGTGATTTTCCCCTTGGAATCCAGCAATTCCTTGAGAAAATGGGTTTTGTCAACGAAATAATACTCATTTTGCACCAGTTCCTTGAAATCCTCGATGCCCACGGGCATGGGGCGTTTCCTTTCCTGCATGTAAAGCACCTCCCAAACTGCGTTCTTTGCTTCCAGTATAGCACAGTTCCCGCACCCATCCAACGGAAAACAAAAGGCACGGCGACCGCCGTGCCCTGTTTTTCTCCGCCTCCGATGAGAGTCTCAGTCATTACCGAAAACTTATAAAAAGCTATAAATTTTTGTTAGAAAGTTAAGGATCGGCATCCTCCCCGCGTGCCTGCACGATCCGTAGCGCACAGCGAAGAGCTGTGCGCCCCCCGAAAAGACATCTGTTCTCATATATATCCTTCCCTTTCCGGCTGTCTCTACAGAAACGGGAAGCCACAGCTTGAGACGGCAATGCTCCTTCTAAAAATATGGTCAAATATGTCCAGAAGTGTTTATCTAAGCACATTTAAACCAATATATCTTGGTAAAACTCCACAAAAGCCTCGTTTTCAGAGCATTAACCCGTTTACAATGCT
>CACYDT010000127.1 GCA_902773295.1 uncultured Veillonellaceae bacterium | reverse complement strand
CGGTCACTGGGGCTTGAAACGGCCTCATAAGTATCTATACATGAGATATTTGTCCACTTATGTGTAGATTTGTCGATATTATCGGCTACTTATGAGTTCGTCCTATCTTTCCATCCAAACATCAAAAATAAAAGGAACTGATCCTCATCAGTTCCTATTCGTGTTCCATGGGAAAAATCCTTCCCCAAACACCATCTTTATACAGCTTTTCCAGGAAAACCGCATAAATCTCCTCGGTTTTCACCGCATCTCCCGTATATACCCGAATGTAATTGTCCGTAAGGCCATCGGTGATGCCCTCCTGCTCTGTCTCGAAGAGCACCCGCATCTTTTTCCCCAGGAAGCTTCGATGGAACTCCTCCGCCTTCCTGTCCGCCAATGCCTGCATGCGATGCACCCGCTCCTTCTTCACATGCTCCGGCACCTGGCCCGCCATCGCTGCCGCCGGGGTTCCCTTTCGCCGGGAATAAGGAAAGACATGCATGCGGGAAAAATTCATCCGCTCCACGAAATCCAGACTTTCCCGGAAAAGTTCCTCTGTCTCCCCCGGGAAACCCACAATAACATCCGTGGAAACGGCAACACCGGGAAGCTCCCTCTCCACGTCCTGTATGAGCCTCCCGAACTCCGCCGTATCGTAATGGCGGTTCATGGCCTTCAGGACAGCATCGGAACCTGCCTGCATCGGCAAATGCAAATGGGCACAGAAACGTTCTTCTTCCCGGATCAGGGAAAAGAGATCCGGCGAAAGCTCGATAGATTCCAAGGAGCCAAGCCGCAGGCGCTTGAACCCCGGCACGGACAATACCTCGCGGCAGGCATCCGCCAATGTCACATGCCCCGGCAAATCCTTTCCGTATGCGCCAAGATGGATCCCCGTGAGAACGATTTCCTTGAAGCCCGCCGCAGCCAGTTTCTCCGCCTCACGGCGAATATGAGGAAGCTGCCGGGACTTCACGGGGCCGCGGGCATAGGGAATGATGCAGTAGGAGCAGAAGTTCTGGCACCCATCCTCAATCTTCAGGAAGGCACGGGTACGGGTGGGAACGCCGAACAGAGGAATATCCTCGAACTCCCCTGCCCCCATCACATCGGAAACACCATCCAGCAGCCCGTCCTCTCTGGCCGCCTGCTCCACATAGTCCACAATGCGCGTCCGCTCCTTCGTCCCCAGCACAATGCGGACGCCTTCGATCGACTTGACCTCATCCGGCGATACCTGGGCATAGCACCCCGTCACGGCAATGATGGCGGACTCGTTCTGCCGCTTCGCCCTGCGGATCATCTGCCGGGACTTGCGGTCTCCAAGGCTCGTCACGGAACAAGTATTGATGACATAGACATCCGCCCGCTCCCCAAAGGGAACAATTTCATACCCCCTCTGCTTGAAGAGCCCTTCCATGGTTTCCGTCTCAAACTGATTGACCTTGCATCCCAAGGTCGTCAAAGCAACTGTTTGCATTCTCCAGACCCCTCCAGCCCGCATGTTTCAAAGGTGTGTTTATTTCTTGCCTACGGATTTGCCTACAGAACTTGATTTTTTGCTTTTGGAATGCGTCCAGGGTGCTTTCCTGCATCCGCTCCGTTTCATGAGTATACAGGTGAGAGCATGCCGTAGGATAGCCTTCCTTGGCAAGCTGCCGCATCATGCAATCGAAGTCTCGCGGGCGGAGCTCCTGGACATTCTTCTTTCCGAGGAATGGCAGGACTCGCTTGCATAGCCCTTGATAGTTGCTGAGTGTTTTCGGCTTGATTTCCATTTCTTTCCTTTCCAGCCATTCTGACAGGAAGTCCTGGACGGTGATTTTCTTGCTGATGATGTATGGACAGATGCCGCCCCGGAGGGCGTTTTTTTGTGTTTAGTCCTCGTAGTGTCCCTTGCAGGACAAGATGCGGAGGTTACCTTGCTTGTCTTTGTCGTATACCAGACGATTCTCATGGTCGATGTGACGGCTCCAGCCGGGGCGATATTTTAAAGGTTCCGGATGGCCGGTGCCTTTCGACAGACCGTTGCGACGTATATCCTCAATAAGTGTGTGGATTTTCTTGACCATTTTCCTGTTAGTCTGCGACCAGTACATAAGCTCATTGAGTGCGTCATCCTCAAATAGCGTCCCCATTTGCCAAGGCCTCCAGTTGCGCATCCGTTATTAGGGTGCCGGTTCCTTCGTGCATCTGCTTTATGCCACGGTCAATCTTGGCAAGATAGGCGGCGTTCCGGGCAGATTTTGCGGCCGCCTCAATAATGAAGCGTTCTATACTTTGCTTGGCGGCTGCGGCTTGTTGCTCAATTATTGCCATATCGGCAGGAGCGAAGTCGAGAGTTATTGACATAGGTATCATCCTTTCCAACCGCCTTCGGGCGGCTTTTTTTACGCCGTCTTGCGTGCGACAGCCATGTTAGCGTCAAGGATGCAGAGGATTTCTCCGTCCTTTAGGGATATATCGTCGATGTGTGTAAGGGTTGGAATCGTGTCCCCGTCCTGCTCCATGCCAAACAGATGGAATGCAAGCCTTGTTCCAGATGAGTATATCAGCGATGTGGTTTATGGTGCCTCAATCAAAAGCATTGCTTCTATGCTGCATGCAGGGCATCATGTTGCATTGGATCGAGTTTCTTCCATCCTGTCGTATATTACCCATGGTATGATGGAGCCTTCTAAGGGTACCATCTATAAGTTTATAAAGGAATTTGCAAGAAAGAACTTGCCGGAATTTGTGGCTGTGCTTGGAAAAAGCCTTGATTCATCGGTAAAATACACCGATGGCACTTACATCACGGTCAACGGCAACAGGTCTTATAAAGGACATCTTAAGATGTCGGAAGGGTTCCGTTCACAGGA
The DNA here is from genome assembly GCA_902773295.1 of uncultured Veillonellaceae bacterium. GTDB lineage: Bacteria > Bacillota > Negativicutes > Selenomonadales > Selenomonadaceae > UBA3796. The sequence goes on along the minus strand of CACYDT010000127.1, from coordinate 310 downwards.
AGGAACCAGCCTGTTCTGTCGCTTCCAAACAGTTTATCAGACCATACGCCGCATGGGTGCTGATATACTGGAAAATATGAACAAAATATTCTCCAGATATACTGAAAAAACAGATGGATTTTCGGCTTGTTTGCTGTGTTTTTCAAAACTATAGGCTGACCTGTTACCGTCAATTTCCTCTTTTAGCGCAAGGAACAACTCCAATTGACATTCCCCATGGCTAAAGCCAAGGGATTCTTGGTTCGCTGAGCACTGCGGCACGACCGTAGCCGTTCCGTCTTACACGCTCTCCCCAAGCGTAGATTCCCGT
>CACYDT010000126.1 GCA_902773295.1 uncultured Veillonellaceae bacterium | reverse complement strand
AGCTCTGCTACGACTGCGGCTTCCCTTCCTTGTCATACGAAAAACTGTCTCGCTGTAGCGCACAGTTTCCGTTTTTCAACACGCCCTGATAATCTCCTGAATGTTACGCATCGCCTTAAGGTGATTACACTATAACATAGCAAAAGCTGCCCCTCAATGCTTTCGGGGCAGCTTGGAACAATGCTACAGGAAATCGGGGAGAAACCTCTTCGGTCCTGTAACGTTGTTACATTCCTTTGTCAAGGCGGGATTTCAGTGTTGCTTCCGGCAATCCTCCGATCTTCATCATCCGTACCGGCCTTCAGTATGTGCAGTCAGTAATAGAAGTGCTTGCCGAGCCAGGCATCCTTCCGTCTTGCCTCCTGGTAATTACTCCGCGTCATGAAGGCAGTCCAGAGGACATCGAGAAGATATTGCGCCGAAAGGAGGAAGACCCGCGAGCCGCCTTCGTTCATGGCCTTTGCCGTGGCAGCGCAAAGCACCACATCCGCGAGCTTTGCAAGACTGGATTTCGGCACAGCCGTCACGAGCAGGATGGGATTGCCCTGCTCGTGGAGCTGCCGGGCGATATCCAGCAGCATGCGGTTCTCCCCCGTACGGCTGATGATGAACCCCAGATGATCCTTCGGCGCATCAAAGGCCTGCAAGTACTGCATGGACATGGAGGAATGCACCGTGGAATACTTGTTGACCATCACAAAGGTGTCCGCCATCATCTGGGCAAGGTAGAGATTATTGCCCATGGCAAAGAAGTCGATATGCCTCGTGGTGTTCAGCAGGTGAATCGCCCGCATAATGGAAGCGGAATCCATGTTTTCACGGGTTTCCTTGAGCGCGCCCGTACTGATATGGAAGGTCTTGTCAATCAGGGAGGGAATCGTGTCCTTCTCCGAAAAGAACAGTTCCTTCGGCTCACTGGCATACTGCGTCATCTCCGTGAGGAACTTCAGCTTGAACTCCGCATAGCCCTCAAATCCGAGTTTCTGGCTGAACCGCACCACGGCCGCAGAACTCGTGAACGTCTCCTTTGCCAGCTGGCGTGTGGAAAAAGCTGCCACCTCACGATAGTGTTCCATAAGATAGTCAGCAATCACGCACTCCGTTTGCGAGAAATGTTCCTTTTCCTGCAGCTTCTGCAATAACCGCGCCATATTGAGCCATCCTTTCCATAATATCCCATCCCGGCGAAACACCCGACATGGAATAATACTTTCTACCCCTGACGCCCAAATTCCTGCTTGAACCGCCGTGCCCCGTTTGCTATGCAATGTCTATGGTTTTTCATGAAAAAATTGCGGACAGGGGCTCCACCTGTCCGCAATCTTTATCTTCCTATTCAATCGCCAAGCATCTTCTTGGCCACTGCCACAACGCCCTTGCCGTCCATGCGCCCATAGAGCTTCATGTCAATGGCATCCACGGGGATTCCCGGGCAAAGCTCCTCGATTTTGCCCTTGTTGAACCGCACCTGGGGACCGAGCAGTATCACATCGGCATCCGATGCCTTTTCCTTTGCCTCGGACATCGAATATGCGGCAATCTCGCACTCATAGTTCTCCGCCTTGGCGGCCTCCTGCATCTTCTTGACAAGCATGCTCGTGGACATACCGGCGGAACACAGCAAGATAATCTTTCTCATGATACAGCACTCCTTTTTCTCCGGAAGTTTATCTCCTGAAAACCTGTTTCTTCCTGTTTGCAATCATAGGATATCACATCCCCATTCTTGTTTCAATCCCTTGGGAATCCGTTGGAACGCTGTTTCATGCCTCCTTGCATAAACCCCGCCAAAAATGTAACAATGCTTCATCCTCTTCAGATATTTGCTGCCAGCATCGCGCCTACTCCGGCATAGGCATTGCGGACCTTTGCCTTGATGGCCTCCCTCGCGGTGTCCACGGTGAATCCCAGGAATGCCTCCAGCATCGGCAGATCGTTTGTCTCATCTCCGATCGCGTAGATTTCCGAGTCCTCCCATCCCATGAGATCGACTAATTTTTCAATCCCCTGGCGCTTGCTGATGCCCTTCGGCACGATGTCTACGCTGCACCGGTTCGGATAGGCCCGAACGACCGCCCCATAGCGCTCATTGATGTTCCTGCTGACCGCATCGGCTTCTGCAGCCTCAGGATAACCGAGACTGAACTGATGGATCTGCGGCAAATGCAGGATATCCTTTTCCTCCATCGGCACGATCCTGAAATCCCACTCCCGAGCTTCCCTCGTAATCCATGAGCCTTCTTCCTCATGGTAGAGATAGGTGCAGTCTGCCGCCGAAAAGGCAAAGTGGAACGAGCGCCGCACCCCCGGCTCCCGCACGATTTCCGCCAACGTCTCCAGGGGAATCCTTCCCTGCCAGAGCGGAGTGCCGTCAGCGCGGCAAATAAGCCCTCCGTTGTTGCAGATTGCGAAATCCGACGCGATGCCATAGTGGCGAAGCTGAGGAGCCAGCATGCCATAATCCCGCCCCGTCACCACGCCGAACTTGTTGCCTTCCGCCCGCCAGCGGCGGATTCCTTCCACATCAGCGACGGAAATCTCCTCATTGCGGAACAATGTCCCATCATAGTCACTGGCCGCTATCTTCATATTCCTTCCCCTTCCCAAACCTGTCAGTTTTCTCATGCTCAAACAATACCGGAAGAGGCATCGGCCAGCACCTTTTCCTCATGCGGTTCCGGTTTCTTCCCGAACGGCTCTCCCTTCAGCAATGCATCGAAATACCCGCGCACCTGGGGAACCGACAGTCCTACGATGACCTGCACTGCATGGCCGTTCTTCACGAGGCCGAACGCCCCCGCTTTCGTGAATTTCGATACCGCCGCAATCCTGTCGGGATCCGCCACAGTCACCCGCAGACGGGTCGCACAGTTCGTGACCTCCTTGATGTTCTCCGGTCCCCCGAGGCAATCCAGGAACACCTTTGCCTTGATGGCCAATGCATTGTCTGCCAGCCCCATCTCTTCCATTTCCTTCTTCGCCTGATAGTCCGCCTTGGTGAAGAGTTTGTCCTCCACATCATCTGCCGTGCGTCCCGGCGTCGCATAATCGAAGCGCAGGATCAAATAACGGAAGGTGACGAAGTAAATGGCCGTGAAGCAAAGGCCCACACCGATCTGCATGAGATAAGTACCTGCATGATACGCAAACAACGGAATCCAGTTCTGCACGAAGCCATCGATGAGCCCGCCGCCGAAATTCCCGGCCAGCCCAAGGGAATACAGAGTTGCCGCAAGAGTCGCTGCGAGCACCGAATGGACCAGATAGAGAAGGGGCGCCACAAAGAGGAACGTAAATTCCAGGGGCTCCGTGATGCCGCAGAGCATCGCCGTAAGGGTTGCCGGAATCAGGAGCGCCGCTGTCTTCTTGCGCTTCTCCGGCCTTGCGCACATATAAATGGCCAGGGCCGCGCCCGGAAGGCCAAAGATCTTGGAATTGCCATGCAGGGCAAAGCCTCCCTCGGGGAACATATCCCTGAGGCTCTGCGCGCTCGTGGAGAAATCGCTCAAATGCTGGAGCCAATAGGCCTGAATGCCGCCATCGCAGACCGCAGGCCCATAAATGAAAGGCAAGTAGATGAAGTGATGCAGTCCCGCCGGAAGCAGGAGCCTCTCCGAAAGAGTATACGCCCAAACACCGAAAATGCCGCTGCTCTTGAGAAATTCCTGGAAATCCATAATCGCATGCTGCACAGCCGGCCAGACAAAGCAGAAGAGAAGCGCCATCGGAATCATCAGTGCAAAGCCAATCGCCACCACGAAAGCAGGGCCTTTGAAGATGCCGAGCCAGTCGGGAATATCCGTATCATAAAAGCGGTTGTGAAGCCATGCCGTAACACAGGCAATGAAGATCGCGCCGAGCATGCCCATGTCCAGTGTCTTGATTCCCCCAATCATCGCCAGCCCTGTGCCGGCACCGGCGTCCTGGGCAAAGTCCACGCCAAAGGAAGCGCCGTGCAGGCTCAGGAACCCGGAAATGAAGTAATTGAATACCATGTAGATGACGAAAGACTCCATCGCACAACGTGCAGGCTCCTTCTTCGCAAATCCAATCGGCACTGCGATAGCAAAGAGAATCGGCATCTGGGCAAACACCGTCCAGGCACCCTGCTCCACTACATACCAGAAATCATGCCAAACCGTTCCCTGCGCTGCCAGATGTCCCAAAAAGCCCTCATTCTTGCAAATGATGGACAATGCCACGGTCAAGCCAAAAAAAGCGAACAGTATGACCGGCGTGTACATCGCACCGCCAAACCTCTGCATGCCCTGCATGACTCGATCCTTGCTGACTGTCATGTTCATTCCTCCTCAAATCTTTCCTGCCTCGAATTTTCCCCTCGCGAAAGGCTCTTTCTGATACAAGGATATACGAAAAACGCTCAGAAGGCAATAGTTTCAAGGCTTTTCGGCACATCGGCCGCAAGGTGGAACAAGGTACATTCAGCGAAATTCGGTACATCAGGCTTTCTGCACATACATGCGGTACCTGACATACCAGATCTCCACGAGGAAGAAATACGGCATCATGGATTGGTACTGGGGGCGTTCGTCATCCTCCTCATAAAGCCGGAACCTTGCAGAAGAGACATAGAGATTCGCCGTGGAAAGACTGGCCAGTGTATTGTCATGAAGCTGGGTAATGGAAATCAGGGGAACATCCTTCAACTGAAGCTGGCGGGCGAAATCCACCACTGCAGGGGACTCACCGGAAAAAGACACGAAGATGAACACGTCATCCGGCGTAAGCGTCCGCAAGATGGAATAGAACTCCTCCCGTCCCTTGATCTCATAAATCAGGACATCGCCATAAAAGAACATACGCTTGAGTTCCTGCACCACATTGCTCTGCACATAGCCGGAAGCGAACGCGAAAATACGGTCTGCCTCATATACAAGACGGCTGGCATCCTCATAACTCCTCCGCATCAGCTGGGACCATGTCTTTTCGTAAAAGACGCCCAAATCCTTCAATACATTGGCCTTATAAGCGGTCTTTTCCGGCTCCTCCAGCTTCAATACCGCCTTGAGTTCGCCAAAGCCGTCAAACCCAAGCTTCTTGGCAAAACGCACAATGGTCGTGCTGGACACAGAGCAGGCCCGCGCCAGTGAATGAATGGAAACATGCCGTGTCTCGCTGCGATGATTGAAAATGTATTTCCATATCATCATATCCGTCTGGTTCAAATCCTGCCGATGCGCATTGATGATCTCTTCCAATCTCATGATTTCCCCACCCCCATATCCATAGCCTCAGCCGTTTCCTCTCCAAACAACAGGTACCCCTTATGATTATTCTACCAGCATCCAGCCCACTCCTGCAAAAACGCAAAAAATGGCGCATGGTGATCAGCCATGCGCCTTCGAATCTTCCTCCATTCCTCCCGGAATGTCACTCCTGCACCTCATAGATCACAGCTTCCTGCGCCCGCAAGCACCCCTCTTTTTCCTCGGCATAATTCCCGAACATGCGCCTTGCGCCTTTCGGAAGAATGTCGGGAAAGGGAATCTCCTGCAGGCTGAAGTTCACTACCGTGCAGACCTTCCTGTTTCCCGAGCTGCGGAAAAAGGCATAGATCTCCTCGCTCTCTGCAAGAAGCTCCTCGTAAGCTCCACAGAGGACTGCCTCATTTCCCTGCCGCCATTGGATGAGCCTACGATACCAGTTCAGCACCGAATCCGGATCCCCATCTTCCACCGCCGCATTGCAGGAAGCATACCCCTCCTGCACGGGAAGCCAAGGCTTTCCTGACGTGAATCCGGCATTTCTCTCCGCCGTCCACTGCATCGGCGTGCGGGCATTGTCGCGGCTATAGGTATGGACGAAAGACAGGGCTTCCCTCTCGGAGAAGCCTTCCTGCAAAGCCAGCTCATATTGCCCATGAGAAGAAATGTCATCGTAGCAATCGATGGAATCCCATGCCACGTTTTCCATGCCCAATTCCTGCCCCTCGTAGACAAAGGGCGTTCCCCGCAGTGTCATCAGCACTGCCGCAATCGCCTTGGCAGCGAGCTTCTTGTCGCCCCCGTGGGGAAAGAACTGGTTCACCGAGCGCGGCTGATCGTGGTTCTCAAAAAAAATCGGATACCATCCGTTCTTTGCCGTTGCCTTCTGGCTGTCCGAGAGAGCTCTCTTGAGATCCGTCAGCTTCCAGGGGCACTCCTTGCACCAGGTTTCCACCTCCGGGAACTGAAGACACATATGGCTGAACTCGAAGAGCATATCAAATGCGCCCTTCTCCCCCACCCAATCCGACAATTCTGCAGGGCCGACGCCATTGGCCTCCGCTACGGTAAAAATATCATGGCCGTCAAAGACTTCCCGTCGGAATTCATGCAGAAACTCCAAAATCCCCTTCGTGTTCGCCGTCATGGCATGGACACTCACCATACCGTCAGCAGCATCCGGCTCGCCGTCGAGAAATTCCCCAGGCTTCTTGATGTAGGTGATGGCATCGATGCGAAATCCCCCCACGCCCCTGTCCAGCCAGAAATTCGCCGCATCGTAGAGGGCCTGGCGCACCTCCGGATTTTCCCAATTGAGATCCGGCTGCTGCTCCGCAAAGGTATGCAAATAATACTGCTGGCGCGCCTCGCACCAGGTCCATGCCGATCCGCCGAAAATGCCCCGCCAATTTGTCGGCGGCCTGCCGTCAGGCTTCGCATCCCTCCAAATGTACCAGTCACTCTTCTCATTGTCGCGGCTCCGGCAGGACTCCTGAAACCAGGGATGCTGATTGGAACTGTGATTGTAGACGAGATCCATCACAATGCGGATTCCATGCTCCTTCGCGGCCCGGATAAGTTCCTCCATATCCTCCATCGTCCCATAGGATGGATCGATTCCACAGTAGTCCGAGATATCATAGCCATTGTCCACCATCGGCGAGGAATAAACCGGAGTCAGCCATATAGCACCAACTCCCAAGGATTCCAGATAATCAAGCTTCCCCAGAATGCCTTGGATGTCTCCTGTGCCGTTGCCTGTCGTATCGGCGAAACTCTTGGGATAGACCTGATAAACCACCGTATTCTGCCACCATTTCCTGTTTTCCATAAAAATCCCACTGTCCTTCCATCCAACATTTTCCCTTCCGGCAACAGAATATATGAAAAACGCCTTGAACGCAATAGGATCAAGGCGTTTCGGCACTTTTTACGCAAGGAGCAACACGGTACAATTCATGAAACTCAATACATGCGCTTTCATCCCCGCTCCATCCAAACCCTCTTGCCGCAGAAGGCAATGCCGTAGCTCCATACCTCTTTCACGCCCTGACGTGCGAGTTCCGCGGGATAGAACTTCTCCCCGATTTGCCCGAGGGCCGCCTTCGCCGTTTCCTCCAGTTCCTCCTCGGATTTGGTGGATTTGAGTTCCAGAATGACCCCCGGCGTTCCCGGCTTCAGGGGGAAGAAAGCAATATCGAAGCGGCCATAGCCGCTTTCGCGGTTGGATTCCACGCGGTACTCGCCTTCCATGAGGACAGAAAATCCCAGCATCAAGCCGTGATATAAGCAGCGAACCGATGCTTCAGCATCGTGT
>CACYDT010000125.1 GCA_902773295.1 uncultured Veillonellaceae bacterium | reverse complement strand
TTCTGAGGGTATCGAACCCTCAGAAAAACCCGCAATTCATCTCACCGCCTATAGAGGCGGGAGACTTCTTGCAGGTTAGGTTAAAAATTATCTTTGTTCTCCTCGTACACACGGGGAAGGATTGCTGCAAGATTGGAAAATTCCTTGATATTGTGTGCAAATAGTCCCTTGGGGATTTCGACAGGGATTTCTGCCCCAAGGGGCAGAGCGCAGACAATTTCCCCGTTTTTCAGGGCGTAGCCGATCCAGAATCTGGAACACATCATTACACCGTCTTTATGTGGATACCACTTATGCGTCATGGCGGCGGCACATTCACCGGAGCCGATGGCGCATACCAGGGATGCGCATTTGGGGCTGCCTATGAGGCTCGTGTCAAAGCCATAATCGCTTGGGCTCATGAAAAGAAGCACCAAGGGCGTGGGGCCGTTTCCGATATCTTCCAGGATATAGTGTTTCACGCCCCATGTCTTCTGATGGACAGGGACGGAAGTATCGCATACATAGTCCACCTTGTCCGCACGTGCGAAATAGTGGTCTTCGGCATCCCAGATCTTGTAACGCAAGTCGGATCCAACACTGTGCCAGGGGAACCACCAGTCAAGCATCTCTGCCTTGACACCGGGCATATAGGTCTCGTTGCAGACAAAGCCCGTGCCGTTGTCGGCAACACCATATCCGACTTGGCAATACTTGCTGTCTTTGCCGGCAAGAAACAAATCCCGCTTTTCGAAGGGGACAGCGGCTGTCTCTGATGGAGTACCCAACAGAGACAGCTTCTCTTTGGGAATTTCTGCCATAGGCTGCTCATAAAACTTGAAGTACGGCAAGGCCTTTTCCTCCAGGCTGACGCCAACCCTTTTGCCGGAAAACATATTCATAAAAACCACTCCTTCAACATGTTATTGCCTCTTTCGGTATTTTTGATTTTTGCTGTTGGGCTTGTCGGGAATTGTACGTTCAATCACTTGTTGTTCCAATGCGGGAGTCAGGTAGTTTTTGCGGAAGGTTGGCTTATGGGAAAGGCCGAGCCTTGCCATGAGTTCTGCAGCCGAGAGAGTATCATCGCCGAGCGCAGCGGCCAACCGCTCTATCGGAGGTTTATCTTGATCGGTTACTTGGTCGCTATCTTGGTCGGTAGTGCGACCAACGACTGTGATCTCTTTCAGGCTATCTCTGATGATTTCCAGCATCAGTTCCACAAATCCCGCGCTATCTGCTTCCTTGTCTGCCGCACCAAGGGCATCGTAGTATTCTTTTTGGCGGGATTGAATGAGTTCCTCTATGGGAAGCCAGAAGAACAAATCTTTCCACTTGCCAAGAAGCAGACTGTGCCACATCCGTCCCATACGTCCGTTGCCATCAGCAAACGGATGGATGAATTCGAATTCGTAATGGAAAATAGCACTTTTCACGAGGGGGTGGAGTTCTGATGACTGATACCATTCAAAAAGGTGATGGATATGCTCCGATACAAATTCTGCCGGAGGTGCCATATGAACGAGATTCTTGCCATCAAAAACGCCGACCCCTTTGGAGCGGAATCTGCCATTTTCCGGCACAAGTCCTTGCATCATCAACTTATGCGCTTTGAGCAAGTCCTTCACGGATGATGGATCTAAACTCAGCATCATCTCATAAGCCTCATAGGCATTCTGCACTTCTTTTATCTCATTGGGATTGCCGAGGACACGTTTGCCGTCCAAAATCGCTGTTACCTGTTCCAAAGACAAGGAGTTATGCTCAATGGCAAGGGATGAGTGAATTGTGCGGATTCGGTTGCCTTTCCTGAGATGCGGGCTGATGGTGCCTTCCTGAAGAACGGCAATCCTGCCGACCTGTTCACTGATCTCTGCAATCAAACAGGTCATTTTGTCCGTCATATGAAACGGCGGCGTGTATCCATCCATGCAAAATCACCGACTTTCTGCAGTATTTCCCTCAGGTTCGTTACGTTCATTATATCATTGTTTGGACATTTTGGAATCGTTTGGTTGTTTTTGTTTGCTGCATTTTTTAGCCGAATAAACGATAAAAAACAATAAAAAATAAGGAAGATAGGGAAAAGAGCATTGCCAACAAGCCTATCAATGGTATAATAGAAGAGAATGACAGCATAAATCTTGTAGATGATACATTGGACGAGGGGGATGATGTATGAAACGTGTATCCGTGGAGCTGATCCCGCGGGAGCCGGGGCAGCTGAGGGAGGAACTGGGGTTCCTGCAAGCCAGCAAGGCAGGAATCGATGTCATCAATATACCGGATCTCCTGCGGTTCCAGACCCGCAGCTGGGAGGGGGCGGCCATTGCCCAAGAATATTTCCCCGCATCCATTCCGCATATCCGCGCCATGGACATCAATCTGGAAGAGCCGCTTGCCATGCAGGGCTTCCTGCGGGAGAAGAATATCCGGGAAGTCCTGGTCATCGAGGGCGATCCCCCGCAGGACATGTCCCATGCGACCTATCCCACGGAGAGCACGGACGTGATCCGAAAGTTCCGGGCAGAGATGCCGGAGGTGAAGGTCTATGCGGGCATTGACCAGTACCGCGGTTCCATGCGCCATGAACGGAGGCGGGTGCAGCGCAAGATGCTGGCGGGTGCGTCGGGATTCTTTACCCAGCCTTTTTTTGATATGCGTTACCTGGAAATCTACCATGATATGCTGGAGGGCATTGATGTTTATTGGGGCGTGTCCCCCATCCTTTCCCAGTCTTCCGAGAGCTACTGGGAAAGGAAGAATAATGTGATTTTCCCGAGGGACTTCGAGCCGACATTGGAATGGAGCATTGATTTCGCGAAGCGTGTCATGGAGTTTGCCGACAAGGAAAATGGCAGTCTGTATCTCATGCCGATCAAGACGAATCTGGAGGAATACATCAAAGGTGTGTTCTCCTGACTCATAAGAGTTTCATGTGTATTTCAGAATAGGAGAGTGGGCAATGTTCAAGATTCTGAGGAAGGAAGAGCTTTCGCCGAATGTCTATGCCATGGACATTGAGGCGCCCCGTGTGGCAAAGAAGGCACAGGCAGGACAGTTCATCGTGCTTCGCGTGGATGAGAAGGGGGAGCGCATTCCCCTGACGATTGCGGATTTTGATCGCGAGGCGGGCAAGATTCTCATCGTGTTCCAGGTCATTGGCGCATCTACGATGCAGCTGGCGGCCATGGAGGCTGGGGATTCCCTGCTGGATTTCGTCGGTCCGTTGGGGCAGCCCTCCGAGATCGAGAAGATGGGAACGGTGGTCGTTGTGGGAGGCGGCATCGGTGTTGCACCGACCTATCCTATTGCCCGTGCCATGAAGGAGGCCGGGAACAAGGTCATTGCCATCATGGGCGCCAAGACGAAGGATATCCTCATCATGGAGGACGAAATGAAGGCCGTGACGGATGAGGTCGTGGTGACTACGGACGATGGCTCCTATGGCATCAAGGGCTTTGTCACCAATGCAGTGCAGATGCTCGTGGATCGCGGAGAGAAAATCGACCAGATCACTGCCATCGGCCCGGTCATCATGATGAAGAGCGTAGCGGATGCCACCCGCGAGCTAGGGATCCGCTCTATCGTGAGCCTCAATCCTATCATGGTGGACGGCACGGGCATGTGCGGCGGCTGCCGTGTCCAGGTCGGTGACGAGACGAAGTTCGCCTGTGTAGATGGTCCGGAATTCGATGGGCATCTGGTGGATTTCAAGGGTTTGATGTCCCGCCAGCGCATGTACCGTGATATGGAAGCGGAAGGCAAGGATCATATCTGCAATATCGGCTTGGGGAGGGCAAAGTGATGGCGGTTTCTATGAAGAAGCATGAGATGCCGGTGCAGGACCCAAAGGTCCGCGCACATAATTTCGATGAGGTGGCCCTGGGTTACGACGAGGAAACTGCCGTGGCAGAGGCAGAGCGCTGCCTCCATTGCAAGGTTCCCCAGTGCCGGAAGGGCTGCCCGGTTTCCGTCAACATCCCGGAATTCATCGGGAAAATCAAGGAACGGGATTTCGATGGCGCCATCTCCATCATCAAGGAGAGCAACGGCCTTCCCGCTGTTTGCGGCCGTGTCTGCCCTCAGGAGAACCAATGCGAGAAGCACTGCGTCCTCGGAAAGAAGGGAGAATCTGTGGCCATCGGCCGTTTGGAGCGGTTCGCAGCGGATACTTATATGGCGAAGAACGAGGAAGTGAAACCAATTGAGTATGCGCCGGATGCACAGAAAGTGGCTGTCATCGGTGCAGGTCCTTCGGGACTCACCTGCGCGGGGGATCTCGCAAAGAAGGGCTACAAGGTGACAGTCTTCGAGGCTCTTCACAAGGCAGGCGGCGTGCTTTCCTATGGCATTCCGGAGTTCCGTCTTCCGAAGGACAAGGTAGTGAAGCGCGAGATTGAGAACATCGAAAAACTCGGCGTGAAGATTGAGCTGGATTCCGTAGTGGGCAGGCTCTATACAGTGGATGAACTCATGGAAGAGGAAGGCTTTGATGCTGTGTTCCTCGGCACGGGAGCAGGGCTTCCGCGTTTCCAGGGGATTCCTGGGGAGAGCCTCAACGGCGTTTACTCTGCCAATGAGTTCCTCACGCGCTGCAATCTCATGAAGGCATACGACTTCCCGAACTATGCAACGCCGATTCGCGTGGGCAAGAATGTTGCGGTCATCGGCGGCGGCAATGTGGCGATGGATGCGGCTCGTACGGCTCTCAGACTGGGGGCGGATCATGTCTACATCGTCTATCGCCGCAGCGAGGCAGAGCTTCCTGCCCGCAAGGAGGAAGTGGAGCATGCGAAGGAGGAAGGCATTGATTTCCGCCTCCTGAACAATCCCGTGGAGATTCTCGATGACGGGAACGGATGGGTCAAGGGGATGCGCTGCATCAAGATGGAACTTGGGGAGCCGGATGAGTCCGGCCGCCGTCGCCCGGTGCCCATGAAAGGTTCTGAGTTCGATCTGGATGTGGATACGGTCATCGTTTCCATCGGAACGGGTCCGAATCCCATCATTGCTCATACGACTCCGGGATTGGATACCACGAAGCGCGGGAACATTGTGGCAGACGAGGAGAGCTGCGCGACTTCCAAGGAAGGTGTGTTTGCCGGAGGCGATATCGTTACGGGATCCGCCACGGTGATTCTTGCCATGGGAGCCGGGCGCAAAGCTGCAGCTGCTATCGATGAGTATTTGAAGAAAAAGCGGGCGTGACAAAATCTTTTGTTGTATGCTTGCATTTGCTTGAGATGTACAGTATAATATCATTCGTTGGTGCGCAGGCACAGGATATTTCCCGATAGGCTCGGATGCCCGTCGAGTCCTGTCCGGAGAGCCATGGCGCGTTGGTCAAGTGGTTAAGACACCGCCCTTTCACGGCGGCTTCACGGGTTCGAATCCCGTACGCGTCACCATTTGCATTTGGAGAGCTGCTTCGTAGCAGCTCTTTTGTTTTACTATGAAAATCCAAGAAGTCAAGCCGCAGGCGCAGACTGATTGGCAATTTTCATGTATGCGAGGTGCACTTGGCGAAGCAAGTCCGAAG
>CACYDT010000124.1 GCA_902773295.1 uncultured Veillonellaceae bacterium | reverse complement strand
CCTGGCCAGAAAGGCTGCTGAGGCAGGAGTGGATATAACCTTGACAGTATATCCCGCCATGTCCCATGATTTTGCCCTGCTGCTGCCAGAATTGCAGGACAGTGTGGATTCCTTCAAAGAGATCCGTGATTTTGTCAGACGGCATCTGAATTGAGAGCCTTAATCACAATGATTCATGTAGCGGTAGTAGGTTTCCCTCATTTCGTTGCGATTTTTGGCTGCAGGCCAGAGCTCTCCCAGAGAGCTCTTTCGCATGGCGGATGCCAGGTGGTCATAGATGAGGGGATTGTCCCTGCCCAGTTCCGCAATGAGTTCCTTGGTCTTTTGGCGCATGGTCTTTCCGTCCAGCGGGCAGGGGGAGGGGATGGGAGTGCAGCCGTGGTATTTCCGAGCCTCGCGGAGCTCATCCTCCCGGAAATAGACTAGGGGACGTATGACGGTGAGATCCATGCGGTCGAGGTAGGTAACAGGGGAAAATGTGGTGAGCTGGCCGGAATAGAGGAGGCTCATGAAAAACGTCTCCACGGCATCGTCATGATGGTGGGCATAGGCAATCTTGTTCATGCCGTGCTCCTTGGCATAGCGGTTGATGGCGCCACGACGGAAGTAGGAGCAGGTGAAACATGCTTTTTTCCCGGCCTGTCCACGGATGGCTCCGGCGATATCCACTTCCCGGGTTGCGAACGGGATGCCTAGGGAAGCGCAGAATCCGGCGATGGGACTCACATCGAACTCTGGGCGGAACATGGGATTGATGTTGAGGGCGGAGAGGCGGAACTCCTTCTTGAGCCGCTCCCGCAGGATGGCCATGGCATAGGCCAGGAAGATGCTGTCCTTCCCTCCGGAAATGCCAAGGAGGATATGGTCGCCGTTCTCGATCATCTCGAACTCCACAATGGCGCGCATGAGCTTGCTGAAATAAAGTTGTGGCAGATTGATTTTCATGATGTTCTTTCCCCCAAAGTTGTTTTGGGCTCTATTATGTCACAGAAAAAGACCGATGTAAACCGCCGACGATTTCCGTCGGCTTTTTTGTATTAAAAACCATTCTCAAATAGTTATTGACAAAGAAAATGATATGCGTTATCATAATTAGTGGAAAGATTATTGTTATCATTTTCGTTTTATCAGTCAAGGGACTATGAAATCATCCTGCAGTGGTGATTTATGAACAGTTCCTAAGGCATTTGGGGGTGTTTTCATGACGTTGGAAGATGGTGTTCCCGGCGAGGCTTTTACAATCCAATCAATCGGCGATTCCGGCCTGAAGCAGCGCCTCATGACTATGGGGCTGATTCCGGGGACAAGAATTGAGGTGCTTCGCTCGGCACCTTTTGGGGATCCCATGGCTATCAGGATTCGTTCTTATAATCTCGCTCTTCGGCGGGAAGATGCGGCAAAGATTTCCGTACAGAAAATCAGTTAGGAGATGCAATCATGTCAATGCTAGCCGTTGCCCTCACGGGCAATCCGAATACCGGCAAGTCCACGATATTCAACCAGCTGACCGGCGCCCGCCAGAAGATTGGCAACTGGCCGGGGGTTACGGTGGACAAGAAGGTCGGTTACCTGAATTACAAGGATCGTGACATTTCAGTGGTGGATCTTCCGGGAACTTACAGCATCAATGCCCGTTCCCCGGAGGAGGAAATCGTCATCAATTTTCTCATGAACAACAAGATGGATATTGTTGTGGATGTGGTGGATTCTTCTAACCTGGAAAGAAACCTGTTCCTGACAATCCAGCTCATGGAGAAAGGAATTCCCCTTCTTGTGGACCTGAACATGCAGGACGAGGCGAAGCGCCGCGGCATGAGCGTGAGCGCTACGAAATTGAGCGAGCTTCTCGGAATGCCCGTGGTGGAGACGACGGCCCGCAGCAGTGACAGTATCAGGACGCTCCTGGACGTGTTTACCACCGAGGTCATGGAGCGGTACCAGCCTTCGGAAATGATCCGGGAGCATATCGCCCATATAGAGGAGATCTGCAGGAGCGGCAAACCTCAGGAGGCTATTGAGGAAGACGTGATTGCTGCCCGCTACGCTCTGATTGATACGATTGTCAGCCAGGCTGTGACGGTGAACAATCTCGGCCCTACCAAGTCGGAGAAGATAGATTCCTATCTTGCGAACGGGATTCTGGCGCCTGTGATTTTCCTCTTGATTCTCTATGCGGTGTTCCAGATTACCTTTACCTGGATTGGGCAGCCCATTGCGGATGCGCTGGATGATCTTATCAGCGGCCCTGTTACCGAGGGGGCGGCAGAGCTTTTGGAAGCGGCAGGCGTGTCGGAATGGCTCCAGTCCTTGCTCGTCGATGGTGTGATTGCCGGTGTGGGAGCTGTGCTGACCTTTGTGCCCTTGATTTTCATCCTGTTCTTCTGCTTGAGTTTCCTGGATGGCACGGGGTATATGGCTCGCGTTGCCTTTATCACCGATCCTCTCATGCGCCGCCTTGGCCTTACGGGCAAGGGCGTCATGCCGCTTATGATGGGGTTTGGCTGCGGAGTGCCTGCCATTATGGGTGCCCGCGCCCTGGACTCTGAGAAGGATCGCATGATATCGATTCTCGTTACGCCCTTCCTGACCTGCGGGGCAAAACTTCCCATTATGGCATTGTTTGCAGCCATGTTCTTCCCGGAGAATGCCGCAAATGTGGTATTCCTTATGTACATCATTGGCGTGGTCATGGCGGTTGTTATGGCGAAGGTTTTCGGTTCCACGATTTTCAAGGACAAGGGGTCTACCTTCCTTCTGGAATTGCCGCCTTACCGCATGCCTGAGATGAAGACCGTCCTCCTTGAGACTTGGGAAAAGGGCAAGGGCTATCTCGTCAAGGCAGGTACGATTATCTTTGTGGCCAGTGTCTTCATCTGGTTCCTGTCCAACTATAATATGTCCGGCCCAGTGGAGGAGATGGGCGATAGCTTCCTCGCAAGCCTGGGCGGTGCTGTCTGCGCGCTCTTTGCCTTCCATGGGTTCGATACCTGGGAAGCCGGTGCTGCGGTTATTTCCGGCATTTTGGCAAAGGAGACTGTGGTTTCCACGATTGGCGTGCTCTATGGAGTGGCCGGGGAAATCGATGCGGATGAGGCTGCCGAAGCGGCACAGACATTCCTCAATAGTGGCATGGGCGCAGCCTTCACGTCTCTTTCCGCCTTTTCTTTCATGGTGTTCTCCCAGCTCTATACGCCTTGCGTTACGGCGCTGGGCACCATCAAGAAAGAGGCGGGCGGCTGGAAATGGATGGGCTTCTCTGCCGTTTACATGTTTGCTGTCGCCTGGCTGGTGTCCTTGCTGGTGTACCAGATTGGGAGACTGATGGGGTTTTGAATTGATATGATGCTGGGAGGGAAGTCCTATGGCGAATTATGTAATTGGGGCTGTCCTGTTGGCAGCTATGTTCTTTGCCTTGCGCCACATATACCGCAATTTCATTTCCGGGCAATGTGATTGCCTGTCGGACGGATGTTCCGGGTGTGAATGCAGCGGAAAGGGTTGCACGTGTTGCCATACAGAAAAATAGGAAAGAAGAAGGGCACAGCAAAATGCTGTGCCCTTCTTCTTTTCCGGGATGCGGTGCCATCCACGGCGGTTCCTTCCCACTGTTATCTGTCAATACCCCACGGTGATTGCCCAGCCGTCTCCGATTTCGCGGTAGTACAGCTTCTCATGGGGAAACTCCGTGGGGAGCTTCTCATCGTCAATCTTGTGGCTCTGGAAAATGTAGTACCTGCCTTTCTCGTCCGGCCAGGGCGACTTGAACCAGGTTCTGTTGCGGCTCATGTGATCGACCAACAGGCGTTTTGCCATCTCCATGGCAAGTTCTTTTGTATCTCTGGTGAGAGCCATAAAATTCCTCCCATCTGAAAGCCTGTTTGGTGACAGGCAATCCACTGTAAATCTATCAAAAGCAACTCTACGAATACATTATAACGCCATTTCGCGGATTTTGCCATAGGAAGATTTTTTCGGGAGGCATATTTGCAGGAGAAGCAGGAAGACAAAGGGGTTATGGAGAAAAATAACTAAGGAATTTTGACATTTTCTGTTGCAAGAGTTAGGATAAATAGGATATTGAAGCAAGGAGGGGGTTGTTGTGAGGCAGGTTGCGGCTTCTTGTGCATTCCTTGTTTGTGCTGCACAGGTTTGCCCTGTCCATGCAGAGGCGATGGTGCCGGAGTGGGCGTATGATGCCGTTATGCGCTTGGGCGCAGAAGGCATCGTTGAACTGCCCTCTTCCGGGTGCAGGTCGTTCTCGCGCGAGCAACTGGCGGCGGTTGTTTCCAAGGCATTGAAGCGGATAGAAGCCACGCAAGCCGATTCCATTGTGGATGAGTATGGGCGCATTTCCCTTGTATGCATGATGGACGAAGTCCAATGGAAGATATCGAAAGAGCAGGAAGAATATGCGCTGAAGCGGTACAAGCAGGCATTGGACTGGGCAGGGAAGAGCGCACAGAGATTGACGCATTATTCCGTGAAAGGGTCAGAGCGCATGGAGATTCTGCGTCCTTCGTTGGAATTGGCGGAAACAAAGCAGGAGGAACTCCAGACAGCGGCGCAGGACTATATCCAGGCAAAGGAAAGGACGCAATGGCGTTATACCATGTTGCAGCAAGACCGTGCGCGCCAGGAGGCGCTGCTGGGATCTCTTCCTCTATTCATGACAGATGTGGTGCTTCTTCAAAAGGAATTCCAGCAGGAACTGTCTGCTTCCGGGGCAGCTATGCAAGCAGAGGCGAAGAAGGACGAGAGGAAGACGAAATCTGCAAAAAATCAGGAATCACAGGCACTGTCCCAATACAAAAGGGCAGAGGGCAAGGCCAAACGGGATCAGGAATGGCTCCTGCGCCGTTCCCTGCGAGGGGAGAACCGGCTGGAACGCATGGAATATCTGAAGGAAAAAGCGGAGTCGAGCCAGGAAGCTGTTGAGCTGGCAGCACGCGACTATGCACAGGCCAAGGTGTCAGCAGCCTGGAACCGGGCGACGGCGGGGCAGGATCCCGTGCAGAAAGAAGCGGGGACATCGCCGAGAGTTTTGCCGAAGGAGGAAAAAGGTTCGGCGGTTTCCGGAATCATGGAGGAGGTGGCGCGGTCCAAAGCCGCTTTGCAGGCATGGATGGTCAAGGAAGGATATCTGGATGATGCGGCGGTGGAGGGGCGGCGTGCTTCCGAGGGAGCTGAGGAAAAGGCGGCGAGAGAGCAGGCAGAAGCTGCGCTGGCCAAGTACCGGAGCAAGATGGAACAGGCAAGGCGAAGCTTGGAAAGCCTGTCAAATGCCGTTGTTTCCGGTGTTGATGAGGATGCCATGAAGCCTTTGCAGGAAGCGGCGGAAAAAGACCAGAAGGAATTCCAGTATGCGGCACGCGAGTATGTGCGGTCATGGCAAAAATTGCAATGGTCCCAATCCGTGGCCGGCAAGGAGCCTTCTGCAGCAATGGCGGGATTTCCGCAGGCGGGGCAGGTCTTGTCGGAGGCAACGGGAACCCGTTCCCTGTTCCTGTCGGAATATTTCAGTCCGGAATACATGGATGATGAAGCTGCTGCGGAACAACTGTTTTCTGCTCAGTCGGTTCGCGATATCCCTGTCAGGAAATTCAGGATTGGCGGAGAGGTGCGGCTGGATTCCGGGTATTCTTCCGGCAGGGAAGGCATTGGAGGGCGTACCAGGCTGCGTTTCCGTTTCTATCCGGATTTCAACATTGACAACAACTGGCATGCCCTTGGCATGATAGAACTGGAGCACACCCTTTCGGGAAAAGAAGGGGCGAAAAATGACAGACTGAGACTGGACAGGTATTATCTCGAAGGGAACATCGGGGATGTGAAAGTGGATGCCGGTGTTTTTGGCAGCAATATGGCCGAAGGGAATATTTACGACAGCAGGTTCAAGGGCGTGCGCGTATCAGGGGGAGACCCGGTCCAGTATACTGCCGAATACGGTTCCGTGAACAATGGGAGCCATGCCCTTGATGTCACAGCCTCCTACAAGGGAACCGGCTATACTGCCGGAGCCGGGTATTATCATTTTGACGATATCCGTGGGGCGGCCAGGAATATCTACATGGCGAAGTATCGAATGCCATTGGGGGTTTTTGATTTCGGCGCGATGCTTCTGTATGGGCAGGATGCCAGAGCCGGAAACGGGTTCGGCTATATCTTGTCCCTGGCTTACGGGATGGATAAGATGTGGCAGGCCGGAGCGCTCTCCTATTGGTTGAAGCTCTACCGCCAGCCGAGTTCGACCTATGTCAGCCATACGATGAACGGTATGGCAGATCTCATGAGCGCTGATGCCCTTCCGGGGCGGGGCGGTTTTCGCGGCATAGGGCTGGGAGCGAACTATACGATTTGCCCGGATCTTTATATGGGATTGGAGTACTATTATTTGAGGGATTTGGCGACAGGTGCTGCCAGCAGCACGATATGGGGAGCGTTGACCGGTTATTTCAGCAATTATAGGAATGATCAATGAATTTGGAGGCTTGGAGAATGGATATACTGAAACGCTTGCAGGAAGGGACCTCGAAGCTGGCCGTGGTTGGTCTGGGATATGTAGGCCTGCCTCTGGCAGCCGCGTTTGCCGCATGTTTTTCTGTGATAGGGTTTGATCAGAACGAGGAAAAGCTCAAGGCATATCGCAGGGGAGAGGATGTCACGGAAGAGATTGGGAACGATGCGCTCAAGGAGGCGGCAATTGAGTTCACTTCGGATCCTGCCAGGCTTTCCGAGGCATGCTTCATTATCGTTTCTGTGCCGACACCCATCAACAGGGACAAGACGCCGGACCTTGATCCGGTGCAGTCTGCGACGCGCACCGTGGCAAAGTATCTTTCTGCGGGCAGCATTGTCGTTTATGAGTCCACTGTGTACCCGGGGGTGACGGAGGATGTCTGCAAGCCCGTTCTGGAAAAGGTGTCGGGCCTTGTTTGCGGGAAGGATTTCAAGATTGGCTATTCGCCGGAACGCATCAATCCCGGGGATCGGAAGCATCGCCTGAAGAACATTGTGAAGATCGTTGCGGGGATGGATGCGGAGTCGAGGCACGAGATCGCAGCGGTCTACCAAATGGTCATCGATCATGTCTATGAGGCGCCGGACATCCGGGTGGCGGAGGCGGCGAAACTCGTGGAGAACGCACAGCGCGATATCAATATCGCCTTCATGAATGAGCTGTCCATCGTGTTTCATCGGATGGGCATTGATACCGATGAGGTGGCAAAGGCCATGGATACGAAGTGGAATGCCCTGGGCTTCCGTCCCGGCCTGGTAGGGGGGCACTGCATCGGAGTCGATCCCCATTATTTCATCTATGAGGCGGAAACCCTCGGTTACTATTCCCAGATCATTGCAGCAGGAAGGCATGTCAATGACGGCATGAGCGATTTTGTGGCGCAAGAAACCGTGAAGACCATGTTGCGGGCAGGCGTAGATGCCAGCCATGCGAAGGTGTTCCTGTTGGGCATGACATTCAAGGAAGACTGCCCGGACACGAGGAACTCGCGCTCGGTGGATATCTACCGCCGTTTGGAGGACTATGGGCTTCATCCCCAGGCATCGGATGCCATGGCTGATCCCGAGGCTTTTTGGAAAGAATATGGGATCCGCCTTGTGGATCCTTCTCAAATCGTCGATGCGGATTGCCTTGTGTTCCTGGTGGCGCACGAGGCATACCGGCACTTCTCCCCGGAGGATATCGGGCGCTTCTACGGGAATCCGGGAAAGAAAAAAATCTTGGTGGATGTAAAGGCCATGTATTCCCGGCAGGAATTCGAGGCAAGAGGATATTTTTATTGGAGACTATAAATTGTAAGGAACTGTGCGACATGACAGATTCAGACAAGCAGGAGACCACAGTTCCTGGGACAGGCGGGGGAGGCAGCGAATGAGCTACAAGAAACTGGGACTCATCGTCCTGCTGGTTTTGGCCGTCATCGTCGGGGGGCTGATCTACGTCCGCGACCATGTGATCGAGGCTCCTCATCCGGGGGCGGATATCACGGATTTGAGCGCCACTTACCAGGCACGGGAGGAGATTGCAAAGGCGATGGAGGAGCGGGGCAAGGCGGATCTGCAGCCGGCGGAGGTAGTCACGACGCTTCCTGCCAATGTTTCTGCGGTCGCGATTGTCTTTGACGGCCTGCCAGAGCGTCCTCTGACCATGCGCCTTCTGGATGTGCTTGCAAGGCACAAGGTTCCGGCAGTGTTTTTTGTGGAAGGGCAGAATGCCGCAGATCAGCCGGAAACCCTCAAGGCAATCCAGGAGGCGGGGCAGGAAATAGGAAATTTCACGTTTGTCGGAGTGACGGGCATCGAGAAGCAGCCGGTGGAGGAGCAAATCAGCCAGCTCTGCCGCACCCAGAAGGTGATTGCCATGCTCTCGGAATTTACTCCGAAGTATTTCCGTGCCCCCCGCATCCGCTACGAGGATGAGATACTGAAAAGCGTGAAGGCGGCGGGGATTCCCTATGCGGTGAAGGAGAATGCCTGGTTCCGGTCGGAGGCTATGGAGACCCCGGAACAGGTTGCCGCCTATGCGGCCACGGTGCCCTTTGGCAGCATCATTGCCGTGCCCGTGGCGCGTTTCGTCGAGCCGAAGGCAGTGACTCCGGGGAAGTCGGATAACAGGCCCGCAGTGGACATGAAACCGACCATCAAGGACGAGAAACCGGAAAAAATCGCAAGAAAAGTGGATCTCGCAGACAAGGTGGATTGGCTTCTTGCCGCTTTGAAGGGGCGCGGCGTGGAGATTGCGCCTCTCGAGCGCTTCCGCAAAATCCATTACATTCCCGCAATTCCGCAGCCGCAACCACAGCCAGAGAAGGATGGTGAATGAAATCCATGGCAGAACAGAAGAAGGAAGACAAGGATGTCCTCTATGAGGTGAAGGCAGATCGCCGTCTTTTGTCCTATGTTCCGGATAAGACGGGCATGCGTTCCAATCATGACCGCCGTGGGGAGGCAACAAACAAGGAAGGGGATGACTTCGTCTACGAAGAATACGAGCAGGAGGATGCCTTCGGCAGGCGCTATCTTGTGGACTACGATGTGATGATTTCCTTCCAGTCACGGGGCGTGCAGGGAAAGATGCATGCAAGAGCCGTGGATGTCTCCACGACGGGTATGCTCGTAAAGCTGGATTCCGAGGCGGATGCAGAACTTCTGAAGACCATGCGGCGGGTGAAGCTCTCTTTCGAGATTACCCCGGGCTCCATGCCTGAGGGCTATGAAATGGAAATCTCGCGTCTGGAGGCGAAGATTATCCGCGTGGCACAGACGAAGCAGGGGGACTTCATCTGCGGCCTTTCTTTTGAGATGGGGCTGGCGCAGTACGCTGCATCGAAGCGGCAGAATTATCTGCTGGTTGGCTCTGCTTTTTGCCTTTTGGTAGTTACGCTTGTCATTGTGCTCATGCGGGCGGAGTCCGTCATTTATTTCCGATTCAACCGCTGGTTGTACCTATACAGCATCATTGCCGCCGTGTTTCTCTTGTCCCGGTATTTTTTCGCCATGTTCTATCGTCCGGTGAAAATCGATCCGAAATACACACCCGGGGTGACCATCATCATTCCCTGTTTCAATGAGGAGGAGTGGATCAAGCGCACGATCTACAGCTGCGTCAACCAGGACTATCCTGTGGACAAGCTGCAGGTCATTGTGGTGGACGATTGTTCCAACGACCATTCTCTGGAGAAAATCAAGGAGGCTATCGAAGAGCTGGAAGCCTCCGACACGGCGGATGCGGTATACCGTGTCTCGGAGCGCGTCACCTACATGAAACAGCCGATGAACATGGGGAAGCGGGATGCCATGGCCGCCGGGGCGAAGCTGGCGAAACATGAGCTCCTGGTCTTTGTGGATTCCGACAGTTTTCTGGATCCCTTTGCTGTGCGCCATATTGTGCAGCCCTTCAAGGACAAGGAAATGGGGGGCGTTTCCGGGAGGACGGATGTGGCGAATACATATACCAATGCCTTGACGCGCATGCAGTCCGTCCGCTATTATATCGCTTTTCGCATCATGAAGGCAGCAGAGGGGTATTTCGATGCCGCTACCTGCCTGTCCGGTCCTTTGGCTTGCTACCGCAAGGATTTGGTGCTCCGTTATTCCGATGCCTGGCTGAACCAGAAATTTTTGGGGCAGAGGGCGACGTTCGGCGATGACCGCAGTATGACGAACTTCATTCTGCGGTATAACCGCACAACCTACCAGGACACTGCGGTCTGCATGACCATCGTCCCCCATTCCTACAACATGTTCCTGAAGCAGCAGATGCGCTGGAAGCGTTCCTGGCTCAGGGAATCCCTGATTGCGGCCAAGTTCATGTGGAAAAAGGAGCCGTTCATGTCCCTGAGTTTTTACATGGGTCTCCTGGTTCCCATTGCCGCGCCGGTTATCGTTCTCTACAATCTGATCTATGTTCCCGTGATGCACCGTATTTTCCCAACGACATTCCTGGTGGGCATGTGCATGATGATGCTTCTGATGAGCATGGCGCAGCTTTTCCTGCGCCGCAGTACGACATGGATTTTCGGCATGTGGTTCTGCATCTACTACGAGGCGGTGCTGCTCTGGCAGATGCCTGTGGCATGGTTCACGTTCTGGAAGTCCACCTGGGGGACGCGCCTGACGCCTGCGGATCTTGCCGAACTTGAGAAGGAGCGCAAGAAGAAGGAGAAAAAGCCATGATGCGCGGGGAAGTGAAGGACGAAAAGACCAAGGCGCTTTGCGATGCGGCATTCAGCCGCCGCAAGGACCGATGGAAATTCCTGCGCACGGTGGTTGAGGTTGGTGTTGTGGCTCTTTTGGCACTGATGCTTTACCGGCTCTTTTTCGTGCAGGAGGAATACCGTCCCTACAGTGAATCCCTGATATCCTCAGAGCCGGATGTCACGGGCTTTATCGCCCTGTCCTATTTCGGCGTGGACCGCAACGGCGATACCTCTGCCCGCATTGGGCATGCCCAGCTGGAAAAGCATTTGAAGGCGTTGAGGGAAGAAGGCTATGTCACGATCACCCAGCAGGACATTGAGAATTATTATCTTCATGGGAAGCCGCTTCCACGCAGGGCACTGTTCCTGATGTTTGAAGATGGACGGAGGGACACGGCAATTCTCGCCCAGGATATCCTGGAGGAGATGAACTACAAGGCCACCATGATGACCTATGCCAACAATCTCCTGACGCGCGACCTGAAGTTCCTGCAGCCCAACGAGCTTCTGGAATTGGAGGAGTCTACCTTCTGGGAAATGGGCACCAATGGCTGCCGCCTCGAATATATCAATGTGTTTGATATCTACGGGAACTACCTGGGGGAGATCGACCCGCTCCGCTTTGCGCAGGTCCAGCCCTATCTCGGCAGGAACTACAACCATTATCTCATGGACTATATCCGGGACAAGCACACGGTTCCAAAGGAAAGCTACAACCATATGAAATCGCGGCTGACCTATGACTATACCCGGATGAAGGAGCTGTACGAGGAACACCTGGGACGCCTTCCGAGGGCGCATGTGCTCATGCACAGCAATACCGGGCGCTTCGGCAACAATCGCGATGTGAGCGCCATCAATGAGAGGTGGATCCGGGAAATGTTCCCGATGAACTTCAATCGCGAGGGCTTCTGCTTCAACCAGAGGAACAGCAGCCTGTATGATCTCACGCGCATGCAGCCGCAGCCCTATTGGCCCATCAACCATCTGCTCATGCGCATCAAGTATGATATCGACCAGCCTATTCAGTTCCTTCCGGGGGATGTCAAGCGCCAGAAGCAGTTGCTGCTTCTGGAAGGCGCCGCGGAGCTGGATGAGGAGACCTATATCCTGACAACGCTGCCGGAAGGGAAAGGGCTCACCCGGATCGAGGGGAGCGAGGGACTGCATGATTTGAGCTTGTCTGTGCGCCTGCGGGGGAATGCCTTTGGTGCGCAGCAGATTTTCCTGCATGCCACGGAAGATCTTGCCTCCTCTGTCTGCGTGGAGTTCCTCAATGACCAGCTGCTGGTCCTGGAATCCTTAGGAGGGACCAAGCAGGAGCTGTACCGGGAGAAGATTCCCGTCATTCTCGGGGAACATATCCTTTCGGTGGAGGAACATCGGAAAGAGGCGGAGGTGCAGGAAAATCTGGCATTTTCGCGCTATGCCACATCGGATGAGCAGGGCATGGAATACCTGGCGAGGGCGAAGGCGCGGCAGGAGCAACCAGCGGCCACAGTGGAGGAAGGCGCAGAGGTCTATGAGGGCCCGCAGAGCTTCCATGCACGAAGCAACCATCGACTGGACATCAGTCTGCGGGGCAATGCCCTTTCCATCCAGGTGGACGGAAAGCCGGCGGCAACGAACCTGGAACTGCATGTACCGGAAGGCGGAGGCACCTACTTGGGGGCTTCCTGGCAGGGAGAGGCGTGGAGCCAGAGAAATTTGAGCGATGATGTCTATGATGCTGTCTTTGATGGTCTGACGCTTCGTTCCTTTTGGGAAGATGGGGACGAGGATGGGACCGTGGTGTTTTCCACGGAGCTCAAAGGCACGGCGAAAGCCCTGTATACAGCGAACGCAGTGTGGGAGGCCGTGATCGGCTGGTTCCTGAATAATTTGTGATGAGGTGAAAGTGTATGAAGCGATACTTGGGAGCGATGGCCTTTGGCCTTGTTACCATATTGTTGTCCGGTTGCGCAATGGCAGAGCCTATAAAGAGCGGGGAGCATCCGCCGGTGAAGCTTTCTGCCTGGATGGCATCCTGGGATGCGGACAGCGGAAAGAAGGAATACGGGAAGGTAAAGAAGCGCCTGGATGCAGTTTCCTGCTTTGCCGTGTGCTATGACGAGAAGGACGAGCTTCTCGTTCCCAAGGAAATCCGGGATATGCTGAAGCTTTCCAGCAAGGGGAGCGAGGCTATTGTGCGCTACCTGTCCTTTGTGAATGACAGTGTAACGGCTGACGGGAAGACCAAGGAAAAGGATACGGATCTCCTGAAACGCCTGCTGGCAGATGACGCTTCCATGGAGGCGCAGGCGGGGAAAATGGTTTCCTTGGCAAAGGAACTGGGCTGCGAGGGGGTCGAGCTGGACTATGAGAAAGAATGGAAGGACGAGGCGGTGTTCCGGAACTATGTGCGCTTCACTTCTCTTCTCTTTTCTGCCTGTTCCGAGCAGGGCTTGAAGCTGCGCATCATCCTGGAGCCGTCAGCCCCCATGGATGCGCCTTACTGCGAGGGGCCGGAGTATGTCGTGATGCTCTACAATCTTTACGGCAAGCATAGCGGTCCCGGCCCGAAGGCCGACGGGGAGTTCATCGGGAAGATTGTCCGGAAGATGGAGAGCCTGCCGGGGGAGAAGAGCGTGGCGATTGCCACAGGCGGATGCCTCTGGGAGAAAGGAGGGTTCTTGCTTAGCTCCTATGACAAGAAAAAATTCTTGACGGAGAAGGAAGCCGTGGATCTTTGCAAGAAGCACAAGGCAGAAGCAGAACGCGATCCCGGGAGTGCTTGCCTCCATTTCAGTTATAAGGAGAACGGGAAGACCACCGAGGTCTGGTATGCAGACAGCGAGACGCTCAGTGCCTGGATTACCGTTGCGGCCAATGCGGGTGTCGGCCATGTGGCACTCTGGAGGCTCGGCGGCAATACAGATATCGAGAAGGCATGCAAACACAAGGATTGATGTCAGGGGAAGATGACAATGGGAAAGTGGAAGTGGAGACGGGCAGCTGCAGTCCTGCTTGGCAGCTTGCTGGCTATCCAGCTCTGGCAGGGGGAGGCTTCCGTGCTGGCCGCTGCGGACTATGGGAAGCTTCGTGCGGAGAACGGGGGGAAACTGGCTCAAATGCATCCTTTTGTTGCATCAACGGAGCAGGCCATCATCCTTTCTTTTGGCGGTTTTTCCAAGGAGGCGCCCCTTCGGGCCATCCTGGAAAAGATGCGGGAGAACAAGATGCGGGGCACTTTTTTTGTGACAGAGAGGGAGCTTCAGAGGAATCGGGGCAATATTGACTTGATACATTCCTATGGGCAGGATTTGGGCATTGGCCTGGTAGCGGTGAAAGATGGTGATTTTGCAGCATATTGCTCCCAGATCGAGCGTATCCAATCCATGATTCGGGAGCACTATGGCGTGACGACAAATGTTGTGCACCAGATGTCCGGAGGGGAGGACGATGCACCGCTTTTGGAGGCTGTGCAGGCGATGGGATGCTTCCTTGCGGGGCAGGGACTCAATGTGGTGCAGTCCAAGCACAAGGACGCGGGTTCCCCGGACGAGATCATGCCGGATATCTTCGGGAAATGGATCACGTCCCTGAACCGTGGGGAAATCGTCTACATGCGCACGGACTTTTATGCGGATGATCATCTGGCTGCCGACCTTCTGATGCGGATCAAAAAGGACAAGATAGACAATATTGCCTATCGCTCGGGGGAGGATACTCCGGAGATGAATCCCGCCAACAATTCCGATTACAGGATATCCTCCCTGCAGGATGTCCTTTCCCACAAGGAGATGTTCTATCAGGCACCTGTGGACGTGGAATCCCTGCCGGAGGAAATGAGGCCGGAATACGGTGCCGACCAGGTCACGGGCAAGAATTTTTCAAAGAAGTTCTATGACGCTTACATCGGAGCGCCGACGGTATCCTCCGATGACCGCATGCTGGGCTTTTCGCGTCTGGAAATGGCCAAGGCGGACAAGACAGGGGTGGTGAAGACCGTGACGGACAACACCATCTTCCTCACCTTTGATGATTGGGGGCAGGACGAGTCCATCAACAAGCTGCTTTACGTGCTTCGGAAGCATCAGGCGAAGGGAACCTTCTTCATCATTACCTGGAACGTGAACACCAATCCGAACCTTCTTCGCGCCATTGCCGAGGAAGGCCAGGAAATCGCAAGCCATACCAACCTGCACAAGCCCATGGCTTACCGGGATGATAACGGAAAGCAGGTTCCCGGCATGCCCATCGACGAATATCGCGAGGATGTGCGGTCATCTTACCGCATCCTGGCGGAAGCAGTGGGGGATATCATGATTGACGGGGGCCGCCGTCCTTCCCTGATGAGGTTCCTGCGGCCGCCGACCTTGGCGGTCAGCCGTGCCGGCTGCTATGAGATACTGGATGCGGGATATACTTATATCATCAACGGCTATGGCAGCACAGAGGACTATGGAGCAGTATCCCTGCAGTCCCTTGTGGGGATTCTGGACAGCATCGTCCATAAGAGCGATGGAACCGTGCGAAAGGGCTCCATCGTCATCATGCATATGAGCAGCATGGCAAGCAAGACCTCAAGGGCGCTGGATATCCTGCTGACGGCCAATGACCGGCTTCCCGATGGGGATCCCAGGAAATTCAGGACAGGGCTTCTTGGCGATTACCTGAAAGACGGATACTCCCAAATGATGAGGATGCCGAAAGATACCAGAGCACCTTAGGATTTTCCGCAGGATAGGTCGCTGAGGGCGTGTTGAAAAACGGAAACTGTGCGCTACAGCGAGATAGTTTTTCGTATGACAAGGAAGGGAAGCCGCAGTCGTAGCAGAGCTACGTCAAGGTTTCAATGACGCAGGCAGGCGGAAAAATGGCCGCTGTAGTGTGCTGGTGGAGTTTTTCAACACGCCTAAATCAAGGAGGGGTTGTTGTGAGGCAGGTTGCGGCTTCCTGTGCATTCCTTTTTTGCGTTGCACAGGTTTGCCCGGTCCATGCAATGGCGATGGCGCCGGAGTGGGCTTATGATGCTGTTATGCGCTTGGGCGCAGAAGGCGTTGTTGAGCTTCCGGCTTCCGGGTGCAGGTCGTTCTCACGCGAGCAATTGGCGGCGGTTGTTTCCCGGGCATTGAAGCGGATAGAAGCCACGCAAACCGGTTCCCTTGTGGATGAGTACGGGCGCATTTCCCTTGTGTGCATGATGGACGAAGTCCAGTGGAAGGTATCGAAAGAGCAGGAAGAATATGCACTGAAGCGGTACAAGCAGGCATTGGACTGGGCAAGGAAGAGCGCAGAGAGATTGACGCATTATTCCGTGAAAGGATCGGATCGCATGGAAATCCTGCGCCCTTCGATGGAATTGGCAGAAGCAAAGCAGAAGGAACTCCAGGCAGCGGCGCAGGACTATATCCAGGCAAAGGAAAGGACGCAATGGCGTTATAGCATGCTGGCGCAAGACCGTGCCCGCCAGGAGGCGCTGCTGGGATCTCTTCCCGTATTCATGGCGGATGTGGTGCTCCTTCAAAAGGAATTCCGGCAGGAGCTTTCCGCCTTCGGAGTTGGCCAGGAAGCAGAGGCACGGAAGGGAGAAGCGGAGACGAAATCCTCAAGGAACAAGGAATTGCAGGCACTGTCCCAATACAAAAGCGCGGAAGGCAAGGCAAAGCGGGACCAGGAACTGCTTCTGCGCCATTCCTTGCAAGGGGATAACGACTTATATGATGTGAAATCGTTCAAGAAAAAAGCAGAGTCGAGCCAGGAGATTGTCCAGCTGGCTGCGCGCGACTATGCGCAGGCAAAGGTGTCAGCGGCTTGGAACCGGGCAGTGGCAGGGCAGGAGCCTGCGCATCAGGAAGCAGGGATGCTGGCGAAGCCTTTGCCTGATGAGGAAGATAGTTCAGTTGTTTTCGAAATCATGGAGGAGGTGGCGCAGTCCAAAGCTGCTTTGCAGGCATGGATGGTCAAGGAAGGATATCTGGATGATGCTGCAGTGGAGGAGTGCCGTGCTTCTGAAGAAGCAGAGGGAAAGGCGGCGAGAGAACAGGCAGAAGCTGCCTTGGCGAAGTATCGGAACAGGATGGAGAATGCAAGGCGAAGCTTGGAAAGCCTGTCAAAC
Source organism: uncultured Veillonellaceae bacterium (assembly GCA_902773295.1). GTDB lineage: Bacteria > Bacillota > Negativicutes > Selenomonadales > Selenomonadaceae > UBA3796. The sequence continues at coordinate 15,649 of CACYDT010000124.1, read as the reverse complement.
GCTTCTGTTTCCGGTGCTGATGAGGAGGCAATGAAGCCTTTGCAGGAAGCGGCGGAAAAAGACCAAAAAGAGTTCCAGTATGCGGCACACGAATATGTGCGCTCATGGCAAAAATTGCAGTGGTTCCAATCCATGTCCGGCAGGGAATCCTATGTAGGAATGACGGACTTTCCGGAGGCCGGACGGATCCTGTCGGAAGCAACGGGTCCTCGTTCCCTGTTCCTGTCGGAATATTTCAGCACGGAATACATGGATGATGAAGCTGCCATAGATCAACTGTACTCTACCCAGCCAGTTCGTGATGTTCCCGGCAGGCGATTTGGAGTGGACGGTGAGTTGCGCTTTGATTCCGGCTATTCCTCCGGCAGGGAAGGCATAGGGGGACGCAGCAGATTGCGTCTTCGCCTTTACCCGGATTTCAACATTGACGACAATTGGCATGCCCGCGGCATGATAGAGCTGGAGCACAGCCTTTCGGGAAGGAAAGGGGCGCAAAACGACAAATTGAGGCTGGACAGGTATTACATGGAAGGAAATATCGGAGCTGTGACAGTGCATGCTGGCGTTTTTGGCAGCAAGATGGCGGAAGGAAATATCTATGACAGCAGATTCAAGGGGGTGCGCGCAGAAGGAGGGGATCCTGTCCATTATTCTGTCGAGTATGGATCCCTGAACAATGGGAGCCACGCCCTTGATGTTACTGCCTTTTACAAGGGGAATGGGTACACCGCCGAGGCAGGCTATTACCATTTCGACAATATCCGTGGAGCTGCGAGGAACATCTACATGGCGAATTATCGAATGCCTCTGGGCATGTTTGATTTCGGCGCGATGCTCCTGTATGGGCAGGATTCAAGAGTCGGCAATGGGCTTGGATATATCTTTTCCTTGTCTTACGAAAAAGGAAAGATGTGGCAGGCCGGATCGAGTTCCTATTGGCTGAAGTATTACCGTCAGCCGAGTTCGACCTATGTCAGCCATACGATGAATGGCATGGCGGATCTCATGAGTGCAGATGCCTATCCCGGCCGGGGAGGATTTCGTGGGATTGGACTTGGCGTAGGTTATGCATTGCATCGGGATCTTTATTTTGAGATGGAATATTATTATCTGAAGGATTTGGCGACAGGAGTTTCCAGCAAAACTGCGTGGGGCGCTCTGACCGGTTATTTCAGGACGTACAAGGATGAGGAATGATTTCCTGCTGATGGCATAGATGGATACTTTGGTTAGGAGAAGACGATGATGGGGAAAGGAAACTGGAAACGGACAGGGGCTGCTCTCATCGGCAGCTTGTTGGCCCTTCAGCTCTGGCAAGGGGACGCTTCCGTTCTGGCTGCTTCAGACTATGGGCAGCTTCGTTCCATGAATGGCGGAAAACTGGCGGAGAGACATCTCTTTGTTCCATCCACGGAGCAGGCGGTCCTGTTTTCTTTTGGCGGTTTTTCCAAGGAAGCGCCTCTTCGGGCCATTCTGGAGAAGATGCAGGAGAATCAGATGCGAGGCACCTTTTTTGTAACGGAGAGGGAACTTCGTCGCAATGCAGGGAATATATCCCTGATACGTTCTTATGGACAGGATCTGGGGATTGGCCTGGTTCCGGTGAAGGATGGTGATTTTGCAACCTATTGTGCCCAAATTGAGCGCATCCAATCCTTGCTTCAGGAGCACTATGGTGTAACGACGAATATCGTGCGTCAGATGACCAAGTCAGAGGACGATCAACCGATCCTGGAGGCTGTGCAAGCCAAGGGATGCTTTCTTGCAGGACAGGGACTCGATGTGGTGCAAGCAAAGCACAAGGAGGCTGCTTCCACGGATGAAGTCATGCCGGATATCTTCGGGAGGCTCGTCACGTCTTTGAATCGTGGGAAGATTGTCCATATGCGCACGGATTTCTATAAGAACGATCAGCTGGCTGCCGAACTTCTGATGAGGATTAAGAAGGAAAAGATTGATAACATCGCTTATCGTTCCGGGGATGACACCCCCGAGATGAATCCTGCCAACGATTCCGCCTATAGGATATCTTCCCTGCAGGATGTTCTTGATCACAAGGAAAAGCTCTATGAGGAGAGAGCTGTGGATATAGGCTCCTTGCCGGAGGAATTGAGACCGGAATACGGCTCCGGTCAGGTGACGAACAAGAACTTTTTGCGGCTGTTTTTTGATCGCTACATTGGTGCTGAAGATATCGCTTCCCATGAATACGTGCTCGGTTTTTCACGAGGGGAAATATATAAGTTCGACAAGACGGGGCTTGTGAAGACCGTGAAAGACAATACCGTCTTTCTTACTTTTGACGATTGGGGGCAGGATGACTCCATCAATAAACTGCTCTATGTGCTTCGGAAGCACCAAGCGAAGGGAACTTTCTTCATCATCACCTTGAACGTGCATCAGAATCCGAACCTCCTTCGTGCCATTGCCGAGGAAGGCCATGAAATCGGGAGCCACACCAATGCCCACAAGGCCATGGTTCTTGAGGATGAGAGGGGAAAGCCGGTCCTGGGCATGCCAATCGACGAGTATCGGGAGGATGTGCGGTCAGCTTATCGCATCCTGGCGGAGCTGGTGGGAGATATCATGATTGACGGGGGACGCCGCCCTGCCCTGACGAGGTTCCTGCGCCCGCCGACATTGACCATCAGCCGTGCCGGCTGCTATGAGATACTGGATGCCGGGTACACCTATATCATCAACGGCTATGGCAGTACAGAGGACTATGGGGCAGTATCCATGCAGTCCCTTGTGGGGATCATGGATCACATTGTCCACAAGAAGGATGGAACCGTGCGGAAGGGAGCCATTGTCATCATGCACATGAGCAGGACGGCTACCAAGACGGCAAGGGCACTGGATATCCTGCTGACAGCCAATGACCAGCTTCCCGATGGGGATCCCAGGAAGTTCAAGACGGCGCTCCTTGGCGATTACCTGAAAGATGGATACTCTCAGATGATGAGGATGCCGAAAGAAAATCGTTGAGGCAAAATAGTTTTTTAGGGCATCCTATTTATTTTTTGCATTTTCTTTGCTATAATATAAAATGATAAGGTGTTTCTTGAAGGGAGGGATTGGAGGAATATATGCCCTGCCTGTGAAAATGGCTTGGAATGGAAGAAGGGAGGGTCATTGGTGAAGAGGGCGCGTTTCGATGAGCGTTTGGATGCTGTGATCGAGCAAGCATTAAAGCGTTTATATAAACGCATGAAATGGGCATATTTTCGAGGAGAACTTCGTGAATATCTTGCACGGATCGGTCTTGCTACGGTCATGGAGAAAGAGCCAGATGCGGGGAATTTTCAGGAAATACAGAAGGAGGCCGGGAATCTTCTGAAGATGAAGATCCAATGGGCCAGGAAAAAAGGGTATCTAAAGGATTATTTGAGAAAAGTCAATATGATGGACATCCTTCTTGGATCACATCATATCCGGACAGTTACGCTCAAAGCTGTTCCTTTGCCGCAGGTGGAGGCTGCTGCAAAGGAACGCTCCTTGCCCGATGGGGAAGATTTTATCGTTCGGCGATTTACCTTGGTGAAATAAAGAACCGTTGCCTCATGCATTTGCATGGGGCAACGGTTTCTTTTTTTTCTCTTACATGGCTTTGATTTTTTCCGTGATTTCCTTCAGGGCTTCCTTCGTGGGGACATTTGCCACACGGATCTTGTCAAGGCAAATCTCGCATCCGGCAGCTTTCAGCTCGTCCTCTACAAGCCCGATGCTCTGGCCGCCCCAGCCGTAGGAGCCGAAAGCAAAGGCCAGGTGGTTCTTGGGGGCAAGTCCTTTGAGATAGCAGAGGAAGGCAGCGACCGTGGGCATCATCTGGTTGTTGATGGTGGGGGAGCCTACGGCGAGATACTTGCTGGTGAGGATGTCCGTCATGATATCGGAAAGCTCATTGGCTTTGAGGTCATAGTAAGCGGCAGGGATTCCCTTCTCACGGAAGGCTTCCACGATGGCTCCTGCCATGAGTTCCGTGGAATGCCACATGCTGTCGAATACAACGACTGCCCGGTCCTCGACTTCATAGTTGCTCCACTTTTTGTAGCATGCCAGAATGTCGGGGATGTGGGAACGCCAGCTGACGCCGTGCCCTGTGGCAATCATTTCAATGTCGAGGCCGCCGAGGGCGGAAAGAGCCGTCTGGGCCTGCTTCCCGTAAAGCATGAGGATGTTGGCATAATATTTCTTTGCCTCCCAGAGCACGGTGGGGAGGTCATTCTCGTCATCGAAACGCCCCGTGGAGGCGAAATGCTGCCCGAAAGCGTCGTTGGAGAAGAGGATCTTTTCCTCAGGGCAATAGGTCACCATGCTGTCGGGCCAATGGAGCATGGGGGTCGTGACGAACTGCAGGGTGCGCTTGCCGATGGAAAGGGAATCCCCTGCCTTGACACCTTGGTAATTGAGATCGCCGTAGTGCCCTTTGAGTCCCTTGAGCCCGTTCGGAAGGCTCGTGATGATGGCTGCGTTCGGGCAGTGCCGGGCCATGAAGGGGATGCCGCCGGAGTGGTCTGGCTCCACATGGCTCGATACGATATAGTCGATTTTTGCGGGATCGATGACCGAGGAGATGCGCTCCAGAAGTTCCGGCTCGAATCCCTTTTTCGTCGTATCGATGAGGGTAATCTTGTCGTCCAGGATGAGGTAGGCGTTGTACGTTGCTCCGCGTCCTGTCTGGTAGCCGTGAAAACTGCGGAGGGACCAGTCGATGGTGCCGACCCAGTAGATATCCTTCTTGAATTCAATGGCTTTCATATGCATACCGCCTTTCGAAAATAGAGATAGCATAAATATATCATGTTTTTTTTCTTTTTTCAAATGTATAAATATTCAAAAAGTATCAATCAATAAAGGTGATATTCCTTCCAGGGGATTTGATCCAGGCGTATGCTCTTCAGGAACTCCACGATGTCGCGGCGACCATAAAAATGCGGTGTGCCGCTGTTGTCCATTGACATGAGGATAATGGGCATGTTCGGGAAGAATTGGGAAAGCTCCTGGCGTACCTGCACAATACGGGCGGTGTACTGCGTCACGGATTGCTTGACGGATATGATGGCAAATGTCACGCCGTTGTGCAGGATGACTGCGCCGTGTATGGTCATCGGGAACAGCTCCTTTTCTTTTTTGCTTTTCCTTATTGTAGCAAATGCAGGAAGACTTTTCAAACGAAACCATGCTCGTTGTTGCTTCAAGAAAAGAACAAGAAGAAATAAGAATGTCGTTGGGCGAAATATCAGTTTTGCTTGGATTTTATAAAAATTCTTTTGTATACAGGAGAGGAATTTGCGGCAAGCAATGTCGTGCAAGGAAGGTGAATATTTTCACGGAAACATGTGAAAAATCGTGCGTGATTTATTCTGTGAGAAGCATATCTTTCTTGTTTACAAGTGCGATTTTCTGCGGTATAATATACGCAATGCAAGAAAGTGGTATCGGGTGAGGATGGGCTGTATATTTATGCAGCTTATTGAAAGAATACACAACCTTGACGGGAGGGGAGCATGTGGATTCCTCATCCATACCGATTTGCCAGTATTATGTTTTTTAGAGGGGAGCAATTCAAAACATGAGCAAAAAGATGAAAACGATGGATGGCAATACTGCTGCGGCGTATATCTCCTATGCATTCACGGATGTGGCGGCAATCTATCCGATTACTCCGTCTTCTCCAATGGCTGAGCATGTGGATGAAATGGCAGCCAAGGGGACGAAGAACCTCTTCGGGCAGAAGGTGCGTCTTGCCGAGCTTCAGTCGGAGGCTGGCGCTGCCGGTGCGGTGCATGGTTCGCTGCAGGCAGGTGCGCTGACCACGACGTATACGGCATCCCAGGGTTTCCTGCTGATGATCCCGAACCTCTACAAGGTTGCGGGCGAGCTCCTGCCGGGCGTTTTCCACGTCAGTGCGCGTGCATTGGCAACGAACAACCTGAACATTTTCGGCGATCACCAGGATGTCATGGCAGCCCGCCAGTGCGGTTGCGCCATGCTCTGCGAAGCCAGTGTGCAGGAGGTCATGGATCTCGCAGCTGTTGCACATCTCGTTGCTATCAAGGGTCGCGTTCCCTTCATCAATTTCTTCGATGGTTTCCGCACTTCCCACGAAATCCAGAAGATTGAGATGGTAGATTATGCAGATCTCAGCAAGATTCTGGATTGGGAGGCTGTGAAGGAGTTCCGTCGCCGTGCCTTGAACCCGGATCATCCCGTTATCCGCGGAACGGCACAGAACCCGGATATCTATTTCCAGTCCCGCGAGGTTTCGAACAATTATTACAAAAAGTTGCCGCAGCTTGTGGAAGAGGCCATGGCTCAGATGGCGAAGATTACCGGCCGCGAGCATCATCTTTTCGATTACTACGGCGCAAAGGATGCCGAGAGGGTCATCATCGCCATGGGTTCTGTCTGCCAGGCCGTGCAGGAAGCGGTGGATTACCTGAATGGCAAGGGCGAGAAGGTCGGCCTCCTGTCCGTGCATCTCTATCGTCCGTTCTCCCTGGAGCACTTCTTCAAGTATCTGCCGAAGACCATCAAGAAGGTGGCGGTTCTCGATCGCACGAAGGAGCCAGGCTCCCTTGGCGAGCCGCTGTATCTGGATGTCAAGGCTGCATTCTACAGCTCCGACATGAACCCGGTGATCGTAGGAGGACGTTATGGCCTTGGCGGCAAGGATACGACTCCGGATCAGCTCTTGGCGGTGTTCGAGGAACTCAAGAAGGATGCCCCGAAGGACAGCTTCACCATCGGTATCGAGGACGATGTGACGAATCTCTCCCTTGCTCCCTATGCAGAGGATGTGGATCTCACTCCGGAAGGGACCACGGCCTGCAAGTTCTGGGGTCTCGGTTCCGACGGCACGGTCGGTGCCAACAAGAGCGCCATCAAGATCATCGGCGACAAGACGGATATGTATGCGCAGGCATACTTTGCTTATGATTCCAAGAAGTCCGGCGGCATCACTATGAGCCATCTGCGTTTTGGCAAGCAGCCCATCACGAGCCCCTATCTCATCAACAAGGCAGACTTCATCTCCTGCTCCCAGCAGTCTTATGTGTATAAGTATGATCTGCTGGCAGGGCTCAAGAAGGGCGGCAAGTTCCTCCTGAACACGGTATGGACGGACGAGGAACTCACGAAGCACCTTCCCGCTTCCATGAAGCGTTATATCGCAAGCAACAATATCGAGTTCTATACGGTCAATGCCGTGGAAATCGCAAAGGAGCTCGGTCTCGGCGGCCGCTTCAACATGGTCATGCAGTCTGCCTTCTTCAAGCTGGCGGCCATCATTCCTTTGGAGGATGCAGTCAAGTATCTCAAGGATGCCGTGGTCACTTCCTATGGCAAGAAGGGGCAGAACATTGTCGACATGAACAATGGTGCCATTGACAAGGGCATCGAGATGCTCCACAAGGTGGAGGTTCCCGCGGATTGGGCAAATGCTCAGGATGCGGCAGAGGAGAAAAAGGAAGTTCCTGCCTTCATCAGCGAGATCCAGGATGTCATGAACCGCCAGGAAGGCGAGAAGCTCCCGGTTTCCAAGATCAAGGACATGGAGGACGGTACCTTCCCCGTTGGCGGCGCTGCTTACGAGAAGCGCGGTACGGCCATCAATGTTCCTTCTTGGCAGTCTGACAAGTGCATCGGCTGCAACCAGTGCTCTTTCGTCTGCCCGCATGCCGCTATCCGTCCGATTCTCACGACGGCGGAGGAGAAGGCTGCAGCTCCGGAGGGCATGAGTTTCATCGAGTCCAAGGCTGCCAAGGGAATGAACCTCACCATTGCCGTGTCCACACTGGACTGCCTTGGCTGTGGCAACTGCGCTCAGGTCTGCCCGAAGCAGGCTTTGGAGATGGTGGCATTGGACGATGCCCAGAAGGCAAAGCAGGCATACTTCGATTATGGTGTGGATCCCAAGAAGGTCGCTCCGAAGAAGAATCCCATGAAGAAGGAAACCGTGCTCGGCAGCCAGTTCGAGCAGCCCCTCTTCGAGTTCTCCGGCGCTTGCGCCGGTTGCGGCGAGACTCCTTATGCGAAGCTCCTCACCCAGCTCTTCGGCGATCGCATGCTCATTGCGAACGCTACCGGCTGCTCCTCCATCTGGGGCGGCAGCGCTCCTGCCATGCCGTATACGAAGAACCATCTCGGCCATGGCCCTGCTTGGGCGAACTCCCTCTTCGAGGACAATGCTGAGTACGGTCTTGGCATGTTCATGGGCACGAAGGCCGTGCGTGAGCGCCTCGCCGACGATGTGGCGGCAGCCATTGAGGCAGGCAAGGGCAGCGCGGATCTCCAGGCAGCCATGAAGGATTGGAAGGAGAACCTCACGGTTGGGGCAGGAACCCGCGAACGCGCCGACAAGCTCACGGAGCTTCTTGAGAAGGAAAAGGGCAGTGACGAGCTCCTGAATAAGATCTATGAGGATCGCGACTTCTTCGTGAAGCGCTCCCAGTGGATCTTCGGCGGCGACGGCTGGGCTTATGATATCGGCTACGGCGGCGTGGATCACGTTCTTGCTTCCGGCGAGGATGTCAATGTGTTCGTCTTTGATACAGAGGTCTACTCCAATACGGGCGGCCAGGCTTCCAAGTCTACTCCGGCAGCCGCTATCGCGCAGTTTGCTGCAACGGGCAAGAAGACAAAGAAGAAGGATCTCGGCATGATGGCCATGACCTACGGCTATGTCTATGTGGCACAGGTGGATATGGGTGCTGACCATAACCAGCTCCTCAAGGCCATCACGGAGGCAGAGGCTTATCCGGGGCCGTCTCTCATCATCGCTTACGCGCCTTGCATCAACCATGGCATCCGCAAGGGCATGGGCAAGAGCCAGTTGGAAGGCAAGCTCGCTGTTGAGTGCGGTTACTGGGCGAACTATCGCTACAACCCGCAGCTCCGCGGCACGGACAAGAACCCCTTCACCTTGGATTCCAAGGAGCCTGACTTCAGCAAGTTCCAGGAATTCCTGCAGGGCGAGGTTCGTTATTCCTCCCTCAAGCGCAACTTCCCGGAGGCTGCGGATGCGCTCTTCGAGAAGACCCAGAAGGATGCGGAGAACCGCATTGCGGGCTACAAGAAGCTTGCCGGCAAGGCATAAAAAATCGGTTTGAATCGGGGAATGTTTCCCTGCCAGAAGGCGCTGTCACATTTTTGTGGCAGCGCCTTTTTTATCAAAACCGGATTCAGTGTTTTTTCACGGTAAGCCGTTATAGTATAGGTAACGGGAGGGTTACGCATGCGAGTGCTTTTGGCAGAAGACGATAAACGATTGGGGAAACTCATACAATACATGCTGGAGCAGAATGAGATTTCTGTGGAATGGATTACGAATGGCAGCGACATCTACGAGTATGCCATGTACACGGATTATGACATCCTGATCCTGGACTGGATGATGCCGGGAGAGACCGGTGTGGATGCTTGCGCCCGGCTCAGGAGGGACGGTTATGAGAAGGCGGTGCTCATGCTGACGGCCAGGGACTCGGTGGAAGACCGGGTGACGGGTCTCGATGCCGGGGCGGATGATTATCTGGTGAAGCCTTTTGAGTTTGCGGAGCTTCTGGCAAGACTCAGGGCATTGGGGAGGCGCAGCACTCAAAAAATTCAGCAGGATATCGTGGAGGTAGGGGATTTTACACTGAACCGCACGGCAAAAGTCCTCAAAAAGAAGAACCAGGTCATCCAGCTTTCCCCAAGGGAGTTCCAGATTTTCGATCTGCTGGCGCAGAATATCGGCATTGTCGTGCCGAGGGATATCATTCTGGATCGCATCTGGGGACTGGAATCGGATGTGAGTTCCAACAATATCGATTCCTATATGAAAATCCTGAGGAAGAAATTAGAACCGGAGGATGGGCAGAATCTGATCAAGACAGTCCGTGGAGTAGGATATAAACTGGAGGCTGGAAAATAGCTATGTCGGTAGGTATGTTTGGAAAAGGGCGGAGGCAGCTGACCCTGTTCTATTCCTGCATCATGTGCGTATTTCTTGTTGTCCTGATTTTTGGCGTGCACAAGACTATGGAGTGGTCGATTTCATCGGAGCAAGCCGGGGAGCTGATCGATACGGCTTCCAATGTTGCGGAGGCACAGGCGTATTTCAACCAGCATCCCGAAATCATTTTCGATGACAACAATCTCTACAAGAACTCAAACGATCGTCTTTTTTTCTATATTTTCGATGATGATGGGCGCCTTGTGAATTTTTCCCGTGCCTCTTTTCGCATTGAGCCGTTCATCCTGGATGCCATATCCAATTGGAGCGTGGAGGAAGGCGATGTGGCGGTCTATGGGAAGCCGGATGAAAAGGGGCGCCTCACAAGAGTGATGATGACGGCTTGCAGGGTATATCAGGAGGGAGGCATTCCGCAGACTGTATATGTCGGCAAGGATGTCACTGCCATGTACAATGGCATGCAGAAAGCAACCTATGCGTTGATTCTTCTCGGCGTGATAGCGCTTGTTATCGCTACGGCCGTAGGGCATGTCATGTCCGGAAGGGCAATCATTCCCTTGCGGGAAGCCTATGAGAAGCAGCGCCAGTTCGCGGCGGATGCATCGCATGAATTGAGGACGCCGCTGGCCGTGGTTATGGCATCTGCAGATCTCCTGGAAAACGACCCGTCCATCAAGTCTCCCTTCCTGAAGCAGGTGATTGGTGATGTCCGGGATGAAGTCAAGAAGATGACGAAGCTTGTAAGCGATCTTCTCATTGTGGCGCGCAGCGACAACCAGGCATTGAAGGTGAAGCTGTCAAAGTTCGATCTGGCCGCATTGCTTCAGCAGACTGTCCGCGTCATGCAGCCATTGGCCGAGAAGAAGGAAATCGAGATTTCGGCGGTTTTGGGGGTGGAGAAGGCAGAGATCCAGGCAGATGAACAGAAAATCAAGCAACTGGTTCTCATTCTCGTGGACAATGCCGTGAAGTATACCCAGAAACAAGGCAAGATCTCTGTGGGTCTTTCCATGGCAGAGAAGGGGCTTGTCCGCTTTACCGTGCAGGATACGGGGATTGGCATCTCCAAGGAAGATCAGGAACGTATCTTTGACCGATTTTACCGTGTGGACAAGGCGCGTTCCAGGGAAATGGGCGGAAATGGGCTGGGGCTGGCAATCGCACAGGAAATCGTGAATCTCCACAAGGGCACGATCGCTGTGGAGAGCGAGCCGGGCAGAGGCACGAAATTTATTGTGCAGCTCAGAGTACGGCTGAAGTCAAGGCTGAATCCGTGGGCAGAAGACGAAAAAAGAGAAGAAGGAAAAAATGCGCCATTTGTTGAATAAAAAAATCATAGGGGTATTCCTGAAAATCTTCGATGAAAGAGGTGGGCTGCTTGAAAAAAAATATGAAATTGTTTGTGGTTCTGAAGCTGGAATACGGGGAAGGAGAGGAGAATGTCTTTTCCACGGTGCTCAATGTATCTTCCAGCAAGAGTACGGCAGAGACCTTCAAGGCGCATTACGAGGAAGAACTGGCAGATGAGATCCATGCCAGCCATGCTGGACGGTGGGTTTCTATCCGGATGCATCAGTGCATTATCCAGCTGGATGATGAAATTGTCGCGCCGGACATGTTTGTCCGCTTCATCGAGGGAAGCGACAGGGAAATGAAGGAATTTTGATAGGGATTCCTGGGAAAAGAGACCGGCATTTCGTGACCATCCACGAAATGCCGGTCTCTTGCTCTCGGTATTATTTCTTGAGAAGCGCTTCCTTGAGGACATCGGTCATGCCCTTTTGTACAACTTGAATGACATCCTGGAGCAAAGCATTGTAAAGGTCGCCGCCGTCCGTGACGCCACGGCCGTTAGCGGTGATGAAGAATTTCTTGGGATGCTCTGCCGATTTGCAAGCTTCCGTGAGCTTGTTCTGGACGAGTTTCTCCAAATCCTGCTCTGTCATACTACGAGTCACCTCTTTTCCTTGGTTCTTTGGGTGCATTTCTTACGCAATTCTAATGTTCGACTAAAGGGACTCTAATTCCTGCAAGATAAAATAAAATCATCAAAAGGAAGCATAAAAATTTTTGAAAGGCGATGATGGAGGATGAAGATGATGACAAAGAAAATGATCGCAGGCGTAGTTGCAGGAGCCGTCCTGCTGACAGGCAGCCTGACCTATGTGCAGGCCGCGAAGGACAATGGCGGAAAAGACAGGATGGAATCCAGGGGACTGGCAGGTCATCGCCAGATGCCGCAAATGAACAGGGAAGAGATGGCCGGGAAGATTGCGGATACCTTTCATGTCAGCAAGGACGAGGTTTTGAAGGCCATGAACGAGAAGGAGGATTTCCGGAATATCGGGCATGCTGCCATGCTGGCGAAGATCAGCGGAAAATCCTTCCGGGAGGTGCTGTCCATGAAGACGAAGGACAAGCACTGGAGGGATGTCCAGGAATCCCTGGGAATCACGGGGGAGCAAATGAAGGGCGAGCTGGACAGCCTTACGGCAGAGCGTATTGCCGGGCATGGCAATGTGGAACTGGATACGGCAAAGAAGCTCCTGAAGAATGGATACCAAGCGCGTGATATTGAGATGGCAGGCATTCTTTCGAAGGCATCGGGAAAAGACCTCCAGTCTGTGCTGGACATGAAGAAGATCAATAATCACTGGAAGGATGTGGCAAATTCCTTGGGTGTGGATGAGGGGAAGCTGCGGTTGGATCGCTGGGGGCATGATGCCCCGGACGGGATGATGCAGCCCGGAGACCCTGAGGGCATGCACGGCATGGGAGGTTTCCCTGGGGAACCTCCTCATGAGGCACAGGACAATCAATGACATGAGGGAAGGGAGAGGCATTGCCTCTCCCTTCCCTCATGTATCCTCATTTGTTGCCATTGCTATTGCCATCGCCGTTGCCGTTGCATTTGCCATTGCAGTTGTTATTGTTGGTGAAATGTATGATCAATCCCGTGCGGTTGGTTACGCCATATTTCCGGTAGAGCTTGGAAAGTGCCTTTTTGACTGTGATTTCGGCAACGCTCATATGTTCCGCAATTTCACGGTTGGACAATCCTTGCCGGAGAAGCGTGATAATAAGCCGTTCCCGGGAATCCGTCTTGCGGGAACCGCGGAAGAGCCGGCGGTTTTTCCGCGCGGCCTGCAGGGCGAACAGCTCCTTTTCTGCCAGTTTTGACCAGGCGATGGAATTGTTGAGATGGACGATCTCCCATTTCTTTTCGATGTGTTTTTCCTCATCGAACTGTGGAGAGGGCAGCCTGCGATAAAGAACCGAGGAGTGCTGGTTTTCGCGCATGGTGTACAGGCTGGTGTTTTGCGGCTCTACATCATTGCAGAAAATGCAGAGCCAATGGTTATCGCCGATAGGAACTGCACGTAAAAATACATCGAAAAGCTTGCATGGAAACATGGAAGAATAACCTTGGAGAAAGCGCTTTTTCACTGTTTCCTTTCCTTCTGCGTAAGCAGATTTCGCTACACCTACCCATATGATGTCGGAGGCCATGTAATCGAAGAGGATATCCAGGTCGTTCTCAACATAATAGGCATAGAGAATCTTGCGCGTCAAATCAAGAATTTCTTTTTCCTCGTTGTTGGGGGGCATGTGTCTTACTCCTTATATGAAATGAATTACACCTATTATATATCATATAAGGAATTCTTAAAGTATACATGAGTATAAATTTTCATCAAAAATTCTATCCGGCGTTATTTTTTTGCGAAGAAACGCCTATGGTCACCTGGTTGATGATGGGGATCCATGTTCCGATGCAACGGAAGACAACTGCTGCCGCCAAAACGGAAGAAAGAACCAAAAAGTACGTGAGAAGTGAGAGGGGAGCCGTCATGATATAGCCGGACTGAGCCAGCAGCAGGCTGTAAGAGGTCAGGAAAAGCGGATGTGCCAGGTAGGAAAAATAGGAATGACGGCCCAGAAAGGAAAACAAAGGGTTGAGGAAGGAAGGATATTTCTGGTAAGTGAACAGAGTGAAGAAGAAGATGGAGGCACCTATGGTATAAAGAACGCCTGCAGGGCAGAGCTGATGCGCACTATAGATGCCTTGCAGCAGGGACGCGCCGGAATAGATGAGCTTGTAGTAGTAGCCCAGCAGAGAGAGGAGGGAGGCCCAGAAAAAAACACAGATCCCCATACGATATTTCTGCATGAATGCATGGAACTGATCTATATGCACGGACAGCCATCCGCCGAGAAGGAAGATGAAGATGTAATGGAGCACCCAATAATTCAGGCGATAGGCAAGGAGGGATTTGAGGAGGGAATCGTCGGGGAGATCGGCGACATAGTAATAGAGGGTCGGGCTGAAACTGGAAACATAGTTGAACGCAATCTGGAACAGGAGCAGCAGAGCAAGGCTCCTCAGATTCATACGGCGTATCATGGCAATCCATACGGGCATGAGAAGATAGAACCACAGGAGGATGACCAGGAAATAGAGGTGATAGTGGGTGATGCCGAAGAAGAAGAGCCTGCCAAGTTCCGAAGGGCCCGGGAACGGGGCGGCGTGGAAGATGTGGTTTACCGTGAGATAGAAAAAAGACCAGAACAGGTAGGGAACCAGCACCGTGCGGAGGCGGCGCTTCAAGAAATCTTTGTAGTGGAAAGTTTCGTTGATGTCGAGGTTGTAGAAAAGGCCAAAGGCAGAGATAAAGAAAAAGATAGGGACACTGAAACGTGTGAATACTTCGAAAAACGCAATGAGGTGGAGATTGGCAGAGGGGTTTGAAAGATAGTCGGAACCGACATGGATACCGATGACACCCATCATGGAAATCCCGCGGATATATTCAATCGCAGCCAGACGTGGTTTTTTCAAGCCGAAAACTCCTTGTCATTTGAGGATAAAATCGATATGGACGGAAGCCTCCAGGGTGAGTGTCCCAATCTCAATGGGAGTGCTGTCGTCCCTACCGCCGATGTTTGCCATTTTTGCCAGATTATAGTTACGTTGCCTCGCGCTGCTTGTGCTTTCCGAGACGTTTTTGATGCCTGCGATGTGCATGCCGAGTTCCCGGGCGATGATGCCGGCCTTGCTTTTCGCATTGCGGATCGCTGCGGCCAGTGCTTCTCTGCGCATCTTTTCCGTATCCCGGAGGGAGAACTCCAATCCTTCGATATGGTTTGCACCATGGGACAAGGCGGTATCAATTGCCTGCCCGATGAGATTCAGGTCATGGACGGTTACGAGGATGGAATTGCTTGCCTGGTATCCGTTGATTTCGTCTTCATGCCCGCTGTCTTTGCGATAGGTCGGATAGAAGGAATAGTTGCGGGTCTGGATGTCCTTGCCGTCAATTCCCATGGATTTCAATGCATTTTGTATGTCGGCGGCTCTGGCGGCATTTTCTCCTTGGGCGGCTTTGGCGTCTGATGCATGGTTGGTGACGCTGATGGTCAGAGTGGCTTGGTCGGGAGCGCCTTGGGCACTTCCCTCGCCGGTGACGGACAGAACAGATGCATCTGCCTCTGAGGCAGATGCCATGTTCGGCAAAGCCAAAAAGAGGACGAACAAAAAGAGGATCCATGAGGTTTTCGATGCTTTCATAGCGATACTCCTTCCTTTGAATTCATATTCTGATTGTATCATAACCGTATTTCAGACTTTTGTAAAGCAGTGTGCGGTATTTGGGGGATGCAATTCGAGGGAAATAATTTTTTTTGCATGTG
>CACYDT010000123.1 GCA_902773295.1 uncultured Veillonellaceae bacterium | reverse complement strand
TTATTTCACACTACTCAAAAATCGCCTCAAACCCTCGTCGTTATTGTCTTCATGACACTTGAGTAATATTTTTTTGAGAAGTTAAGGTAAATGTGCGATGAGATAGCGAGTTCTCTTTGACAGATGTGGATGGTGTGCTATGAATTTCGACCATTTCAAGATGCTCGTGGACATGATGTTCGTTCCGGATGGGAACGGGGGCATATTGCAGCGTTACGGGGAGGTGGATGTGAAATCCCTGCATCCCCTTGTGCTGGCCTATATCGGTGATGCCTATTTCCATCTTTTCGTGCGTGGGCGGCTCCTTTCCTATGAGCAGGCCAAGGTGCAGGCGCTTCATCAGTTCAGTGCACAGATGGTGTCGGCGGTATGGCAGGCAAAGGCATGGCAGGGAATCGAGGGCATGCTCACGGAGGATGAGCTGGCGGTTTTCCGCCGGGGGCGCAATGCCAAGAGCCATACGCCCCGCAGCGCAAGCGTTGCCGAGTACCATACGAGCACGGGATTCGAGGCGCTTCTGGGAACCTTGTACCTGCAGGAGAAAAACGAGCGGCTGTATGAGATTGCGGAGGCGGCCTTTCAGGTCATTTCAAAGGAAATGATGGCAGAAATTCAGGGAAAGGAAAAAATCTTACGATGAAAGTAAAACTTTTGGATTATACACCGGAGCCGGAGCGGGTGGTGGCTATGGCTGCCCGCCTTTGCTATTCGCCTGTGGGGGCGGAGGAGCTTTCGGAACGGCTCAGTGATGAGCAGGTCAGGGCAATGGTGGAGAAGATGGTGGCGCTGGGACATGCCTCTACCATCGAGCATGTTTCCTTTACCTTTGGCATTGAGGGAGTCAGCCGGGTGCTGACCCATCAGCTCGTGCGTCACCGCATTGCTTCTTATGACCAGCAGTCCCAGCGCTATGTGGCGGAGCATGATTTCGAGTACATCACGCCGCATACCATCGAGGAAAAGCCGGAGGCAAGGGAGAAATTTGATGCTCTCATGCAGAGAATCCGGGAGGCCTATGATGAGCTTGTGGAGATGGGCGTGCCGAAAGAAGATGCCCGCTATGTGCTGGCCAACGCTACGGAGACGAAGATTCTCGTGACGATGAATGCCCGGTCCCTTCTGCATTTCTTCAATCTGCGCTGCTGCAATCGCGCACAGTGGGAGATCCGGGAGATGGCGTACAAGATGCTGGCAGAAGTGCAGAAGGTGGCGCCGACCCTCTTCAAGAATGCCGGGGCGAGCTGTGTGAACACGGGCCGCTGTCCCGAGGGGGCAATGTCCTGCGGGAAGTTTCAGGAAATGATAAAACTGCGCAAGGAATAAGAGAATGAAGGAAAAGAAAAGGAACGAAGGAGAACCCCGAAAGTCGAGGCGTCGGGAGGAACGGCAGGAAGGAAACCGGGCAGAGATTCCACAGGAACTGCCGGAGGATGTGCTTGTAGGGCGCAATGCCGTTCTGGAAGCACTCAGAAGCGGAAGGGGCATCAACAAGCTGTTGGTGGCTGACGGAGACAGGGAAGGGTCTGTTGTGGAAATCCTGGCCATGGCGAAGGAGCGGGGCGTTGTCGTGCAGGCTGTGGAGCGTGCAAGGATTGAGGCTGTTGCAGGAGGCATGCGCCATCAGGGGGTTCTTGCCTATGTTGCGCCCGTGGCCTATGCGGAAGTAGAGGATATGCTGAAGCGGGCGGAAGAACGGGGCGAGGAGCCATTCCTGCTCCTGCTGGACGAACTGGAGGATCCCCATAACCTCGGCGCATTGATGCGGACAGCAGATGCCATGGGGATTCATGGCATCCTGGTGCCCAAGCGGCGCAGCGTTCCCCTCAATGCCACGGTGGCAAAGACCTCTGCGGGCGCGGTGGAATACGTTCCCGTTGCACGCATCGGCAATGTCGTCCAGACGCTGAAGAGCCTGAAGGAGAAAGGCTTCTGGGTTGCGGGGGCGGACATGGAGGGGAAGGTATGCTATGAGGCCGATCTCACGGGCCCCTTGGTGCTGGTCGTGGGAAGCGAGGGAAAGGGCATGGCCCGGCTGACAAAGGAAACCTGCGATTTCCTCGTGCAGATTCCCATGTCGGGCAGAATCAATTCCCTCAATGCGTCCGTTGCGGGCTCCATCCTCATGTACGAGGTGATGAGGCAGAGAGGTGGAAGCAAAGACCAAGGAAGGGGAGTTGCTTTGGCATCCTGCTGATGATTTATCCTGATCCTGATTTTAGGAATGGTGTTATGATAAAGGAAAGAATAGAAAACATACTTTTTCTAGGCAATTCCATCACCAGGCATGGTCTGGCCAGCTATTGGTGGGGCGTCTGGGGGATGGCAGCGGATAGCCGTGACAGAGATTATGTGCATTTGTTTGTGAAATCTCTGAAGGGACAGGGCATCAAAGTAGAATTTGAAGTATACAACTTCTTTGCCTGGGAAGGGATGGCTCATGATAGAGCAGAGGCTTTGCAGCTTCTCACCCCCAAACTGTCGGAAAACCTGACCTTGGTGGTATGTCAGTTGGGAGAAAACATACAGTCTGCAGAAGGTCTGGTTGAGGACTATGTAGAAATGTTCGCCTTTATTGGAAAGCAGGCACCTAACGCAAAGATCTTGATGATCAGCCCCTTTTGGCCAATGCCAGAGGTGGCAGATGCTGCGAGATTGGCCGCAGAGAAAACGGGCACTACATTTGTTGATATTACCTCTCTATGGGGAAAGCAGGAATTTATGTGCCCGAAGGGATATGAAGTATCTGGAGATGATGGTAACAGGCACAAGGTTCATCATCAAGGGGTGCTCAGTCATCCGGGACCCAAGGGGCACGCAGAGATTGCGCACAGGTTGATGGCTGCTTGGGAAGGAACGCGTATCGTCGATAAGACTGAGACCGCCCGGATGAGCACTCTTCTGCATGATTCGGGTTCATATGAGGAGATTCGTCCGAAACTTTTGGAGCAGGGACGGGTGGATAGAGGGGCAAGCCACCGGGATATACAGCATGTTATAGATGGCCTGTGGGCTTATAGGGAGCAGGCCGTGTCTGAAGGAGAATTTGACACACATATTTTTCGGCAACAGATGGAGAAGGTATTTGATGAGTCAGGTTATCGACAGAAGTTGTTGAATAAGAAAACAGAGATTCTTATCATCACTGACGGCGGTGTGGGAGATTTTATCAATCTGTCCGCCAGTCTCAGGGAAATTCGCCGTATTTATGAAGGGGCACACATTACACTGTTATGCAGTGCAAGAGTTAAAGCTTTGGCAGAGGCTTGCCCTTATGTGGATGAGCTTCATTTGAACAGCAAAAATTTTAATGGGGGAGATTTCCTGGCTGTTTACGACTGGAACATCGATTTTGTTACGAGGTTGTTGTGCCACCGCTTTGATATGGCGTTCGTTTTTGGTACCTATCCCAGTGCGTATTTGCTGGCTTATATGAGCGGTGCGAAGGAACGCATCTCCTATGGCAAAGAAAATCACATGTGCCAAGGGCATCCCTACGCCGGGATATATCCGGCTATGGTAGAATTGCTGACGATTCAACTGCCGTATATGGTGCAAAGCACGAATGCTGTAGATGGTTATTTGGGTATTCTGGATAACTTTCTGCATGCGCCAGTGAAAAACAGAAATATAGAGGTCTGGTGCCTGCCTGAAGATGTGGCAGAGTTTTCCAAGATAATTGACAGAAAATTCGAGAACAATGCGTAAAAATACCGTGGGTCGCACGGGAATCTATGCCTGTGGAGAAAGCGTAAGTCTTCGCAACTCTTTGGAGTCGGTGGTGCTGTTCTCGTTGAAGCAGGAAGCCTCTGCCTCTATAGACGGAGGTACTTTCATAATGGATAAATGTGTATTGCAAAGGGATTTTCTTTGGGAGCCTATTGCAAAAAGAACAAGTGTTTAGTATAATAAGAGCAGGAATCGAGAAAGGGGATGGTACGTTTGGCAATGGACAAGAAAGAAGCTCTGGACAATGCACTGCGGCAGATTGAGAAGGATTTTGGCAAAGGTTCCATTATGCGCTTGGGGGATGCCAAGGCGAATATGAACGTGGAGGTCATATCGACAGGCATTCTTCCGTTGGATATCGCGCTGGGGGTAGGCGGAGTGCCGAGGGGGCGCATTATTGAGGTGTTTGGCCCGGAATCCTCCGGAAAGACGACCGTGACGCTGCATATGATTGCAGAGGCACAGAAGGCGGGGGGCATTGCGGCTTTCATCGATGCGGAGCACGCATTGGATCCGGTCTATGCCCAGAAGCTCGGGGTTGATATCAATGAGCTTCTCATTTCGCAGCCGGATACCGGGGAGCAGGCTCTGGATATCGTGGAGGCCTTGGTGCGGAGCGGCGCCATCGATATCATTGTCGTGGATTCCGTGGCGGCTCTTGTGCCGAAGGCGGAGATCGAGGGCGAGATGGGAGATTCCCATGTGGGGCTTCATGCGCGCCTCATGAGCCAGGCCATGCGCAAGCTCACGGGTATCATCAGCAAATCCAGGACCACGGCGGTCTTCATCAACCAGATCCGCGAAAAAGTGGGGGTCATGTTTGGCAACCCTGAAACGACAACAGGAGGCCGCGCATTGAAATTCTACGCTTCGGTGCGGCTGGATGTGCGCAGGACCGATACGCTGAAGCAGGGAACGGATGTCATTGGCAACCGTACCCGCATCAAGGTTGTGAAGAACAAGGTGGCTCCGCCCTTCAAACAGGCAGAATTCGATATCATGTACGGGGAAGGTGTCTCGAAGCTGTCCTGTCTTGTCGATATGGGCGTGGAAATGGATATCATCGACAAGAGCGGGGCATGGTTCTCCTATGGCGGATCCCGCCTGGGACAGGGCAAGGAAAATGCCAAGGCGGCGCTGGCAGAGCAACCGGAGCTTCTGGCAGAGATCGAGAGCCGCATCCGTGCAAGCCTTATGGCACCAGTGGTCGAGGAACATCCGGAAGCGGAAAAGAAGGATGATGACGAAAAATAAAAAGACAGCCCTTGTGTATGCCGTGGATCTTCTGGCGCGGCAGGAGCAGAGCAGCCACCGCCTGAGAGAGAAGCTGCTGCGCAAAGGTTATGGGGCGGATGAGGCGGAGGACGCAATTCTCCGATTGCAGAAGAAGCATTACCTGAATGATGAGGATGCTTGTGCCCGTCAGTTCCAATTCCTCTACGAGGACAGCCGGAATTCTGTGAAACAGATCTGCGCGAAGCTCATGCAGCGCGGCTTTGAAGGATCCCTGGTGCAGAGCTGCATACCGGAGGATATCTATGAGAGGGAACTGAAAGCTGCGGTCCGCTGCCTTGCTATGAAATTCAAGCCGTCATCGGATCGGCAAAAGATGCTGGCGAACCTCTATGGCAAGGGATTTGGGAGCGAGGTGGCCCGCAAGGCCGTCGATGCATTCCTGGAGAGTGCAGAATGAAACGGCAGGGCTGATAGCCCTGCCGTTTCCATTGTGTTCCTCATGGCTCGATCCATCCATACTGCTCGTAATTGGAAGCGTAATGAATGCGGCGCAGGAAATCCCGGAACGTGTCACTCGTGCGGAAGATGGCAATTCGTTCCAGATTGAATCTGTCGCTGGCAGTGTCAACCGTGCCGTATCGGATGCTGAAGCCTCCGCGGTACCCCGCTTTTTCCGTGAGCTGTTTTATCAGCCGATTGTAGGAGCCTTCCGGATAGGCGATGTACTGGACCGGCTGTCCGATTTTTTCCTGGATGAGCTGACGGGATTCTTTCAGTTCCTTGGCCGCCTGGCTGTTGCTGAGTTTGGAAAGGGGCCGGTGATTGGATGTGTGGGACTGGATGGAGATGCCGTTCCTGCTCATTTCCTTCGCTTGCTGCCAGGTAAGATACCCGCGCTTCCCCATATCGTTTGCAATGACGAAGATCGTTGCTCCAAATCCATATTTTTTCAGGATAGGGTAGGCGTTGTGGTAGTTGTCCGAATATCCGTCATCAAAAGTAATGAGGAGCGGACGGGTTGGCAGGGGGGTGCCCTTTTCTAGGTAATCGCAGAGCTGGTCGGCTGTGATGGAGTGATAACTGTTCTCTTTCAAATGCTTCATTTGTGCATCGAAATCCTCCGGAGCGATGGAAAGCGGGTCGTCCATCGAATCGATTTTGTGGTAATTCAATACGAGGATTTCTTTGCCGTTTTCCGTGGACATGGGGGCTGCTGCCGCTGTGATGCAATGGGCGAGCAGAAGGACGAGAACGAGAAGAAAATTTTTAGGAAGGCAAAATGCTTGCAAGTCATAGACCTCCTTATTGGGATTGGATGGATGTTATACTAGAGAGCATTAGAATTTCCCGAAGGGAAAGCTCTTACGCTCTCTGCATATACCGCGGACGATTTGTAGCGAGATGAAAATTTCATTGCTCGCGAGTATAGGAAGGTGAAGGTTTTGGGAACTGTATTGCGATGTTGTTTTTCTGCCCTTGTGGTGTTGTTCCTGGTGGGCAGGGTCTCCCTCGCGGCGCCTGTAAAGGCAGATGTGCATGAGGACAGGCTTTCGTTTCCCTATGGGGAAGCGCGGTATCCTGTGGTAAAGCTGGAGAATGATATGGCAGCCCGGCGCATCAATGCTGTGCTGAAGGGGGAAGTGGATGCTTTTTGCCAGCAGATGCAGCAGGATCGCCGCCGCAATGGGAAGGCGATGGGGAAAATGGTGTATCGGGTCACATGCAACAAGGCAGATGTATTCAGCTGCATCCTGGAAGGAGCGCGGAATATGCAGGGAAAGGACAGCGGAACCGTCCAGCAGAAAGCCTATATCTTCAAGCTCAAGAGCGGCCATCAGGCCACCTATGACGATGTATGGGCCATTGCTGTGGCTGCGGGCAAGGAACATCTGTATGATGAACAGAGCCTTGTGGAGAAGCTCTTCCGCCAGACAGAGCGCGCAGGAGTGGCATTGGATTTCCATGGCCTGGCATATCCTCCCAAGAATCTCTATATGGACAGCAAGCTGCGGTTCCATATACTCCTGCAGCCGGGAGAAGTCACAGATGCATCGGCGGGAGCCATCGACATCGATATTGATGAGGAAGACTGGTAAGTATCATTATAGCGCTGTTGTTCGAGTTTTGCCAGAGGCAAAACATTCAACAGAAACAAGTTTTGACGGAATGGTGCCCCTATTGTTTTTCTTGCAGTGAGCAACGTCTTACGGTAAAATGGAGGATGTAGAGGAATCGTTGGTCGAGAGAAAGTGAGTGGGAGATATGAGCAGCTATCATTATAAGACCAAGGGAACCTGTTCGCGTTCCATTGATGTGGAACTTGACGGGAAGAAAATCAGGCATGTATCCTTTGAAGGCGGATGCAATGGGAATCTCAAGGGAATTTCCAAGCTTGTGGAAGGAATGGATATAGATACGGTGATTGAGCGCTTTGAGGGGAACACATGCAATGAAAGGCCGACCTCCTGTCCGGATCAGCTGGCCAAGGCGCTCCGTGAGGCTTATGCTGCCCAGGCAGGGGCATGAAGGGAGAGGATGAGGATTGTTGTATGACAATCATATGCATACCGCTTTTTCCGCAGATTCGGAGATGACGGCAGAAGATGCTTTGAGGAAAGCGGAACAGCTCGGAATAGGTATGGTGTTCACGGAGCACCTGGACATTGGGCTTCCCGGGAAGAAGGAATTCTGCTTTGACCCGGAGGTCTATTGGAAGACCTATGAGCCCCTTCGCGGGAATCGCCTGTTTCTGGGTGTGGAGATCGGCATGTCACCCGGCGCCAGGGAAGAAAACCGCGCCTTTGCGGGCAAGGTTCCCTTCGATATGGTTGTCGGCTCCATCCACATGCTGGACGGAACAGATCTGTATTATCCTGCCATTTATGAGAGCCGGGAGAAGCAGGAGCTTTACCGTGCCTATTTTGTTTCCATGGCACGGGAAGTATATCAGAATGACTTCATCGATGTGCTTGCGCATATCGACTACATTGCCCGCTATGCGATTTATGAGAACCCGTCCCTGGAGTATGACGTATTCGGGGATGAGATCGATGCCATGCTGGGGGCGCTCGTTGCTACGGATACGCTGCTGGAACTCAATACCAGAAGGCTATCCGATCCCCAGGTTCTTGAGGAGCTCAAACCCATTTATTGCAGGTATCGGGAACTGGGCGGCAGGTATATCACCATTGGCTCCGATGCCCATACGCCGGATGCGATCGGGGCTCATTTTTCCCTGGCGAGGGATTTTGCGGAAAGCTGCTCCCTGCGTCCGGTGACCTTCTGCGAGCGCAGGATGGAACTTTGCCGGGAGTGAGGCAACAGCAATAGGAAAGGACTAGTTTTCGCGTCGCAAACACGTTATGACGTGGCTTTGCCTCGTCGAAACGTCAATTTGGAATGTTTTGCCTCTGGCAAAACTGGAACAAATACGTTATAATAAAGGCAGAAATTACAGGGAGGTGCATCTTATGGGGGATATGACAATTGCAGCAATGTCGGTGGATATGCATCAGGCAAAGGCGCAGCAGGATTTCGGTATTGGTGTCATGAAAATGGCCATGGATACAGAGGCGGCTGCCGTGGATGAGCTCATGGAGGATATGGTCGGCAGCCTGGATCCGGCTCTGGGCACGAATGTGGATGTCACAGTGTAAGAAAGACTCTTTGGGGAAGCAGCTCGCACGATGCTTTCAAAAAGCCTGTGTGAGCCGCTTTGTTTTGTCCGGCGCTATGCCGTGAGCATTTTGGAATTATACTCGCGAAGGAAAAACGGTTCCTGTTTGTTCATGCCGTTCGCGGTATATGCAGAGAACGTAAGAGCTTTTCCTGCGGAAAATTCTGACGTTCTCTAGTATTAATGATGGGCTGGCCCATGGAAGGAGATATCTGTGAAAAAATTGAAGATAGGTGTCATTGGCACAGGTCACATGGGCAGCAACCATGTTCGCGCTTTGTCCCAGGCAGAGGAATTCGATCTGGTGGGGCTGTATGATGTGGATGCTGTGCAGGCCGGGCGGCTGGCAGGGCAATGCGGTGTACCTGCATACAGCAGCCCGGAGGAACTGCTGCTCCGGGTGGAGGCTGTGGTGATTGCTGCGCCGTCCTCCCTGCACAGGGAGATTGGCCTGCTTGCGGCAGAGCATGGCGTCCATGCACTGATAGAGAAGCCTCTTGCGATGACCAGCACAGATGCGGGCGAGATTGCAGAAGCTTTCCGGGCGAAGGGGTGCAAGCTTGCCGTCGGTCATATTGAGAGATTCAATCCCGTGATTTCTGCATTGAAAAAGATGGTGGACAGCAAGTCCGTCTTCCGCATCGAGGCATATCGGTGCAGTTTTTTTGGGAACAGCGGGCGCATTACGGATTCGGATGTCATTTGGGATCTCATGATCCATGATATCGACCTAGTCTGCCACTTGATGGAACCCTGCCGGATTACGGGGATCCATAAGATGAGCGAGAACGTGCGATCGGATTGTGCGGATTTCGCAACCATGTTCCTGGAGTTTGATACGGGGGCGCATGTGATCCTGAATGCGAGCCGCGTTTCACAGGAAACGGAACGCTTTCTGCGGATTTACCTGCCGGATTCCTGCATCCATGCGGATCTCCTGTCACATTCCCTGGAGATCCTTGAGCATGAGGAAACGGATATCCGGGGAGGTTGCCGCCAGGAGAGCGTTTTGAGGAAGGTTTTTGTTCCAAGGGGCGATCAGCTTCGGGCCGAGCAGCTGGATTTCTACCGTGCAGTTCGGGAGAATGTCCCCGCCGGGGCGGATGGGGCGGCTGCCGTCCGTGCAATCAGGATATGTGAGGACGCATTAGATATTTGTGGTGAGGTGTCTCAGACATGGTGAAAATACCTTTTTTTGATCTCGGAGCGCAATATCAGTCCCTGAAGGCAGAGATTGAGCCGGGAGTCCTTCAGGTGCTGGAGAGTTGTTCTTATATCAACGGAAAGAACGGGAAAGAACTGGAGGAGCGTATTGCGAAGTATTTGGGTGCAAAGCATGCTGTCGGCTGCGGGAACGGAACCGATGCGCTTGTCCTGGCGCTTCGCGCCTGCCAGGTAGGCCCCGGGGACGAGGTCATCACAACGCCCTTTACTTTTTTTGCCACGGCGGAAGCCATTGCATCCGTTGGAGCAGTTCCGGTTTTTGTGGATGTCAGGAAGGATGACTATATGATAGATCCTTCTCTGATCGAGGCTGCCATCACGGAGAAGACGAAAGCAATCCTTCCGGTACATATTTTCGGCGGAGCCAGCGACATGGATGCCATCATGGGAATTGCCAAGGAACATGGGCTGTATGTCATTGAGGATGCAGCCCAGGCCATGGGCGCGGGCTATCGCGGCAGGAAGCTCGGGGGAATCGGCCATGTGGGCTGCTTCTCTTTCTATCCGACAAAGAATCTGGGCGGCTGCGGTGACGGCGGCATGGCGGTTACCAGCGACGATGAACTGGCGGATCGCCTGCGGGCATTGCGGGAGCATGGATCCGGCGAGCCGGGCAAGCGCATCTGGGAGCGTTCCGGGAAGGGCGGCAAAAAGGAAGAGGCCGTGGACAAGTACCGGAACTACATGATTGGCTATAATTCGAGATTGGATGAGTTGCAGGCCTGTGTTCTTCTGGTGAAATTTGCCCATCTGGAGGAATTCAACAGCCGCAGGCGGCAGATTGCGGCGCTGTATTCCCAATGCCTTACGGATTTGGTACAGCTTCCGAAGTACGGGGAGGATACCGAGCCGTGCTGGCATCAGTTCGTGATCCTTTCGGAGGATAAGGCGGGTCTTTGCGACTATCTCTTGAGGAACGGCATCGGGTGCAATACGTTCTATCCGGTTCCTCTGCATCGTCAGGAGGCGTTCCAGGAGGCACCCTGCAGGATCCATGGCGGGAATCTTCCCGTGGTGGACGGGATATCCGCGCAGTCGGTATGCCTGCCCATATTCCCGGAGCTCACGGATGCCCAGGTGCGCCAGGTCGCTGAGACGGTCAATCGGTTTTATGAAGAAAAAGGAAAATAAAGAAGGAAGAGTGGTCTCTGGTCAGGCCACTTTTTTTATACTCGCGAGCAATGAATTTCTCGTCTCGCTGCAAATCGTCTGCGGTATATGCAGAGAGCGTAAGAGCTTTCCCTTCGGGAAATTCTAACGCTCTCTGGTATATGAAAAACTTATATGAAAAATTTTTGACTTTTTGACTTTTAACCCTTGACTTTTTGCCTTTGTCATTGTATTATTCTAGATGAAGGTTAGCACTCGCCGTCCAAGAGTGCTAACAGCGAATGGAACTGGTCCGGTCGGGGGTGTGTGAATGATTGATGAACGGAAGCAGAGAATCCTGCAGGCAATCATCGATGATTACATTTCATCGGCGGAGCCGGTGGGTTCGCGGACGCTTGCCCGGAAGCATGATCTCGGCGTGAGTCCTGCCACCATCCGCAATGAGATGGCAGATCTGGAGATGCTGGGGTATCTGGAACATATCCATACGTCTTCCGGCCGCATTCCATCTTCGAAGGGCTATCGGTTCTATGTGGACGGGCTTATCCCGCCGAAGCCGGTGACTGATGAGGAAAGGGCTTTGATCGATCGGTGGTACAAGGCACGGGTGAAGCGAATTGATGAGGTGTTTCAGGAGACGGCGCGCCTCATTTCCCAAGTGACGCGGAATGTTTCCATGGTTCTCGCGCCGCAGGTTTCCCAGGCGGCCTTCCGGTGCCTGCAATTCCTGCCTCTTGACGAGCAACGCGTCATTGCGGTGATTATGACAGATGCCGGTTTTGTGGAAAATAAGATTGTAGGAATGCCTTCCGGTGCAACCTTTGAGGATTTCCAGCGCATGGCCGGGGTGATCAATCATTGCCTTGCGGGCTGCACTCTCCGGTCTATCCAAGGGCCGGCTCTGAAGCAGATCCGGGACGAGATCCGGGAGGAAAGTCTCTATGAAGCGGCTTTGGAGGTCATACAGCGGGCATTGGATTCCGAAAAGAGAGAGCGCCTGTATCTGGGTGGTACGCGGCACATGCTGGAGCAGCCGGAATTCCATGATGTGGAGAAGATCAAGGATATCCTGCTCATGCTGGAGGAAGAGGAGCTGATCAAGGATATCCTCCATGCACATATGGGAGACGGTTTGGAAGTCACCATCGGGCAGGAGAACGAGAACAGGCGCATCAAGGATTGCAGCATTATTACAGCGACCTACCATCTGGATGGGGAACTTCTGGGAACCATCGCAGTGCTGGGGCCGACCCGCATGGAATATGCGAAGGCCATGTCGCTTTTGGAGTACATGAATACGAATCTTGCCGATGTGATCCGCAGGTTCCATTGGTAGGCGTTCGAAATGAGGGAGGACAAGATGCCATCATTTATGAAAGACGAAATGAAGAAGAAGGATGAGGAGAAGCTTGCAGAGATGCAGAGGGAGATCGATGCAGCGGTTTCGCCGGAGAAAGGCGGGGCAGCGGAGATGCCTTCCGGGGAGGCTCCTTTGGAGGAGAACGGCTCCGGGGAAGAGGTGCCTGTCGATGAAAAAGCGGTTCTGCAGGAGCAGGTGGAAAAGCTCACGTCGGATCTTCATGAGTCAGAGAGCAGCTTGAAGCGCCTGCGGGCGGACTTTGAGAATTTCCGCCGCCGTACGGCGAAGGAGAAAGAAGAACTCGCAGGAGTGATTACACAGGAAATTCTCAGGGATATGCTGCCCCTGCTGGATAATTTCGAGCGAGCCATGGCATCCGATGACAAGGAGAGCGAGAATTTCCGCAAGGGCGTGGAGATGATTTTCACGCAGTTCCAGGAGGTTTTGAAGAAAAACGGCTTGGAGCCCATAGAGACAGCAGGCGTGAAGTTCGACCCGAATTTCCATCAGGCTGTCATGCGTGTGCAGAATCCGGAGATGGAGGATGAGTCCATCGCATCGGAACTCCAGAAAGGCTATATTGTGAAGGGACGGGTGATTCGCCCCAGCATGGTGCAGGTGGTGTCAAATAGTTAGTGCCCCGCATTGCGGATGTATGATATA
>CACYDT010000122.1 GCA_902773295.1 uncultured Veillonellaceae bacterium | reverse complement strand
CCACAGGGTAGCTCCCCTTTGCCCCGAAATAGCTGACTTCCAGCGTAAAAGCCGTTGGCGACCGCACATCCAAGACACCCGGGGTTTTCGTTTTTCTCACTTCCCCCATGGCTTCTGCCCTATGGGAATAGGCAGTGAGGACAACAAACGGCGGAGCTGGCCTTGGGCCATCCTGACGGCTCCAGATGACGCTGCTTTTCGGAAGACCCAGGAGGTCGGCAACGATATCATGGAGAAACCTCCGAATTTCCATCCTCATTCGGCACCGCCTCCTCCGTAGGTTCAATTTCCCATGCAATCATTTTATAGTGGCTGATCACATCACTCTGCCATTCATGGCACTGAGCAATACGCCACAACCTGCCACGCCAGACAAGGATATCCCCTTCGTAATGCGGCATGCCATACTCAAGCCCTTGTTTGTTGGGCTTGAGCGGCGTGTCAGAATAAATCTTCACGGCATTAAAAGAGGAACCTCCCTCCGGGAACTGCGCCTCATCATGGTTCGCTGGCTGGACACTTGCCAAGATGGACTGCTCTTCATACACTCCTGGATGCCATTCGCCGTTATCGTCATAGTGCCCGCCAACATAGCGTCGAATCGTTTGTCTCTTTTGGAAGCTGCTTATCATTTCAATCCACCCTGTAGTTGACTTTCGATTTCATCAATCCCGTATCAATGAGCGGCTTGTCATGCCCTTTACGCCGTATGGTAGATAGCGCGTTCGGAGCCAGCTTCGACTTGTCGCCGATGACTTTCTTGATATCGTCCCTCATGCGCTGACCTACAGCATCGCAGCATCCATCCACATTCCCCGTTCCGTCAATAATCCTGCCGACTCCTTTTCCCGCGATGCCGAGCCAAGCATCCCTGTTCTCGTCACTCGCGATGCGGACGAACGGCCTGGACGGTATGCGGCTGGTACCGTACTCGTTATACGTCGCATATTCCACAATCGGGACCCCGTTTTTGCCGGTCCCGGCATCCCGCAGGATACCGGCATTGACCGTCCTGCCGTCCAGCTGGCGGATATTTGTGACTATGCGGTTAAAGCCGAGGTCTCTATCTACAACAGCCACAGCAACCACCTACCCGTATCGTTGCGGAAAGAATTACCATGCTCTGAAGTTGAAGGAATAACTGGCCGTACAGCGTCTTTTTGAGGACTGACTCATTAGCGGAGTCCGACGAGGACGATCCAGACCCGGCAGCGTAGCTTCTGGACAAGTCCCCCTCCCGTTCTGCCGTGAGCGCACCAGCTACAAGGTTGCTGTCACCAGCTCCGCCACCGGAAGCCACTGCCGAAGCCACCATGCCATTGAGCGTTCTCATGTGTGCAATGAAATAAGAAAGAGCTTTGGGAAACAGCTTCCCGAAGCTCTTCTCACTCACATAATATTTGTAGATATCAATGTCGCTTTCCAGCTCGGCATCGGAAACCACATCAGCGGGCATGGCAGGTATGGTCAGCCGGAACTGCTCGATAAGCTCTTCCGTGCTCCACGCCATTGCTCACACCCGCTTCCTGCGAGGGATAGACTTCGGCTCGTCGTCGCCTGTCGCAACTTCCGATTCGACTTCGAAGCGTTCCTCATTCTTCGGTGCGCCTGCATCCTTTGTGTAGGGGATGATATCGCCCTTATCCAGCATCTCGGCAAACCGTGGATAGAGCGACTTGAGCTTGTTCGCATGTTCGATGCAACACTGCTTTCCTGGGACCAGAAGATTCCCGCCAATGACGATCGCCCTGTTTGTCTTATTGACAAAAACGTCCATATCGCATTCCTCCCTCAGACGCCCTGCGCCTTGGAAAATGCCAGGGGCATGGTGACGGTCACACCGATCACACGCGCCATGCAGTTAATGATATACTCCAAGTTGCGCATCTCTACAGGAAGCTGGTTGAATCTCTGCGGGATTTCAAACTTGACGTAATCGGGGTCGAATTTACCCGCGAACATCAAGTCCTTGTTCCCCGTGCCTGCGCCCTTCAGTGCGCCAACCTTCATCCAGCGACGGATTTCCGGGTGTGTCCTGCGAAGAAACTCAAGCAGCGTGATGTCGCTATGGTCAGAACGCGGCGTGGTTGCCAAGTAGTTGTACGCATTCGGTGCAATAATCACTGTGTCGGCCTGCTCCACTTGGTTTGTGGCGTTTGGAATCGCGTCGATGACAGCATTCACATCACGGATAATCTGCGCCACAGTTTTCGTAGAGAACTCCGTGGCGCTCCCCGTTCCGTCTGCGGAAAGAGTCACTTCGGTAAAGTTCGGATTGTCGAGGAACCCGATGATCTTGTTGTCGGCATCGCCCTTCCATGCGATCGTGTTCAACCGCTCATCAATGGACCGACGTGCTGCCCTTGCCTTCATGGCAGACAGATTGATTCCTGCGAACTGTGCGCTGCGGATTTCGGATACATTGTATCCGTAAGCCGCTCCCACGTCGCGTAACTTCACAGGGTTCTCTTCTGCTACAACGTCTGCGCGGGGAAGGTCATCCGCATAGTTGCTGATGATTTTTGCAACGCCAACAGAATCGTAGATGCGCTGGTATGCCGTCTCCGCTCCT
The DNA here is from genome assembly GCA_902773295.1 of uncultured Veillonellaceae bacterium. Lineage (GTDB taxonomy): Bacteria > Bacillota > Negativicutes > Selenomonadales > Selenomonadaceae > UBA3796. The sequence goes on along the minus strand of CACYDT010000122.1, from coordinate 1,137 downwards.
GCCGGAACTTCGGTCTGGACAGGAAATACCGTGAATGCCTCCAGCGGAGCCTTCGGAACCTCCAGATTCTTCCGGCGGATATACTGTAGTTCACGGGCGAGGAATACGCTTGCAGCCTCATCAAGGCGGCCTGCGCTCACTGTTTGGATATACCCGGCCTCTGATTCATCATAATGGGCTTGAGGATTATGCTTTCCCATAACCATTCTCCTTTCTCAATCTCAGTTGCGGATACGGACACGGACAATATCGCCCTCAGTGCCGCTCTCCATGAATTTCATACCGGAAACACTTTCTGCACCCTCGCCGCCGGAAACAAACGTTGCTGTGCCACCGGAAATAGAGACATATGCCTGCCCGCCGGCAACAATAGAATCGTCGCCTGCAGTGACATAAATATCTCCACTGGTCATCACGGGCAGGCAATAACCGTCCTCGTAGTAAGCGCCTGTCTCGTTAGGGTCCTTGTGCGTATGCACGGCAATGCCGATCACCTTGGCACCGTCTCCTGACGTAGCGGCGACAGTTACTTGCTTTTCCGGGTCGGTGCCACGGATGACAGGGTCACCGGGGTTCACGCCTCCCTCACTGGCGAAGGAGTCCACGGTGTCAACGGTGGTGTTGGCCTTCATGCCCGGGAAACCCTTGTCCTGGTTCTGTGCGTAATAGTTGAACATTTTACTTGTCCTCCTTCAGATAAAGCTCGGATTCGGCTTTGACCAAAGCATCAAGAGCGGCCTGAGGGTCATCCTCATCTGCATGAGTGTCCTTTCCACCCTGATTTTGTACGGAAGCGCCTACTGCCTGCCTCTGCTGTGCCATACCGTCTTCCCGCACCTTGACCTCATCCTTTGCCATGTCGAAAGCAGCTTCGATGTAGTCATCGCTCTTGCCGTCCAGGTTCACCTTGTCACCACGGACAGCTTTGATGACAGCCAGCTTGATGTCCTTGTCGGTCATGCTGTCTGCCTTCTCAATCTTGTGCTTTTCTGCAACGCCCAGAAGCTCCACACGAGCCTTCACTGCGCTGTCGAAGTTTGCCTTGACAGTTTCCTCGGCTTTCTTGGCCTCTTCCTTCAGCTTCTCATTGTCGGCATGGGAGGCATCGTACTTGGCCTGCAGCTCATCATAGGCTTT
>CACYDT010000121.1 GCA_902773295.1 uncultured Veillonellaceae bacterium | reverse complement strand
TTCTTCTGGATGGTGAATATCGCGTCGCCTCTAACCGAGAATCCGGCTACGGCCGCTTCGATATCGCCTTCTTCCCCTTGAAGGATGGTGCGCCGGGAGTCCTCCTGGAGCTGAAGTCCGCGAAGTCCGAGGAGAATATGGAGGAACAGGCGAAAGAAGCCCTTCACCAGATAGAGGACAAAGCCTATCTTGCGGAACTTTCCCGCCAAGGGGTGAAGGACATCTGGAAGTATGGCATTGCCTTCCATGGGAAAAAGGTCTGGCTGGAACAGGGGTAGCCGGGGGAACGCCATTGGCGGCATCTGCTCCGCCGATGGCCTGGATGTTTTCGCACAAAAAAACATGTTGCGTGCGAGAGGATTTTTCCATGGGATTCGCGAATAAATATAGAAGATAGTCGCAATGAAGGAATGGGAGGTGTGTGGATGGGGATGTTTGCCCGTATATTGGTGCCTGTAGACGGCTCTGATGGGTCAGGCAGGGCTTTGGATACGGCTGTGGCGATATCCGAGGCATGCGGTGCTGCCTTGGATATCCTCTATGTTTCCTATTTCAACAGCGATACGGACGAGGATATGGATACGTGGCTGCCGGATTTTGTGGCGGCGCCGGCAGGCGATGAAATCCATACGGTGCTGGAACAAGCGCGCAGGCGTATTCCCGAAGGGATTGAAGTGGAGTTTCATCAGCGGATCGGGAAGCCTGCGAAACAGATTGTGGAATTTTCGAAGGAAAACGGAAATGAGACGATTGTAATTTGTGGCAGGGGACTGGATGTTGTGCGCGGATTCCTGCTGGGAAGCGTGAGCCAGGAGGTCATGGAAGCGGCCTTGGGCGCGGTTATTGTTGTAAAATGAGCGAGGGGGTACTATTATCATGGTCAAGGAAATCCTCATACCTGTGGACGGTTCGGAGGGGTCGGATCGCGCTGTTGCGCAGGCAATTACGATGGCGGAGGTCTGTGAGGCAAAGCTCAATTTCCTCTATGTGGCAAATATCAACCAGTTGGCAATCAACGCATGTCTTTCGGATGCAATTCTGGAGGCAGTGACGAAGGCGGGGAATGTCATATTGGATCGGGCCATGGATCTCGTGCCTTCCGGGATTGAGAAGGAAGCATTTTCAGAGACGGGCTCCCCTGCGGTGGTGATTCTGGAGTTTGCCGCGAACAATGATATCGATCTCATTGTCATGGGAAGCCGGGGACTGGGTATTGTGAAGGGCGTGCTGCTGGGAAGTGTGAGCCAGTACATTGTCGAGCAGGCGAAGTGTCCGGTGATGGTAGTGAAGTAGTCGGGATCTCTCAGAGGGGCTTGGAGGATATGTCAGAAAAAATATTGGAGTTTTCTCCGGAAGGCTATTCCAAGGTTCTTTTCAGCGGCAGCGGCATTTCCGTGGATGCCTGCCTGGACAGGGCTGATGGGATACGGGTGCACGATGAGCAGCAGCAGGCATTGTTCCTGATGCTGGAGCAGACAGGAAACGTTCTGTTCCTCTTTGATGTTGTGGAAGACAGCATGTATTATCTTCAGGTGTTGCCGGATGGCACGCGCCTGGAGAGAAAAATCCCTCAGTTCGTGGAGGCACTGCATGCTGCACGGGACAGCGCGGAGCCCAGAGGGCAGGGATTTGCCCAGGCGCTCCTGGAGGCCAGGGGCAAGAAGACCAATGGGACGGTTCGGTATTGGGGGCGGGTGTTCACGCAGAATGCCTGCTGGAGCCAGATGAGCTATCGGTCTCTTGTGGATGAGAAGGGAAAAGTATATGCTGTCGTCGGATATAATTCCATCGTGGAGGGAGCTTCCGAGGAATCCCAAGGAGAAGCCTGCAAGATGGCACAGCTTTATGAAGGGGAGCAGCTGGCACAGAAAGTGAATGGAAGGCTGCAATCGCTTCACTCCGGAGAAAAAGGTGTCATGTTCCTTCTGGCCATCAGGAATTATGTGCCGGACTCCGATTTAGAGCCGAGAATGGCAAATTCTTGCCTGCGGGCGATTGTGGAGGCCATCCGCTCTGATTTCCGCGGTGAGGACATCTTGGGCAGGGTGCGGGAAAATGTCTTTCTTGTGTTCATCTGCGGGGAGACTTCCATCGATATCATCGAGCGGCGCGCCCAGCGCATCATCGATCTTTGCCAGCGCGTTCCCCTGATGGAGGGACAGGTTCCGCTCTGCAATGTCGGCGCTGTGGCGTCGAGTTCTACGCGCCAGATTTTTGAGGTTATGCTCAAGCAGGCAGAATCTGCTCTGGCAGTTGCCAAGGAACGCGGGGACAATCAGTATCGCTTGTTCGAGGAAGAGAAATATTGAATACAGGAGAACCGTGAAGAGGCTCCGTCCTTGCATCATCTGCAAAGGCGGAGCCTCTTGTCAGGCGTATTTCAGGACAATCGTCCCGTTTTTTCTTGTGCGGTTCATATCGATCACCCGCTGATTTCGAGAGCCGCGGAACTTCAAGGTGAGATCGCGCTGGGCTTCGATGTATTCGCCGTCCACGAGTACATCGACTTCCTCCAGAAGAGAAGAAACATCAGCATCCTCCCGGGACTGGAGCTCTTCCAAGGTGTTCCCCGTATAAGACCAGACGGTAAGCCCTCTTGCATGGACGGCCTTTGCCAGCTCGGCCAGGGGGCGGGGCTGGCAGAATGGCTCGCCGCCGCTGAAAGTGATTCCGGCGAGAAGTGGATTGGCATCCATCAGCCGGAGGATGTCCTTGGTGTCAATTTCCTTCCCGCCGTCAAATGGCTGTGTTTCCGGGTTGTGGCAGCCGGAGCAGCGGCGGCTGCATCCCTGCACGAAAAGGGCGAAACGGCAACCATCCCCATCGACAATGGATTCTTCCATGACGCCCGCAATGCGAAGCTTCATCAATTGACTCCGTGCTTTACCCGTTCATGTTCTTCCGCCTGCTTGGCGTTGTTCCACCGGTCGATGGTTCCCACGAGATAGCCCGTGATGCGGCGGATGCGCTCGAATTTCCGGGGGCGCAGCACATAGTCGAGAGAAACGCTGCCGTTCCCGGCTGCGGAAATAGAAAGGCTTTTGAGGGGGGTGCTGGTGTGCTCCTCCACATAGCCGATGTAATTGGCTATTTCTTGCTCGGACACGTCCGAGATACCGTTTACGTTCACGTGGATGCCGTTCACTAACATAAGAATCACCTGTCCTTGTTTGATGGAAAGCCCGGAAGGAGGTTGCCGGAAGGTCAGAAAGATGCATGTTTACACACTGACAGTTGCAACGCTTCAAAAGCTTGGTATAGCTAAATTATACAATATATTCGGTATGATAGTCAATAGAAACACAATATATAGGTTTATGCACAGGCAGCCCTTGAGATTATCCACAGAATAAAATGAATATAAAATCGCAATATAAGAATAAAAATACATATCAAAAGGGATATACATCTTGAGCGGGAAGGGGAGGGAAGGCTGACGGGATTGAATAATTTTTCCATCAAGGGGATATGAGAAAAAGATATCCACAGAAACCTGTGAATAATTCACAGGTTTCCTGTGGATAAGTGGATAAGTTCATTGTGCATGGACTTGCTGAATCGTGCGGATAGGATAGGGAATCTCGATGCCTTCTTCACGATAACGCTTGGTGAGCGCTTTGATGAAAGCATGTTTGAGATCGTTCTGGTTGTCGAAACGGGTGGAATGGAGGAGCACGTCGAAGTTGATGCTGGAATCCCCAAAGGTGTGGAAAAGCACCTTTGGGGCAATTTCGCTGGTTTCCGTGGCATCCTCCATGACTTTGTTGGCGACTTCCAGTGTCACTTTCTCCACCTGATCCAGGTCGCTGTCATAGGCCACTCCGATGGGGATTTTGATGGTGATGTCCATGATGGGGCGGTTGTAGTTGGTGATGATGGAACCGGCGAGGTTCTTGTTCGGGATGACCACGACATTTCCCATGAGGGACTGGATGGTGGTGTAGCGCCAGGTGATGTCCGTGACGCGGCCCTGTTCCCCGGTGCTCAGTTTGATGAATTCGTCCAGTTTGATCTGCTTGGAGATGATGAGATGGATTCCTGAGAAGATATTGGCCAGAGTATCCTGCATGCCCAGGGCCATGGCCATACCGCCGACGCCCATGGCCGTGATGATGGGGGCGATGGAAATGCCGCAGTACTGCAGGACAATGATGATGCCCATGCCGTAAATGACGAAGGTGAGGAGATTGTGGAGCAGGGAGCTTTTCGGGAATCCCCCGTCGGATTGCTCCAGATAGAAATCGACCATCCCGGCCAGAGTGCGGGCAATGACCCGTGTGATGGTATAGACGTTGGTGGTGAAAAGGACATAGGAGAAGATTTTTGTAAGGGTGGGGGTGAATTCGACGGTATTGACAATCCAGTAGAGCCCCGCGACGAGGCAGAAGGAAATAGGAACCCCCTTCAGAGCGTTGATGAAGACGTTGGTCAATGTGGACTCGTCCGAAGTGTGCTGCTCGATATAGCGGTTGATGAACCGGTTCAGCAGGATGCCGATGGTCAGGGCAGCGGCGAGGATGCCGATGGGAATGGTCAGAACGTGCAAGTAATAGGTCCAATCTACATTGGATAGATCGATATTCGGCAAGGAAACCCCTTCTTTCTGTGTGTTATCCAATGCGGCGTAAAACCCCGAGCTTTAGCTCTGGGGATATAAGCCGCGTCCTGCGAATTTACGTAAGTAATTGAAGCAGG
>CACYDT010000120.1 GCA_902773295.1 uncultured Veillonellaceae bacterium | reverse complement strand
CCCTTGCCTTTGGCTATGTCTTTCCCGCTACCGGGCAGACTCCGGACTTTCACCGGTTAGAAACGTGCGCCGCCGGGCGCACCAAAACAGCCGGGAGCTTCCATCCCGAAAGCTCCCGGCTATAAGAAGTACCGTCAGATTTTGATGTATTCCGAAGTCATTTCCTTGATAGAAATGCCTGACCGCTCTATTTCTGCGGCAAGGTCATAGGCCGTCCCCACATAGTCTACATCCACCTGGATATTGCCATAGCTGGTGCCCCGAGTGAATACGTGGCTTACGCCCGGCAGGGAGCTGATGCGCTGATATGCCTGGCTCATACTTCCAAGGGCATTATCTGTGATAATGATGGTCACGTGCTGCTCCGGATTCGCCGCCTTATTGATGGCAGCATTGGCAAGTTCATTGATGAGATTCGAGGTTGCCTGCTGGAGAGCCGTGGATTCCGCCATCCTGCCGGATCCCTGGCCGCTGCCGGAACCTGCATAGACGATTTCCCCGGTATTCACATTCATCATACGTACCGAAACCGAGACTTCCGACCTATTCAATCCGGCGAGATCGGGGATAATATCGCTGAGAGGAAGGGTCTCCAGCGGGATATTGGGATCTTTGATGTGGATGAGGTTGTTGATGTTGCGCCCAGCCTTGTTGATGGTTGCCTTCACAAGATAGTCCACATTGAACTGCGTGCTAAGCATGTTCCGCAAATCCGCATCCCCCTCAAAATCCGCGCTGGCCAGCCGCATCCTGACAGATGCCTCTATCTGGTTGAGATCAATCAGCCGCGAAAACCCTTCATTCTGCAGTCTGGAAATCAGGAGGTTCTCCAACTGCACATCTTCGTCGCCATTGGAGTTCACAGCCAACACACCGACTCTGGGATCCATCATGTTAGCGCCGATGAGCGCTTTCTTTTGCAGTTGCGACATGAGATCCGCGCGAAGTTTCTCCTCTGATACATCTGCACGGATCTCCACCGTCCAGATCCCGTTGAAGTAACTCTTGTTGAGAACCTCATAGTTCCGGATATAGCCATTCGTCTGGGTGTAAATGCGATCATTGATCAACTGGAAATTCTCCACATAGGTGCGCGAATCCAGATAGACACCCACCTGCTGCTCAATCGCCTGCCGCATGGCGGCGTGAAGCGCCGAGCTCTCCGATTCTCCCTGCCCCGACACCGTCACCATTGCCGCAAAGACCGTTGCCATTCCCCAGAGGCTCAGCAACATCGCCAGAAGCAGAATCTTGAAAGCTGTCATCTTTCCCATGTCCCCATCCCCTTCTTCGCTATTCGTTCTATTCTACTGTATATCTCGTTTCCGAAGATTAGAATCTCATGATAGCTTCATTTAAAATAAATTAAAATATCGAGGAGAAAGGAGCCTTTGGAACATCAGATGGCCCGAAACGCCTGATCCAGATCATAGATGATGTCATCGATATGCTCTGTGCCGATGGAAAGGCGGATCGTGGCCGGGGTGATGCCCGAGCCGCGAAGCTCTTCTTCGGTCATTTGGGAATGGGTGGTGCTGGCAGGATGAATGACGAGGGATTTCACATCTGCCACATTGGCAAGAAGGGAAAACACCTTCAGGTGGTCGATGAACTTCATGGCGCTCTCTGCACCGCCCGCAATCTCGAACGTAAAGATGGAAATGCCGCCGTTGGGGAAGTACTTCTCATAGAGTGCATGATCCGGATGATCCGGGCGGGCAGGATGGTTGACCTTCGCGACTTTCGGATGCTTTGCCAGATAATCCACCACCTTGAGCGCATTTTCCACATGACGCTCCACACGGAGGGACAAGGTTTCCACTCCTTGCAGCAGGAAGAACGCATGGAAAGGAGAAATCGCGGCTCCCATGTCCCTCAACAAAAGCGCCCGGATATACGTGGCAAAGGCCGCTTTTCCCACATCCTTGGAAAAGCTGACACCATGATAGCTCTCATTCGGTTCCACGAGCCAGGGGAAGCGGCCCGAGGCTTCCCAGTCAAACTTCCCGCTGTCCACGATGATGCCGCCCAGCGTAGTCCCATGTCCCCCAATGAATTTCGTGGCGGAGTGGACGACGATATCCGCGCCATGCTCGAACGGACGGATCTGGTAAGGTGTCGCAAAGGTGCTGTCCACGACCAATGGAATCCTGTGCCGATGCGCGATCTCTGCAACTGCATCGATATCGATGAGATTTGCATTGGGATTCCCTATGGACTCAATGTAAAGCGCCTGTGTATTCTCCTGGATGGCCTTCTCGAATTCCTGCAATCCCTTGGTGGGATCTACAAAGGTCGTCTTGATGCCGAAATCAGGGAAGGTATGCTCGAACAGATTGTAGGTACCGCCATAGATGGTAGTAGCCGCTACGATGTGCTGTCCGGCATGGGCCAGAGCCTGCATCGCATAGGTGACGGCTGCCGCGCCGGAAGCAAGCGCAAGTGCCGCGACTCCTCCCTCCAAGGCTGCGATGCGACGCTCGAAAACCTCTTCTGTCGGATTCGTAAGGCGGCCATAGATATTGCCCCCTTTTTTCAGAGCAAATCGATCCGCCGCATCCTGGCAATCGCTGAATACATAGGAAGTTGTCTGATAAATAGGAACTGCGCGGGCATCTGTTGCAGGATCCGCCGTTTCCTGCCCTACATGAAGCTGCATGGTTTCAAATTTATAGTTTCTTTCCTCGCTCATTTCCATACTTCCTTCCATCACGCTTTCTCATAATACTCTTCCATGATCTCGTCCTTGCTGACTCCCCTTGTCTCCGCGATATCTACCGCCATTGCATTGCACACACGTTCCATTTGCGCAAAGGTATTGATGATATGCAGATATTTGTTGATGATCCCGTAATTCGCCTCGTGATTCTTCATGTCATTCAAGTCCTGCAAGGCACGCTCGAATGCTTCCCTTCTCTTGTTCATAAAACCGCCTCCCCTGTGCCCGTATAACGGTATACTTCTGTCCAGTTGCGGCCCTGCGCATCGTAAAAGTCAATCTCGCCGCCCTGATCGCCCGTGCGCCAGTCGCCGCCCCTTGGATTATTGACGCCACGGGCTTCTACGGTCTTCCCGTTTCCGATGTAGATGGCCACATGGGACTCCGGACGGCAAAGGATATCTCCCCTTTTGAGATCATCCTTGACACTGTCCCAGGAATACTTCGAGAATCCTCCAACAACCTGCAGATCCGGCCAGATTGTATCAGCATCTCCGGTTTCCTGCTGGCCATGGTAGAGGTTATAGAACTCCGGATTCTTTTGCCATGCCTCCACGATAGGGAATCCTGCCTGCCGGAACGCATGGTAGACCAAGGCGGAACAATCATAATCCGGGCCTTCCCTCGTACCGGTATAAGGGCAACTGGCAGTAGCGTTTTCTGCGCCTTGGGAATATCCATGCCTGCTGTCCTTGGCAATCCCAATCGCCCATTGCACTGCCTTTTCCACCCGGGAATCCGGTGCTTCCGTATCGCTTCCATGCGAGCCGGCTTCCTTGCAGGCTACATGCTGGACAACGATTTCCGCAGATTTCGCAGACGAGTCCAAAACACCTGCGCTGCAGCCTGTTCCCAGCATCGCCATCATGGCGAAGGCAAGAAACCCCGCCGGCAAGGTTTTCCTTGCAAGTCTTTTTCCTGTCATTTCCCTGTCACCTTCCTAATGTATGGATTTCTTCTTGAAGCGGCCTCCCACGATATCATGGACGGCATTGATGGTCACGAAGGCATTTTCATCCTTTTCCAGGACGATTTCCTTGAGTTTGTCCACCTCCAGACGAGTCACAACACAATAAAGAACTTCCTTGCTGACCCCCGTATAACCGCCTTTGCCATGGAGCAATGTGACTCCGCGCCCCAAGCGGTCGTTGAGAGCAGAAGTGATCTCCTCATGCTCATCCGTCACAATCATCACAGCATAGGACTCGTCCAGTCCCTTGATGACCACATCAATCATCTTGGAAATCACGAAATACGCCACAAGGGAATACATCGCCTTGTCCCAGCCAAACAGCAGCCCCGCGCTGGAAAGAATGAAGAGATTGATGAACATGACGACTTCGCCGACAGAGAACACGGATTTCCGGTCCATGATGATGGCGACAATCTCTGTCCCGTCCAGAGAGCCTCCTGCCCGTATGATAAGGCCGACACCAATGCCATCGATGATTCCTCCGAAAATCGCCGCAAGAAACGGGTCGATGGTCAACGGTGGAATAGGCTCGAACACTTTGGACCAAAAGGAAAGAAGACAAATGGCAATAAAAGTGGCAATGGTGAAATTCTTTCCGATTTGCTTGTAGCCCAAGTACATAAAGGGAAGGTTCAAGACCACCAGAAATGTCCCAAGTCCCATGTCAGTGATGTAATTTGCCATGATGGACAGACCGACCACCCCGCCATCGATGACATTGTTGGGGATGAGGAATACTTCCAATCCAATGGCGGCAATCATAGCGCCCAGGAAGATGGTCAAGTATTTTTTGAAATAGAAGGAGGCCGTGCGCTTCTGGCGGATTGCCTTTTCCTTCTTCTTTTCTCCTGCCACCCAAAACCCCCTTTCCTTTGCATATACCGTGATACTCGTATCCTTCAATCATTGACACTCCCCATAGCTAAAGCTAGGGGATTCTTTACGGAAAGTTTGTTTCTGCAGAGGCCAGTCCTTATTCGCTGGCTTGCAACCTTATTTCCGAAGGCGGTGCCAATTGCCTCTACACGGTCGTTCTTTTAGAACTTCTGCTTACTTGTTGGTTCTCTTGCACTTCTTTTCTACCCGTCATAGTTCACTTAGTCCAGAAACTGCAGTTTCTAAGTGCTACGCTGCGGCAAGGGGGAGTGCTCCTCCAGAAACGGCTCAAAGACCGTTGAGTATTAGACACCTTT
>CACYDT010000119.1 GCA_902773295.1 uncultured Veillonellaceae bacterium | reverse complement strand
CTCACTATTTTGTGCTGAAAATGCCCATGAATCCTTATGACATAAGGCTTTTACGTCTTTGAGTGATAAAATCATGAGAAGTTAAGGATTTAGTAATCGTTGATAAAACTCCGCCACAGCCAAAATACATTCATCCTTTGGGAAATGCCGTAAATTACCTGTGACTAATGACGCATTGCAATATTTTGCCGTTTCAAAAAAAGCTCGGTCATCATCATCAATAAAAGGCAGATCCAGTATCGGCGGAGGGATCACGCACATACCGTCACGAATAATGGTATCTAGCAGGGCATTTATTTGCCATGTTGAAAAATGAAATTTGGGGCGAGCTAAAACATCCTTGTACTCGTCAAGTATACGACTATCATAGCAAGCTGTCAAAACACCAGCCAGGGTTTGCCCCAAAATATATGCCGCTTTACCGTTTGGTGTCCAAAGCGCCGATATTAGCACGTTAGTATCTAAAACTACAAGCATAGCGTTACCTCTGCCGACGTTCCACACGAGAGGCATTTATTTCCGCTTCTATGTCCTCTTCAGACATATAGCCATGAGTGGCCGCTATATTGCGCATACCCTGAAAGGCCAGCATGGCTCTGGCTTGCCGAATGACACGCATAACATCGTCAAAATTCCCGTCGGATATGTCCATCATAAGCACGGCAGGTTTCCCGTCGTTTGTAATGACAGCCTCGCCACGATTTTTTACATCGGCAAAAATATGCTCGGTTTCGTTGTGAAAATCCGCCATAGAGTAGAAATTCATTTGTGAACACTCCCTTTTTCTTTGCCATGCCTGCCACTCGTCATCATTTCACCGCCAGCACGATGATCTTCTCATCTTCCGGCAGGAGCTCCACTTCCATCTCCATGAGGTCAATCACATGTTCCCGGGTGGTGAGGCCGCTGAGATCCATCTGCTTTTCTCCGTAATAGGCGAAAAGCCCCGGCAGTTCTCCGCCGACGGTTCCGTATTCCACGGTGTCTTCCAAGAGTGCCTCCAGCTCTGCTTTCCATTCCGCCTTGGTGGTGACAATGGCGCTCAGGCCTTCCCTCTGGAGGCGTACGACACCATTGCGATTCAGCACCCGCACCAAATGTTTCTCACCTGTGGGGATAAAGCCCAAGAACTTCTTCCGGCAGCGCCCGTCAAAAATATGCCAGGCTCCCGCGGTAGCCGCTTCTTTGACATCTGCCATAGGAAGGTTCATGGACTGCGCCGCGATTGCCTTGAGTTCTTCCGGCGAGAGCGTCCCCTTTGCTGTGTCTATCTTCCTCAGTTCGGTCGCGCCCATGGCTACGGCGCGCAAAATATTCGCCTGACGGTCTATCTCGATGGCAATTTCCACCGTGGATTCCTGCGCGCCGGAGCGCAAGACCTTCTCCATGGCCTCCCGACGAATGGCGCGGATATCCGCCTCGGTGGGCTGCACCACGGTACGCTCCACCACTTCCCGCACCATGGCCATGGCCACGCCGATGGTGGAAATGATGGGAGCGTTCCTGACAATCTTCCAGCGGACATGTTTCTTTTCCCCCAAATATGGGACAATCACACCGCCGCTGCCGCCACCTCCCGCAAGGCAAAGCACGTTTGCAGAAAGTTCATATTCACGGATCAGACGGGCAATGATCGCCCAAATCTTTTCGGCGGCAAGATCCATAGCTTGCCGCGCCGCTTCCTCTGCGCTGCAGCCAATGGCCTCGCCCAAAGCCCCCCAGGCCAGCCGCGCCGCTTCCCGTCCATCCTTGGCATAGGCATAATCCCCCTCGGGAACGGTTCCCAGAAGATTGGCCGCCCCGGCCAGCGTCAGGGAAACCCGCCGTCCGTCCTTGCCGACGATGGCGGCATAGACCGGAGCATCATCCTTCAATGGCGCGACCAGTTCCAAACGAGGCTGATCCAGCGACGGCGAGAATACTTCATAGGACAACCCGGCAATATGGGCGCTTCGAGGCCCCACATCCGCAATCTTCCCATGTTCCACCCGTATCATGCTGCCACCGGCAACTCCCAAAGTGCGGACATCCAGCGACGAAAGATAGGTCTTATGGCCGCCCACCTCGCCGTAGCGCACCATGACGCGCCCATCCTTCACCACGGAAATATCCGTAGATGTGCCGCCAGCTTCCAGGAAAATCCCATCGGAAAGCCGTTCATACATGAGGACACCCGCCACGCCTGCCGCCAGTCCCGACAGCATGGTGAGGATGGGCCGCCGCCGCACCTCTTCCACGGTCATGACGCCACCGTCACAACGCATGATCATCAAAGAAGCGGGAATGCCCGAACGCTTGACGCAGGCTTCTGTCATATCCGCCGTTTCCATCATCTTTGGAATCAAGCTGCCGTTGACGACCGCCGTCCGCGTCCGCACCCGAAGTCCATAGAGCTGTGATACCTCATGCCCCCCCGTGGCATAAAGCCCCATTTCCCTTGCCAGCTTCATCACAAAATCTTCATTGGTCGCATCGTCCACGCCAAAGGATTCCGTAGCTACGATGACTTCGGCGCCTCTTTGCTTCAGATCCGTGAGTTTCTCCCGTATTTCACCGGCGGAAGCTGCCGCGTCCGCGGTTTCCACATAGGCATGAAGGGTGCGCAGGGCCTTTCCCGGTGCCAGGGGAATATCCCCCACATCGCTGGCCGTTTTGGCGCGCCCGGCCTCCATGCCGCTGCCCATAGCCAGCACCCCAGTCACAGCCACATCGCCCTCCAAAAGCGCATTGGTGGCCTGGGTGGTTCCATGAGCGATGAACACGACCTCTTCCGGGGCAATCCTGTTTTTTTGCAGGATATTCTGCAGGATGGTGATGATTCCCTCGGCCACGCCCTCTTTGGCGTCATGCGTCGTGGGAATCTTTTCCTGGGCGATGATTTCATAGGTGGCATTGTCGATGGCAACGGCATCTGTAAAGGTACCGCCAACATCAATGCCAATCCGCACTTGGCGCATCGTTCTCCCCCCTCAATGCGTAACGGCCACGCAGAGCAGCATCAGGATGCACATGGCCCAGCTGTAGGGCAGAATCCGCCGCAAAATCACAGCCGTATCCACGCCGGTAAAGCCGCCAATCCAAGTATTATGCGAATTGGTAGGATCGGCAATCACCTGGACAAAGCCCACAGCCAGGAACATCCCGCAGAGGGCTTCCGGCGGGAACGTGCCAAAGCCCATGAGGATCGCGGCAATCCCCGCGCCCATGCCATACATATTGAACGGCCCCCGATAGAGCGCCGCCGGAGCAAAGAGCGCAAAAACGATCAAGAGTCCCGTCAGGGAAGATGGCAGGATGGCAGTCAAAAGCGGATTCAGCACCGGAGCAGCCAAAGGATGCGCCGTAGCCGTCACCAGCATGCCGATGCCGATGAAGAGGAACAGCACTCCGGCAACATCCTGAATGCCTTCCACAAAAGCCCCCGCCAACAGATTGATGGTCTGTCCGGGACGAGTCACCAACGAAGCATAGGCAGCCGCCAACAGGAAGCCCAGAATAGCCGCAGCCACCGGGTCAATGGCACCCGTCTTGGGACTGCCCAGACCGAACACCATACCGGCAATGCCAATAAACACCAAGGGCAAGATCGGCGCGACAAGAGCCGCCGGAGGCAGCTCCTTCCGCTTCCTGACCAACTCGGTCGGCTTCCGGGAAAGCAGATTCCCCAGAACATGCACGAGGCTGAAAGGAACCGACAGGATGCCACGGATGACACTCAGCGCCAGATCCAGCAGAGAGCCTTCCCCGCCCGTACCTCGCGGCACGTTGCGCAGAACATAGGCAATGGCCACCAAAGCCGCAATGGCAATCCCCGGAAAATAATAATAGAGCGCCGCCTCGCTGCCGAAAATACCAATATAAGTGCCATAGCTGGCGATGTTGGCAATCAGTCCAAGATTGATGCCCAGCAGCAGGATAACCGCAGCATCCAGCGGGGAAATGCCCGAACTGGTCATGATGGGCAGCGCGATGGAACCCACCATCAACACGGCTCCCAAGCCGCTCATGCCCATGAACACAAAGGCCGTGGCCGCGAGCATGAGAAAGCCGATGGCGATGGGGCGATCCCCTGCCAGCTCGGCTGCCTTCTTGATGATAGCACTGGAAATCCCCGTCTTTTGGATGACTCTGGCAAACATGGAGCCGAACACGACCAATGCAATCGCCGAAGACAGCCGCATCGCCCCACCCAGGAGCACCTCATTGGCCCAGGTCAGAAAAGGGAGCCCCGCGACCCAGGCAATCCATGCCGCCATGAGCGGCAGCGCCAGAAGCGCCGGCAAGAGCCGCACGACCATGAGCACGGCAAACAGGACGAAACCGCCCAAGAGCAACATACCGGAAACCGTCATCTAAATAACCCCTCCCTAATTCCAGAAACCTCCTTATTCAATTCGCCAAAGAATTCGCCATTCCTGCCTTGGCGGCAATTTTGCATCAGCTTGCGCCAATCGGAGAATGAAACCATCAGCGAACTCTCGAATTGGGAAATTGATTCTGCACAACATGGGAATCTGCACGAGAAAATCGCAGGTTCCTGCCCGAAGCGGGGAATCCTAATGGAAAATTCTTTAGCCCTATGGTAGAATGGAAGCAAAGGAGTGAAGTCTATCATGGGAGGACAAATTTTTCAAGGTCGGCGTTTCCTTTGATTCGGGAAGTCGCAGGCTGAAGGAATGGCTTATGGTATAGGAAAGGACGGATTGCATGAGACTTTTCGTTGCCATCCCCGCGAATGAGGAGCTGTTTCATGGAACATCATGAGAAACTGATTCTTCACATGGACATGGACTGTTTCTTCGCTGCCGTGGAGCAGAGGGATCATCCGGAACTGAAGGGAAAGCCTGTCATTGTCGGGGGGCTTTCCGGGCGAGGAGTGGTGTCCACAGCTTCCTATGAGGCCAGGAAGTTCGGTGTCCATTCAGCCATGCCCATGTCTACGGCAAGGAGGAAATGCCCTGACGGAATCTTCCTTGCCGGAAACTATCGCCGTTACGAGGCTGTTTCCGCCCAGATTTTCGAGATTCTTTCCAGATTTTCCCCTTTGGTGGAACCTCTTTCCATTGACGAAGGGTTTCTGGACCTTACCGGAATGGAGCGCTTGATGAAGGGGACTCCCAAGGCATATGGCCAGAAACTGAAGGAAAGCATTCTATCGGAGACAGGGCTTGTGGCTTCCGTGGGAATTGCTCCCAACAAATTCTTAGCCAAGCTGGCTTCGGACTTAGAGAAGCCGGATGGCTTGGTCGTCATCTCCGAAAGGGATGTTCATCGCATTCTCTGGCCGCTCCCCATATCCAAGCTTTGGGGGGTGGGCAGGAAAACAGAGGATCGGCTTTCGTTGTTCGGCTATCGAATCATCGGGGATATTGCAAAGGCCAGGCCGGAAATCCTGGAAAACCAAGTGGGGACAAAACTTGCAAGACAGTTGAAAGAACTGGCTAACGGCAAGGATAATCGCCCAGTGGAACCCTATCGGGAGGCCAAGTCCATTGGAAGGGAGACCACGTTCGAGGAGGATTTGATGTCGCGAGAGGAAGCGGAACAATGCCTTCTGTCCCTATCCGCCCAAGTTGGCTGGAGGCTAAGGAGGGACGGAAAGGAAGCTCGCACCGTCCAGGTCAAGATCAGGCTCTCGGATTTTTCCACCTATACAAGGCAAAGAACCTTGCCGGGAACTGTCTGTTACGATGATGATATCTTCCGTGAAGCGAAAGGCCTGTTTCGCTCCTTCCTATAATGTCAAGCCCTAAATCATTGATTTTAGGCCATTCCTCAAATAAATTCACGTCGAAACCAGAGCTAAAAATGATG
>CACYDT010000118.1 GCA_902773295.1 uncultured Veillonellaceae bacterium | reverse complement strand
CTCACTATTTTGTGCTGAAAATGTCCATGAATCCTTATGACATAAGGCTTTTACGTCTTTGAGTGATAAAATCATGAGAAGTTAAGGTTTAGGCATGGGGAGTGTCAACTGCCCGATACATTTCCTCCAAATCTATGACCAGTATATCTTCTTTTTCCTGTTGCTCCAGAATCCAGTCAGAGAAGCCGCTTTTGGAAAACAACAGGTACTTTACTACCCGATAGCGGTGGTCTATCAGACCATGCCTGTCCTTCAGCTGCTCAAAAACCTTCTTGTCCAGCACTTCATTCCTGAACTTGCATTCGCCAAGGACAGCCTCTTTGCTGACAAGGTCCAGCCCGACCACATCAATATCCGTTTCTTCTTTTTTGGAAGGATTTGTTCCCCACCATTTGCCTGTCGTGGTGACCAAGCAGGGCAGCTTGCCTCGCACCCCCAGCAGCAACGTGTAGTAGCGGCACATATCCTCGAACACTTCCCCCATATAGCCGGAAATACGTGGTTTAACGACCCTCTCATAATGCAGATGGCCGGCTCCCATATCAATGATGTCTATATGGGGAGCAACGAATTGATACCAGAAGCGGAACATGTGGTCGGCGAGACTATATTTTACTTTTCTCTTGTTTCCCTCATCAGTGATAGCGTAATCCTTTTTCAGGATGCCCGTATTTACGAGGTTGGCGACCGCATGAGATACCGCAGAAGTCTCCAGTTTGGTCAAGTCGGCGATCTCATTTAGTTTGGTGCGCCCCGCAGCCACCGCCTCAATGATGGCGCTATAAGAAGATATGCTCCTGAATTCCTGGGTGAGTATGTTGATAGGCTCCTCGTACATATAGCCGTAATTGCTGAAAAAGAGTTCCTGCAGATTCTCATCAAGTGACTTGTTTTCATCAAAAAGGGACAGGTATTTGGCTATCCCGCCAGTCACCCCATAGGTAATGGCCTTCTCCTCTGCTGTGTAATGCGGCACAAACTGAGCAGCCTCCAAAAAATCAAAAGGCTTCAGGGCGATCTGCGAGGTGCGGCGCCCATAAAGGGGACTTTTTTCGCTGAGGACTTCGTCCTCCATAAAGCTGACCGACGAGCCGCAAAGGAAAAGATACATATTGCCATGAAGCCATTCCATGTCAATGTATTTCTGCATAACTGACAGCAACGACTTGTCGGTTTCTGCCATATAGGGGAATTCGTCAATGATGAAGACTATCCGTTCCTCCCGGCAGCGCGCCCCCACAAAGGAAAATAGTTGCTCATAGGACCGGAAAGCCAGCCCCCTCAAGTCTGGTGCCAGGACTTCCATCACACGGTTCCCCAGCAGTTCAAGATTGCGCTGGCTGCTGCTGCGCACGGCTGTATAATAGATGGTTTTCTTCCCCTCTGCAAAACGCTGAAGCAGAGTTGACTTGCCAACCCGCCGCCGTCCATACAGGATCGTCATCTGAAAGCCGGGACGGTTATAAAAGGCATTCATTGCCTCCAACTCACGCTTGCGGCCTATGAAGTTACACATAATAAAGCTCCTTGAATATAGTTATATTGAAATATATTTCAATGAATCGTCATTCAATATAATTATATTCCATACAGTTGCTCTTTGCAAGTGCATATTTTGGCCCCGTTCCTAGGGCGTTTATAATGTCCACCATTGGCCTGGGGCTGATTGTGCTGCTCTTGACCTTATTGGGTGGAGCAGTCTTGCCGTCATCTGCCTTGTCCATACCGTCATAATGCACTACGCCTATTTTCAGGCTCTTGGACAGCTGACAGGACAGGAGACTGCCATCCTTGGCTATATCGACCCGCTCGTGGCAGTGCTCATCTCCTATTTTTTCTTCAACGAAACCATGACCGGCAGCCAGATTCTGGGAGCCTTGCTGATATTCGGCTTCACATTATGGAACGAACTGTAACCATCCCATGAAGAAAATACGACCCCTTCCTAAATAGCATCAAAAATAGGGAAGCCCTGCAAATCCACTGTTTCAGGGACTTCCAAGACTTCCCAAACGCGCATGCCCTATTCGGTTGCACATGACATCACATCTTTTTCATCAGACAGCATCCTTGGTCACCGTCACACGGTCAATTTCCTGACCGTCCGGCAGGAAACATTTGACCGTTATTTCCTGTGCCGTCACCTGCATGACAAGGTAGTTGTCCGTTTCCGGCTGGGGAGCCACAACTTCATCCAGATGGTGATCCACCCATAAGCCGGGATAGCGGACGTTGCCTGCCACGCCGGTCAGGATATAGAGGGGGCCCCGGCCGTCCCGCCGGAAGTCCTTGATGTGTCCCCGATTGCGATAGGTGTGCAGATGTGCGGTGAAGACAAGATCAATGCCCAGCTCATCAAACAAGGGCATGAAATTCCTGCCCACATCCGAAAAGCCTTCCTGCCTTTCGGGACGATTATGGATGCGATATTGCAGCACATCCTTATGCACCAGTACGATGTTCCATTTCTTGCGGCTTTTGCCGGCATCTTCACGCAGCCAGTTCAACTGTTCTTCCATCAGCCCCGGCTTGAAGTCCTCCGTTTCGTCCCACTGGCTGTTGAGCACGATGAAATGCACATCGCCATAGTCAAAGGAATAGTAGTAGCGGGAAAAATCCCGGCTGCCATTCTCCGGCACGACAAAGTATTTGAGATAAGCCTCCGGCAGCCGCACCTGCCAGTTCTGGTCATAGGTTTCGTGATTTCCCATGACGGGTGAGAAGGGCATGCGGTCCATGATGCCCTCCACGCCATAGAACCAGGACTGCCACTGGGTATGGTCCTCCCCATTGTCCACAATATCACCCATATTGATAAAGAATGCCGCCTTAGGACTATACCGGGCGGCATTTTGCGCCAGCGCTTCCCAATCGCTGTAATCGCTGGATTGGGAATCCGGGAATATCAGGCACTCAAAAGAACCTGTCCCCGGCGTATGCAATGTATGCCAGTCGCTGGCGGCCACATCCGTTACCACACGGTATTCATAATCCGTGTCGGACTGAAGTTCCTGAAGCTCCGCCAGATACTGATGGTTCTTCACCCCATCATCCGTGAAAAAATCCTCCTGCGCAGGAACTCTTTGAACTTCCTCCTGACCCTTCAGGCGGTATTCAATGGCAGGCTTGGTCAAAATCTCCTCCGCCTGCCACATAATCGTCCGGCTCCGGGAGGCATCAGCCGTCACCATCTGTCGCAGGAACCGGGCATCCAAATCCTCGGTCAGACTGTGCACACGATTGGCCGCCTTGCGGTACAAGGAACCCTTAGCGAAAAATATGCCGCCTGCAAACAATGCCAGAGCCCCTAAACCGCCCGCAATAAAAGTTCTCCTGTTCATAGCAGCATCCTTTCTTCGCACAGTTCCCAAGCCTGCTTACGGCAACTGATTGTATTCGTTCTCATCCACAGGCTCGCACCATTCATTGGATGTATGTTCTCCCGGCACTTCCACGGCGATATGCTGGAAAGCAGAATCCTTGGCGGCACCGTGCCAATGCTTGACGTTAGCCGGGATATGCACCACATCGCCGGCCTTCAATGCCTGCGCAGGTTTGCCCCATTCCTGATACCAGCCACGACCGGCAGTGACGAGCAGCATCTGCCCGCCACCTTTGTCGGCATGATGGATATGCCAGTGATTGCGACAGCCAGGCTCAAATGTCACATTTCCGATGACCACCTGCTCGGTGGAGATCATATGGAGATAACTCTTTCCGTCAAAATACTGGGCATAGTTGACATTCTCACCACCCACGGGGAACGTACTGGTTTCTTTGATGGTATCCAAATCCATATCATCGCTTCCTTTTTTCGTTTTTGCGGCTGACAGCCCTGCCGTGATAATTTTCATCTTCATCATGGACTCTTTCAAAAGCCCAGCCCATCAAACCAGCTTTTGATTTCCTGTGCATCGGTGCGCGGGCTAAACAATTTGCCCGGCTTCCAGTGAGCCTTGCCCTTGGCCAAATTTTGCAGGTAATCGGCACTGGAGCCGATATCGCTGCCACCCGAAGTGCAGACTGCCGTCATATTCTTGCCGGTGAAATCATAGCTTTCCACAAAAGTATCCATGATGCGGGGAGCCTGCGACCACCAGATGGGATAAGCCAGCACGATGGTTCCATACTCGGCCACAGGTGCGTTTTGGTCAGCCAGTTCCGGACGCGCCTCATCGTCCTTCTGCTCCACGGTTGCCCGCGTGCTTTCATCATTGTAGTTCAAATCCTCGCTCGTATAGGGCTTGGCGGGACGGATTTCATAAAGGTCTGCCCCCAAAGCCCGGGCAGTATTTTCTGCCAGCTCCTTGGTATTGCCCGTAACCGAAAAATAAGCCACCAGGATTTTTCCCTTGCCGGCAGGTACTGACGCCGTCTCTGCCGCTTTCTGCGGTGCAGGCGCAGACGCCTTTTGCTCGGCCTTGCCACTATCGGAACCACAGCCCAAAAGGCCCAACATGATCAACAGACTCAAACCGATCAGCCATATTTTTTTCATTTTCCTTCTCCTTTCGCTTATGGAACTATCTAACTTGCCTGTATTTTGCCGCCTTGCTTATGGCGATACCTGCCAGCACATAAAGCCCCAGCATACCGGCCAATAACAGCATATAGATTTCGCCCGGCTGATTGTTTGCCTCTGTCGCAAAGATATGCTTCATCAACAGCCGATCCCCTACCCGGTTCATAAACGAACCCCATACGCCAATGACCAGCACAAAAACCACCGTCCCGCCCGCCAGCAGCCGACCGGTCAGCGGCGACAAGGACAGGATCATAATCTTCTGCCACTGTTTTTGCCAGCTCTGCCAATGCAGTCCCCAATGCAAACCGCTCAGAATCATCAATGCGTAAGGCAGGGAAACATGATATTGATGCAGGGCAATACTTCGCTGGATAGCCAGCGGCATCACCTCTTTGAGAAGATAGTTGGAAATCCCCAAACCAGACAGAACCACCACCAACACGCCTGCGATAAGCAATACATCGATGATCGTACCTAACAGCCGCAGAAAGTTCCAGTTCCCCCGCCACAAATTTCTCAGAAAACTGCGGTTCTGGTACAAATGCAGCAGGATCAGCAACAACCAGACCACGCCGAGGATTTCATGCAAGACTTTCGGAATATGATGGAAACTCATCTCGGCAATCCACAAGAGCGGCAAGCAGGTTGTCACCCCTAAGCGTTTCATAACGCGGCTCCAATTTTATACGCCATATCGGCAAAGGGCGATTTTTCCACCAGAGAACGTGCCCCGCAGCCGGTAGCCATCACCTGACCGACATCCTGCCATTCCATGTACCGCACCAACGTTTCATAATGATTGACAAGCGCTTCCATCGTCCAATCGGCACTGTTGTAGGCCGTGGCCATCATGATGGATTTCTTGCCATGTAATTTCCCCGTGCGCGAATAGAATCTGTCCACAATAATTTTCAGCTGCGCCGACATGCCGAAATAATACAGCGGTGTCGTCAGCACAATGAGGTCAGCCTCCAGCATCTTGGGCATCAGAGTATTTTCGATGGCATCCTGAAAAATGCATGGACCGTCCATGCCGCATCTATCACAGCCCCGGCAAGGATGCGTTTCCTCATTGGCTGCATCAAAAGTGAAAACCTCATGGCCTGCACTCCTGGCACCGTCCGTAAACCTGTCTGCCAAATAAATGGAGGTGGATTCCTCTTTCGGATGCGGACTGCTGGTAATCACGACAATTTTCATATTCGTTCCTCCTGACACACTGCCTTTTTCCGGCGCCATATTTTTCCTGCCCTCATCACCGCTCAATGCCGCCATGCCGCAGCCGGACAAAAACACGGTGATCGCGCCCATGCCGGTGACTTTCAAAAACTCTCGTCTGTTCATACGCACCACTTCCGTAAATTGTTGATTGTATATGGCAACTACTTCATTTGCCCGCAAAATCAGCAAAGTTGGCGGCGATTTTGGCGGCCGTAAACGAGCGGACTTCATATTCGGCCATCCCGTCCGCATAGTAAACATCTTCCCGCAAGACATCCTCCAGAGCTTCACGAGATGCAACAGGAGAAAGCATGATACCTGCCATTTTCCTATCCGTATAAGGCCCCACCAAGAGGAAATCTCCCTCCTCGAAATGACGTGTGAACCACGCTGCATGCTGCTTGAAAAGTTCCTCTTCCTTGCCTGCAGGGATTTTGTCCGCTTTCAAGGTTTCGGTGATAATAAACATAATCCTTCCTCCCTCATCTGAAAAATCGTCAATTTTGTGTAAAACGGTGGAATCCCTTCTGGCTCAACGTGATTTTGGCAGGGAGATTCACCACTTCATGAACATTCACGAAAAAATCCTTTGTCTGCTTTTGAAAGTCTTGATAGGCAGCAGATGCTATATATTTTTCGTATGCTTCCTGATTTTCATACAGTTCCATGGTATGAATCACCTGGGGATTGTCATGTTCTGCCGTTACAAACATCCCCATCACACCGGCTTCGTCTCCAACAGCACGAACGGCTTCCTTCTTCGCCAGTTCCTGATAACGCGCCAGACGTTCCGGCTTGACCTCATAACGGTGCAGAAATACCACCGTTGCCGTACCGCTGACTTTTTGTTCCAGAGCAATGCCATTAGCCTCCAATATCTTGAGACTCTTTAACATCGGCAGCCGTGCCGCACGGTAATCCTGAAACGCCTCACTGGTACTATGGATACGATAAGCCTCGTAGCTTTCATAGATTTCCAGCAGCCGCATCAGATCATGATTCTTCACATCAATCGCACCATAGAGCGCATACGTACCAGCTTCCTTGGCCGTTTGCGGTGCTACGGTACGGGCACCGATTTCCCCCATGGCCTGCATATTGCCGGGAGTGCTTTCCAGCACCGCCCAATGAATCATCGGCATATTCCCTTCCGGCGTGCGGATGGGTTGAGCAAAAGACAGCGATCCTGCCATAAAAAGTCCTCCCATTGCCAACAACATCGTCTTTTTCAAATTCCATTTGAAACCGGCTTTCTGTTCCGTCGCTGTTTCGTCGGTCTTCACTGCGATAAATGGCATTTCAACACACTCCTTTGGTAACCATTCTTTCAAGAAACCAGCATTTTCGAATTCTGGCAATATACTTGTTCCAGCCAACCGCGTCCTGCTAAATCCATATCCAGTGCGGCCTTTTTCCCCAGAAGCGCCTTAGCCGGCACATAGGGATAATCACTGCCGTAGAGAATGTGCTCCTTGTCGGTTATCTGCAACAACATGGGCAGGGCATCCGGCGCAGGGTCGCCCGCAAGGTCAAAGTACAAACGGCTAAAACTCTGTTCCATATCCACCGGCTCCATCATCTTCATGCCCGCCAGCATTTGGAACATCGCCTTGGCCCTTTGTTTCATATACGGCAGGAAGGAGCCGCAATGCGGCACCACGATCCGCACTTTGGGATACCGCGTCAGCATGCCGCTGGCCAAAAGATTCACCATGGCTCTGGTCGTATCGGCCGGATATTCGTAAAGTGCCATGACCTTGCCCGTAATCGTTCCCTGACGCGGCAGTTGCTGTGCCGGACTGGGATGGACGATGACGAGTGCCTTGCGGCGATTGAGTTCCGCAAAAATCTTTTCCCAGCGCTCATCCCCCAGATAAATGCCGCGCGCATTGCTGGGAACCTTTACGCCCAAGGCCCCCAGCTTATCCATCGCATAAGCAATCTCCTGCAAAGAACCCTCTATACTCGGAAACGGCACCGTGGCTGCAAAACCGAATTTTTCCGGGTACTGCCGGCATAAGGCCGCCGTTTCCTCGTTGATTTGTCTGGCCACCTCACAGGAAAGCTGTTCATCACCATGATAGATATGCGGAGTTGGAAGCGATAAGACCGTGTAGTCAATCCCCGCGTCAGCCATAAAGGCCAAATGTGCATCTGCCGACCACTTTGGCAAGGGGAAACCCTCCTCTGCCACAGGATCTATCCCCAATTTTTTCAGCCCGTCAAGATAAGCAGGCAGCATAGCATGCGCATGGATATCGATTTTGCGGCCTGCCGGCAGTTTGACTTCACCTGCCGGAGCCGCACAAGCCTTGCTATCCCAAACCGCCCCCATGCCCAGCATGGCTATGGCTCCTAAAGCACCGGCTTTCAAAAATTCGCGCCGCTTCATGCTTGATCTGCTCCCTTCTCAACAGCCAGCAACTTGCGCAGGCAGTTATAGGCCAGTTCATAAATCGTATAGTAACGGAACCCCACATCGGCTTCCTCCATGGCCTGCCGCTGTTTGTCCGTAACCACCGCATAAGGATAGATACCATACATAAACGGAAAATAAGCATACAGAAAACTGTTCTTTTCCTCTTCACTCATCTCCGGACAAAATTTATCGAGACAGCGGTGTACCGCCTTGATGGAAGCGCCATAGGCTTTTTTGAACTCCACCAGATTCTCTTGACGGCTGTTTTCCTCCATATCAAAATGATTCATAGACAAGAGCTTCAACAGCCGCTGCCGCTTTTCGAGCGAATTCGCCAGTGCCGCAGCCAGTTCTTCGCGGCTAAGCTCCTGATGGGCAGCCATCAGCGCTTCCAAATCCGCCACCCAGTATTCATACTCCCGCTGCATCAGCGCCAGAAAGATTTCTTCCTTCGTGTTGAAATAATGGTAGATTGCCGTACGGTTGAAGGTCGTGACATTGCCTACCTCCTTCAAGGTAATCTCCTTGAAGCTCATCGTTTCATATAGCTTGGCGCAAGCATCAATGATTTCCTCCCGCCGAGCCAGCATCTCCTCTGCCGAAATCTTGGGCATGGAATTCCTCCCCATAAAAATGACACCGTGTAACCTTTATGATTGATTATATACTCATAATGACACTGTGTCAATATTATTTGTAAAAAAAATAACGGCCAATTCTGCATATCAACGCCTTCTGGTTAACTATTTTATGTATAAAGGTTGACATAAGAGAACGAGAAGAGTATCGTATTTAATGTGACGAAAGCGAGGTACAAAAAATGAAAATCACAAGTCTTTCCATTTTGACCAAAGAAATCATTGCAGGAGCAAGACTGAAGCCTGAGGATGACGTCTCCCTGTTGCTGGAGGCGCCCCTGGAGGAGCTTCAGGCAGCGGCAGGCGAGGTGCAAAGAGTTTTCTGCGGCACCCATGTGGATCTGTGCACCATCCTGAACGGACGCAGCGGAAGGTGCAGCGAGGACTGCAAATACTGCGCGCAAGCAGCCTGCCATCCTACGGGCATTGAGGAATATCCCTTCCTCGCCGCGGAAAAAATCATAGAGAATGCCAAGGCCAATCAAAGAGCCGGAGTGAACCGCTTTGCCATTGTCACCTCCGGCAGGGCCTTGCAGGGCAGGGAATTCGATCTGGCCATTGCCGCCTATGAAAAAATGCGCAGCATCCTCACCATTGACCTCTGCGCTTCCCACGGCATCCTCAGCCGGGAGCAGTTCCACCGCCTGAGGGAAGCCGGCGTTACCAGCTACCATCACAATATAGAAACCTCCCGCCGCTTCTTCCCCCATATCTGCACGACCCACACCTATGAGGACCGCATCAGGACCATCAAAATCGCCCAGGAAGAGGGGCTGCAGGTCTGTTCCGGCGGCATCATCGGCATGGGAGAAACCTGGCAGGACAGGCTGGATATGGCCTTTGAGCTGCAGGGTTTGGGAATCGGCTCCATTCCCATCAATACCCTGATGCCCATTCCCGGCACGCCGCTGGCAAAGCAGGCTCCCCTTGCCGGCGAAGAAATCCTGCGCACCATTGCCATCTTCCGCCTCATCAATCCCACGGCCAATATCCGTCTGGCCGCAGGCAGGAAGCTGCTGCCGGAAAATGGTGCCACAGCCTTCCTGCATGGAGCCTCTGCTTCTATCACCGGCAATATGCTGACCACCTCCGGCACCACCATCAAAGAGGATCGGGAAATGCTCCAGCGTCTGGGACTGAGCAATGATGTGAAAGCGGAGCAGGTGTCTTGACACATTGATGTACGGGGTTTACAAGAAAACAAGGCGGGATTGCCTGCAAATGCAGCAATCCCGCCTGTGAATTTCCTGGAACGTCTTTGATATTCTCAAAGAGATGCTTAGCAAGTATGGCAAGCGTCGTAGATGCCGGCCTTCTTCAGGGTGTCAACCACGGTCTCACCGATATGAGCCACGGTGTCGGCCACCTGGATGCCTACGCTGTTGAGTGCCTTGATCTTGTCAGCAGCCGTGCCCTTGCCGCCGGAGATGATGGCGCCTGCATGGCCCATGCGTTTTCCCGGAGGCGCCTGGCGACCTGCGATGAATGCAGTAACAGGCTTGTCCGGCATGTTCTCCTTGATCCACTTCGCAGCATCTTCCTCTGCCGTGCCGCCGATCTCGCCGATCATGAGGACAGCTTTCGTCTCGGGATCGTCCTTGAAGAGCTTCAAAGCATCAATGAAGTCCGTGCCCTTGACAGGGTCGCCGCCGATACCCACGGAAGTCGTGATGCCGATGCCGGCATTCATGAGCTGGAAGGCAGCCTCGTAAGTCAAGGTCCCGGAGCGGGAAACCAGACCCACATGACCCTTCTTCTGGACGTTGCCCGGCGTGATGCCCAGCTTCGCCTCGCCCGTAGTCATGAGACCCGGGCAGTTCGGCCCAATCAGGCGGGTCTTCTTGCCTTCCATGAAACGACGTACCTTCACCATATCGAGAACAGGGATATGCTCCGTGATGCAGACCACGAGATCCAGACCTGCTTCCACGCCCTCCATGATGGAGTCCGCAGCGAACTTCGCAGGAACATAGATAACAGAAGCGGTTGCGCCCGTTGCTGCAACAGCATCCTTCACCGTATTGAACACGGGAACGCCCTCAACAACCTGGCCGGCCTTGCCCGGAGTCACGCCGCCCACAATCTTCGTCCCGTAGGCAATCATCTGCTTCGTATGGAACGTGGCCTGCTTTCCTGTAATGCCCTGCACAATGACTTTGGTGTCCTTATTTACTAAAATGCTCATCGTTTACGGCCCTCCTCATGCTTTCTTTGCTTCATTGACGCGCTTCACGATCTCTTCCGCGCCGCCCTCCATCGTCGGTGCCATGATGACATTCTCGATGGGGGAATCCTTCAGGATCTGGCGGCCGAGGTCAACATTCGTGCCCTCAAGGCGCACCACAACAGGAACCGGCAGGGACTTGCCGTCCTTGGAAATGATCTTCGCAGCTTCAAGGATGCCCTTCGCCACGAGGTCGCAACGGTTGATGCCGCCGAAGATGTTGACGAAGATGCCCTTGGCCTGGCCGCCGTCCAGCATGATCTGGAAAGCCTCCGCAATCTTCTCGGGGGAAGAATCGCCGCCTACATCGAGGAAGTTCGCAGGCTCGCCGCCATAATGCTTGATGATGTCCACCGTTGCCATAGCAAGGCCGGCACCATTGACCATGCAGGCCACGTCGCCGCCGAGGTTGACATAGTTGAGGCCCGCCTCTGCCGCGCGGCGCTCTTTCGGATCTTCCTCCGTCACATCCCGCATCTCTGCCACATCGGGATGGCGGAAGAGTGCGCTGTCATCGAAGTTCAGCTTTGCATCGAGAGCAATGACATCATCATCCTCCGTTACGACAAGAGGATTGATCTCCGCGAGGGAGCAGTCCTTGCCAACGAACGCATTGTAGAGGCAAACCATGAGATTCGATACCTTGCGGATTGCCGGCTGGGGGAAGTTCATGGCATACGCCATGCGGGTCGCCTGGAAGGGAGCAAGGCCGATGACCGGATCGATGAACTCCTTGATGATCTTCTCCGGCGTTTTGGCAGCAACTTCCTCGATATCCATGCCGCCTTCCTCAGAGCCCATCATGACCACTTTCGCCGTCTGGCGGTCAATGACAAAGGAGAGATAGTATTCGTGCTTGATGTTCGGGCAGCCTTCCTCGATCAGGAGACGGCCTACCTTCTTGCCCTCGGGACCGGTCTGGTGCGTCACCAGTGTCTTGCCGAGGAGCTCCTTTGCGTAGCCCTCTGCCTCTTCCACGCTCTTGGCAAGCTTCACACCGCCCGCCTTGCCGCGGCCGCCGGCATGGATCTGCGCCTTGACCACAACGACTTTGGAGCCAAGCTCCTTGGCGTTCTTCACTGCTTCCTCGACCGTGAAAGCGGGAAGCCCCTTAGGCACATTCACACCGTAGGACTTCAGGATTTGTTTGCTCTGATACTCATGGACATTCATAGCTTTGCCTCCCTGTAATTTGCTCGAAAAAAGAACCGGTTCTCCATAGGACCGCTCCCTTTCGCTTCATGACTATTAGTTTATACTTTTTTCTTGGTTTTGTCTAGTATTTCTTATTTATTATACAATTTGCGTCTTTTATACTGAAACTTTGACAATTCTCCGAACAGCCTCCCTTGGATATCCGGAGGCCGCTCAATCCAATCCCTCATCCTCGTCCGTGCCTTCCTTGCGGTTCTGCTCTTCCAGCACCTTCATGAATTCCTCTGCCGGAAGCGGGCGGGAAAAATAATATCCCTGAATATCATAGCAGCCAAGGGACTCGATGATATCCAACTGCTTCTTCGTCTCCACGCCTTCCACAATGACCTGCATATCCAGCTCCTTGGAAAGGCTCATGATGAATTTCAGGATGGCATTGACCCTGCGGGAATGCCCCACCTCATTCGCGAAACTCATATCGAGCTTGAGCACGTCCACCGGCAGGTTTTTCAGCATGCTCAGAGAAGAATGGCCGCTGCCGAAATCATCCATGAGCACTGCGAAGCCACGGGCACGGAACTCCTTGATGACGGAAATGATCTTCTCCGGCTCATCCATATAGGCCGTCTCCGTAATCTCCAGTTTCAGCATCCACGGCTCCAGGCCGTATTTCTCGACCAGCCCCATCAGGAACTGAAGGAGATCCAGATTATAGAAGTTCAGCCGGGACACGTTCACGGAAACCGGGAGCACTTCCCCGAACCGATCTTTCTGCTCCCGAAGGAACTGGCACGAAACCTCCCAGACATAGCGATCCAGGCGCACGATGAAGCCGTTGCGCTCGAACAGCGGGATGAAATAGGCCGGCAGGATCGTCCCGATGGCAGGATGATTCCAGCGCACCAGTGCCTCGGCGCTGACCACCCGCTTCTGCTCCATATTGTAGATGGCCTGCATATAGACGCAGAACTGTTTCTCGTGAAGGGCAAGCTCCATATCCCTCACCAAAGTCTGCTCCCGCAGCATGACCTCCCACATGCCTTCATCATAATACGCATAGCGCTGCGCATAACTGCCCTTGACCTTGCACATGGCCATGCGCGCCCAGTCACACATGCGATCCACGGGCAGGAAAGCATCCTGTGCCTTGTAGATTCCGGCAAAGAAACGGATCTTATGGTTGATCCCCAAAGATTTCATGCTGTCATCCAATCCCTGCATGAAACGATCCATATCCAATTTGCTGTCGGGAATGCAGATGACGAAATGATCCGCCTCAAAGCGGGCGCAAAGGCCCTCGTCCCCCACGGCCGCAGGAAAATAGAAGCCCGCCGCCTTCAGCACCACATCGCCCGTATCCATATAGAAAAGATCGTTGATGACCTTGAAGCAACTGATGTCGAAATACACGATATCATAGAGGATGTCTTTGCCGGCCTGCATGAGTTCGGCGGCCTTCCTGAGAAACGTCTCCCGGTTATAGAGCCCTGTGAGGACATCCTTTTCCATGGAATGCTGCATCTCCACGATTTCCTGGTCCTGCGCCACCTGCAAAGCCTTGCGCCACTCGTTCTCATGGCCGCCCAGGACGTTGCGCACGCGAAGCCACGCCACCGTGGGATGGTAAGGCTTCGTGATGAAATCCGATGCCCCCATTTCCACGGCATTGGCCTGCCCCTCATAATTGCTGCGATCCGTTATGACCACCACGGGAATCTCCATCCATCCCGGCGTGTGCTTCATGACGGACAAAAGCTCAAGCGCGTCCATCCCTTGCATCTCCAACGCCGCCAAAACCACATTCACGGGGCGGGACGCCATGACGGCAAGCGCCGTCTGGCCGTCTGCCGCCTCAACAAGCTCATAGCCCTCCTGGAAAAGATTTTTCAGAACCGCACGGTTGACATCAACATCATCCACTATGAGCATTACAGGTTTTTCGTCCACAACATCGCCCTCTTCCCCGAAACATGTCTATGATTTAGTATTTCAACAAGCAACCGCCGTTTCCCTTCTTTTCCCCGGCTTTTCACAGAAATTCATTCCCCCTGCTTGAGCAGCCCGTTCTGATAGGCCAGGAGCAGGTTGTAAAGATCCGTGATCTCGTTCTGTATCTTCTTTCCCTTGTCCGTATCGCCAATCGTCGTGCGATAGTTCTGGAGTTCCAACGTCTCCGACACGGACTCGATATCCCCGTTTTCCCGAAGAGCCATACGCACATCGGCAATCTTCTGGTGCTGCAGGAGACGGAACCCGCGGGAATTGGAAATGAGCGTATAGCCGGAGATTCCCGTCTTGCTGTGGTACGCCTTGCAGAAACCACCATCGATGACAATGGCCTTGCCTCCCGCCTTCACGGGAGTCTCCCCTTTCTTCACCTTCACGGGCACATGGCCGTTGATGATATGCCCGCGCTCGGGCTTCAGGCCGAACTCCGCGAGAACCTTCTCGCAGATCTTCTCGTCATTGATCAGCTTGAAATACGGGTCATTCGGCTCCTTCCATGTGCTCTTGTCCGTCAGGAACGCCCTCTCGAACGTCCGGAACTCCCGTCCCGCCACGGGGGAAATGAGCCCGCACCAAAGGAAGTACATGAAATCCAGCCCCTCCTGGCTGCGGTAAAGATAGGCCTGGCGCGCCCGCTGATCCGCATAGTCGAAATACTCCTTTCCCTTGTACGTCTTGCCGTCAAAGGTGACCTCGCGGAAACTGCCGTCCTCGTTCATAGGCACACAGCCATGGAACAGGAGATTGCCGTTGAAGCAGGTATAGATGCCTCCCTTCTGGTAAAGATAATCCACATGGCGCTGAAGAACCGCACTCTCCGTGAAATAGGAACGCAAATCATCCACAATGCACTGTTCCTCCGGTGTCAGGACACAGGGATCCGACGTGTCCTCGTCAATCGTCGGGAAATAAGCGCTCCTTAGCTCGTACCGCTTGCCATCCTCCAGCACGGCGCAGGAGGAACGATAGTCAATCTTGTCCAGAAGCAGCCGGTGATCCATGCAGAAATCCGGATTGCGGCGGATGAGCTGCCCCTCCAGCTTGAACA
Source organism: uncultured Veillonellaceae bacterium (assembly GCA_902773295.1). GTDB lineage: Bacteria > Bacillota > Negativicutes > Selenomonadales > Selenomonadaceae > UBA3796. Next base: position 8,664 of record CACYDT010000118.1, on the reverse strand, counting down.
TAAGCATCGCCGCCGCCTTCTCCGCCGCCTTGATGGGATTGGCGTCGGGATAGCTGTGGGTCGCAAAGGTCGTCAGGGGACGCAGGCTGATGCCGTAGCCTCTCTCCAGCACATCCGTGTTGTTGTAGCGCAGGCTGTTCCTGACCACCGTGGCAATGCACACATCGCTCCCCAGAGCCGCCCCCATCCAGAGGACATCATGGTTCCCCCATTGGATGTCCACAGAGGGATGCTTCATGAGAAGGTTCAGGATTGCATCCGGGCGGTTCCCCCTGTCGAAGAAATCCCCCACGATATGCAGGCGGTCAACGGCCAGCCGCTTCACAAGCACCGTGAAGGCATGGATGAAATCCGCCGCGCCGTCAATCTGCACAATGGTATCCAGAAGGCGCTTGTGGTAAATCATCTGCGCATTGTCAACCTCCGGCCTCGTCATCATGAGCTCCTCGATGACCGAGGCATATTTCTCCGGTATGAACCCCTTCACCTTGAACGCAGGATACTTGTACGACATGAGCTTGGAAAGCTCCAGAAGCTGCGCCAGATTCTTCCGGTACCATTCCGGAGTTGCCTTGCGCTCCGAGCGCATCTGCTCGATCTTCTCCTTCGGATAGTAAATGAGCGTGCAGAATTCCGCCTTCTGCTCCTCCGTGAGACGTTCTCCGAACACATAATCCACTTTCTCCCGGATGACACCGGAGCAATTATTGAGAATATGGAAAAAAGAAGCATATTCCCCATGCAGATCGCTCATGAAATGCTCGATTCCTTTAGGAAGCTGGAGCTGCGCCTGCAAATGGATCAGCTCGCTATAGACCGCCTCCTTCGTGGGATACTTCTCCGCCATCAGGCGAAGCACCTTGCTAACCTTTGACTGATACTGTGCTGCCATCCCCAATCCCTCACAATCCCTTCTGCCCCCGCAATGCCTTGCGCTTCATAACATAATTCCAGAACGTCACCACGATAGTCGCCACGATCTTCGCCAGCATGTAGTGCATGGCGCAAAAATCCACAAACACCCACATGCAGAGCTGGTTGAGCCCCAATCCCGCAACGCTCGAACCGATGAAAACCGCCGCCTGCCGTGCTGTCTGATGCCGCGACACTCGAAACACATAGACCACGCAGAGCCAATAGTTGAACACAACCGACACCGTAAAAGAAATCCCCGACGAATAGAGATAATAAAGCCCGACAGACTCCGTCAGGAAATAGAGCAAGCCATAATCCAGAAGAAAGGACAGCCCGCCCACAATACAGAACCGAAAAATCTCATAGAACCGCTCCCCCTTCAAGTCCATCCCCCTATTCCTGATATGCTATATTTCATTTTAACATAGCTGCAATCCTCATTCAACCACGATAGCGCTTCCCGAAGGCCGGCCGCGAAATTTTGCCGATTGCCGTATTGAAAGAAGCTTTTCTTTATTGTACAATAGAAGAAAGACTTCCGGGAAACAGCAGTTTCCCGGCAAAACCTACGACTAAGGAGGAGAGAGCTTTATGGCGAACAAATTTTTCCGGTGCGGGATCTGCGGCAACATCGTCGGCCTGGTGCATGAGGGAGGCGGATCCATGAGCTGCTGCGGCAAGCCGATGGCAGAGATGGCGGCAAATACGACGGATGCTTCCCAGGAGAAGCATGTGCCCGTGCCCACTTTTGACGAAACAGAACAGCGCGTGACTGTCCGAGTCGGCTCCCAGGCCCATCCCATGACACCGGAGCACTTCATCGAATGGATCCATCTGCAGACGAAACTCGGAGCACAGATGCGCCACCTGACGCCCCAGGAACAAGCCGAAGCGGTGTTCCGGCTTGCTCCCGGCGACGAGCCGATCGCGGCCTTTGCCTATTGCAATCTCCACGGCCTCTGGAAAGCAGATATCTGATCGGCTCCATAAAATCTCTATGGGAAAACGCTTGCAGTTTTGCTGCAAGCGTTTTCCCATGCATAGGAAGTGACAACTCCCCATGGACAAACCACAAACCATAGAAGAAATGCTCGCATACTATGACCGCAGGATCGATGACCTCCAAGCAGAAAACGAACTCCTGCGCGCCGAAAACGAGAGCCTGGAAAAACGCCTGCGCGAACATTCCGTCTCCGAGAAATCCAAGGGAAATGCCCTCCTGCAGCCGGGCAAGGAGTACGACCTCTACCCCCAGGAAATCCACGAGATACTCATGGATCTCCTGGCAGAGGCCAGAAAAACGGTCCTGAAGGGCAGCCGCCGCGCACATATCCTGGATGATCTCCTGGCCGCAAATACCACGAAGAACATCCCCGGCAAAAAGACAACGGCACTGAAAAACGCCCTGAAAGGCTATACCGATCTCGACCCGGCATTGCGCCGGAAACTGAAAGACCTTGGCATCGATGTAGCCGAACAGGGCCGAAAGCACTACAAGCTGAAATATTACGGAGATGACCGCTACAGCGCCTCCATGGCATGCACCGGAGGCGACGGCGGACGCGGCGGGCGCAATCTCGCCGCAGAACTCATACAGAAATTCTTCTGATAGAACCGGCAATCCCCCGGCTCAGGCACCATGGTGGGGATGCGCGCTCACAATCTCCACAGCTTCCATGAGCTGGCGGAGCACCTCGATCTCCGACTGCATGTTCATTTCCTGGATGCGGGCAAAAATCTGCCCCTTTTCCGTGGAAACATACCTGGGATGGAGATGGTTCAACGCAATGACTGCAATATCCCTCCGGCAGCTCTCGCACTTGCAGCAATCGGGATACTGGTCAAGAACCTCATCCATTTTCTCTTCTACAAGCACTTCCATATAATTCTTGAAATCCATAGGACTCTCTCCTGTCACTGCTGCAAACCATACGGCGCCCCCAAAATCAGCCCTCCGTCGAAAGATGGAAGAACAACTGCTCATACTGCTGGCGCTTGACACCGGAGCTATGGTCAATGGCCCATTGCAGGATTTTCAGGTTCTTCTCCCAGTTCAGGGAATCTCTGGAAATCGTCCATGTGCCGTTCAGGAAGTTGTCGGCCGCCTGGAGCCTCGTTTTGTTCAGAAGCTTCTGTACGGTGGTCGGACTCATATGATGTTCCTTGGCAATCGACTTGATGGACTGCCCCTCATAGATATGCTGGATAAAGATATCCGCCCCTTCCTGGGCAATGCTGTACTTCGGGGGGCGCCCCGTGGACTCCTTGCGCGTCCTGGCAGGCGGGGCAACGAGCGAGCGCATCGTCTCTGCCGCAATCTCATCCAGGATGATGGCCCGGTACTGCTCCGGGCTTTCCCCATCCGGACTGGCAGGGATGTCCTCGATAATGCCCCAGGAACCGCCTCCCATAATGAGAACCACCAGCCGCTCGTCCCCCGGCACCTCCGACAGGATCTCTGTAGAAAGCAGATAGGCAGCCCCCTCTGCAATGGAAAGCATGTCTGCCAGCCTGGGACGAGTCTCGGCATTGATGTCTCCTACACGCAACAGGAATTGGTCTCTGGCTTCCATCACATCGACTCCTTCATCTCGAAAAAGATATTTTTACCTATTTATTATACCGCCATCGTTCAAGTTTTTCCATAAAAAAAACATTTTCATGAACTTTTCAACATACAAATCTCATTTTTTCATCAAAATCCAATCTTTTTCTAATGATTTTCCAATCTTTCTCCGCTAGACTAAACACACAGCAGGAAAAAGCAGCCAATACTCTCTCCTCCGCTGAATACACAGAGGGACGCTGATAACAGACGCCCCCGGGGATGCTCACCGCGATGAAGGGAACTCAACAGGCGATTGCCATGGCTCTTGCAGTGCGAAGAGTCCGGCACAGTCCATACGGCCAAGGAAGGATCCGCTTCGGCAGCGTTATCCTTCTGCCATGACAGCCGCAGTGACTGAGAGAAGAAACCGGAGCGGATGAACGCCCGACCGAAAAAGAAACAACTTGCAGAAAGAAATACATAAGAACGTGCGGATTACGGCAAAGACTGTTGCATGGAAAGGATGTGGCAGTCTTTGCCGTAATTTCTTTTTTCTTCCTATTGTTTTTTCGGAAAAATTTCCCTATACTGAAGAAGAAGAAATGTATAGCAGCCATACAGTGAGGAGCGTTAATAATGATAGATATCAGATATGGGGAAATCAAACCGACACTCCTGGCCGTGGATAACGATCAGGTAACACTCCACCTGATTGACAAGATCCTGGGAGCCCAAGTGGACATCACGAAAAAATCCAAGGGATGCGACGCGCTCGACTATCTTGCGCGCCACAGCGCCGATCTCGTCCTGCTCGACTACAACATGCAGGACATGAACGGCATCGAGGTACTGAAATGCATGAAGCAGCGGGCGGAAATGAAGAATATTCCCGTCATCATCCTGACAGCCGATGTCGACATCGAGCTGGAAACCGAAGTATTCCAGTCCGGCGCGGTGGATTTCATCCGCAAGCCCTTTGTTCCCATGGCCATGCAGGAAAGGGTCTGGCGCATCCTGCAAAACGAGTACCTGAAAAAGAACCTGCGCCAGGAAGCAGCCCATCAGATGCGGCTGGCGGAAGAGCGCCTGGCGGCCAGTGACAGGCTCTTCCACCAAACCATCCTGGCTCTCGCCAAGACCATCGATGCGAAGGACAAATACACCCAGGGACATTCCCAGCGCGTGGCGGACTATGTCCGGCGCATCGCCAAAATCGCAGGAGCCTCCCCCAAAAAACAGCAGGAAATCTACTGCATGGGGCTCCTGCACGACATCGGCAAGATCGGCGTACCGAGCGCCATCATCAACAAGCCCACGCGGCTCACGGATGAAGAATACGAGCTTATCAAGTCCCATACGACCATCGGTTCCGATATCCTCAAAAGCATCAAGGAATTCCCCATGCTCTCCATAGGTGCCCGCTCCCACCATGAACGCTGGGACGGCAAAGGATATCCGGACGGCCTCGCCGGCACGGATATCCCGGAGGAAGCCCGCATGATTGCCGTAGCGGATGCCTATGACGCCATGACCTCCAGGCGCAGCTACCGCGATATCATGCCGCAGGAACGCGTGCGGCGGGAGGTCGAACGCGGCAGGGGAACACAGTTCGATCCGCATTTCGCGGATATCATGCTGACCCTCATCCATGAGGATACAGATTTCCTCATGCGGTCAAATAGCTAAACTATGCCCCGCTGCAGTTCTTCCCCCTTCCATGGGATCAAGGAAAACTGCAGGCGGGCGCAGGAAGGTGGAGAATTTTGCTCGATCGATTGAATATCCGACAGAAAATCATGGCATGCTTTTCCCTTGGATTCCTTCTTTGCCTGGTTCTGCTGGGAATCGTACTGAGCCGGATGATCTCCGGCCAGGCCATGGAACAGGCAAGAATTGCGGCATGCCGGCAGATGGAGCAGCTGGATGCCTCCCTCATAAGCATGGAACGGCTGCTGAAATCAGAATTCCTGCTTCTTTCCAAGAACGCAGAAATACGCCATGGCACCGGCCTCACCATCTACGCGGGGCAGGAGGGAAACGAAAACGGCATCCTGGAAATGAACCCGGAAGCCAAAGGCGGCTTTGAATTCAGAGCCTGGCAGATTTTCGCCGACTTCGCCAAAAGGCATGAAAAAGTCACGGCAGCCGTAACCTACGGCATGCAGGACGGAGGCTATGTGCAGTATCCCGCCGTGACGAGAGAAAACAGCTACGATCCCCGCCAGCTCTACTGGTACCGCGACGGCATGGCCGCAGGGGAAAGCGGGCTTCTCTATGTCTCTCAGCCTTTCCAGGGCGCACAGGGGAAACCGGTCATCGGCTTCTACGCCCTGGTCTGGGATGCAGAGGACAACCCCGCAGGGGTACTGGGGCTGCAGCTCGACCTCGCAGCGCTCTGCTCCATGGCCTTGCCGGAATCAGCGCCCATCCAGGAACATTGGATGGTGCTTGACAAGGAGGATTCCATCCTGATCGACGGCGCTCACCCGGATGCCCTCTTCCGGAAACTCGCCGATGCCAATCTGGGGGACATTTCCCTGATTGGACAGAAAAAGGACGGCATCCACCGCATCCTCCTCGACCATGCAGAATGCTATGCCGTCATACACACCTCGGAAACCACGGGGCTCAAATACATCCGGATCCTCACAGAGGACGAAGTCATGGCAGGAGCCAGCCACATGCGGGCCGCCCTCATCGTCTTCCTGCTCATCGCCATTGCCATGAGCTTCTTCGGCAGCCAATGGCTGGCAGCGAAGATCACCGCACCTTTCCGATCCATGGAGGAAACCGCTGAATCCATCGGTGCAGGCAACCTGCGCCGTGCCGGGGAGCTTGCGGAATCCGATGACGAGGTGGGACGCCTCACCCTCGCCTTCCAGGAAATGGCAGAAAAGCTCCGCGAACGCCTGAACGGCCTCAAGATCACCTCCGAAAAGCTGGCGGGAACCTCCCGAAGCCTGACGGAAGGAATCGCAGGCTGCCGCAAGGCGGCGGCAGCGGCCACAGAGAAAACGGCCGCCCTGACTGCCACGGAAAAGCAGCAAGCGAAAACCGTAGGCGAAGTAGCAGGCCAGCTTGCCGGTCTGGCCGAAAGTCTGGGGCACGCCTCCGACGGAATGAAGGAAATCGGGAAGGTTACCCACCAGTTGGGAAGAACGGCTTCCGACGGACGCGAGGGGCTTCAGGATGCCGCAGGGCGTCTGGCTGAGGCACAGAAACGCGCCCAGTCCGTCACTTCGACGGCTGCAACGCTCGACAAAAAAGCCCTTCAGGCGAAGGAACTCATCCAGTCCATCGGCGAAATGGCAGAACAGCTCAATCTCCTTGCGCTCAACGCCGCCGTGGAATCCGCCCGTGCCGGGAACAGCAAGGAACGGAACAAGTTCACCGCCGTGGCGGAAGAAGTCCGGCAGCTCTCGGAACAATCCTCAAAGGCCGCCCGAAAGGCCGCCCTTGTCATCAGCGCCCTGCAACAGGAGGCACAGGGAGCCGCCTCTGCCATCAAGGAAGCGGAATCCGCCCTGACTTCCGGCAAGGACTCCATCCTGCAAAGAGACAGCGAGTTCCAAAAACTGGAAGCCCAGCTGGCGCAGATCGACAAGATTCTCTCGCAGACTGCTGCCGCTATCCAATCGCTGGAGGGAAGCGGCCAGCGCATCAAAGCTGCCGCCGAGCAAGTGGAGTGGGGCGCACGAAAATCCGCCGATGCTGCAGGGGCAGTCACCACAGCGGCAGAGCAGCAATCCAAATCCCTCGGGGAACTGGAGAAACGCTCCCAAGAGCTCACCGTCGCAGCAGAACAGCTCCGCGCAGGCACAGAGAGCTTCGAACTTTAGGAACTTTCCATAGCATTATCGCCGAAAGAGCCCTTAGTTTATATACTTTATAAAGGAGGATTTTTATGCAAAGCTTTACCTTCCAATGTCCCACAGAGATTGTTTTCGGCCCCGGAGCCGAGCTGAAAACTGCGGAGAAGATCCGCAAATACGGCGGGCATCATGTCTACATCGTATACGGAGGCGGCAGTGTCATAAAGAACGGGCTTCTGGCACGCGTCGAGCAATGCCTCACCTCGGAAGGACTCGCCTTTGAAGTTCTCGGCGGCGTCCAGCCCAATCCCCGCCTCTCCCTTGCCCGCGAGGGCGTCAGGGAAGCGCTGGCCTTCCATGCCGACTTCATCCTTGCCATCGGCGGCGGCAGCGTCATCGACACCGCCAAGGCCATTGCCCACGGCGTTGCCAACCCCGGCACAGATATCTGGGATTTCTGGTCCGGCAAAGTCCCCCTCACCAAAACCACACCGGTGGGCGCTGTGCTCACCATTTCCGCCGCAGGCAGCGAGACCAGCGACTCCTCCGTCATCACCAACGAAGAAATCGGCAAGAAAGCCGGTCTCAACACGGATCTCAACCGTCCCGCCGTGGCCTTCATGAACCCGGAGCTCACCTTCACCCTGCCGAAAAAGCAAATTGCCTGCGGCGTATGCGATATCCTCATGCATACTCTGGAGCGCTATTTCACCCCCGTCAAGGGGAACCATTTCACCGATCTCATAGCAGAGGCCCTCATAAAAAATGTCATGGAGAACGGGCGCATTGCCTTCGTGAACCGCAAGGACTACGATGCCATGAGCGAAATCATGTGGTGCGGCACCATCTCCCACAACGGCCTCACAGAGATTGGGCGCATGAAGGACTTCTCCGTCCACAAACTGGGCCATGAGCTGGGCGGCAGGTTCGACGTGACCCACGGGGCTTCCCTCACCACCCTCTGGGGTTCCTGGGCGCGCTATGTCTACCAGGACGACCCGGAACGCTTCGCCCAATACGCAGAGCGCATCTGGAGCGTCGACTCCGGCACCGCCGAAGAACGCGCCCGAGCCGGCATCCGCAAGACCGAGGAATTCTTCCGGGAGCTTGAAATGCCCACGAACTTCACGGAACTCGGCATCGGCGTGCAGCCAAAGGAAACCATCGAGTACCTTGCCGACATGTGCACCGGGAACGACACGAAAAAACTGGGATGCTTCCATCCCCTCGACAAAAAGGCCGCCATGGAAATCTATCAGATGGCGAACAAATAACCCATATCGTTACCTTAGGATCTGCTAAAAAGTCACGGCTTGCGCGCAACCACCGGCTCTGCCGGTGGTTTGACTCACCCCCTCCAGGGGATTTTGTAATTCCGCCTAAAGGCGG
>CACYDT010000117.1 GCA_902773295.1 uncultured Veillonellaceae bacterium | reverse complement strand
TAGTCTAGCGCAAGCAACCCCTTTGCCCCTGTTATACCACCTTTGGGACAAATTGCAAGATGACATTTTCTGTTGAAACTGCCCTAAAGCAATTTAATCACATAAAGCAAATAAAAAACAGACACTACACGGAATACTTCTTCCTCATATGGCTCCTGGTCGCAAAGAAGGCAATGGCAAGGGGCACGCAGGCGCCAATCCATGCCATGGGACTGGCGAGGCAGGCGCCGAGATAGCCCAGCCATTCCACGAGAAACAGCCCCGCCGCTGCACGCATGATGAGCTCCATGATCCCCGCAATCGTGGGCACCATGCTCTTCCCCAGTCCCTGCAAGGTGAAGCGGTAGATGAAGAGCAAAGACAGAATCCAGTAGCAGACACCGTTCACCACAAGGTATGTCTCCCCGTACTCAATGACCTGCTCCTGCCCCTCCCCCACGAAGAGCTGCATGATGTCCGGCCCAAAGAAGATGACGGCCGCTCCCGCCAGTATGCTGAAGCTCACGGACATGCAGGTGCACTTTCTCACGCCTTCCTCGATGCGGTCAAATTTCCTTGCCCCATAGTTCTGTGCCGTATAGGCCGCCATGGCCATGCCGAAGGACATCATGGGCATGAGTGCGACGGTATCCACCTTCTGCGAAGCCGCATAGGCAGCAACCGCCACGGGTCCCAGGTTATTGAGCGCCACCTGCAGGATGACCGCGCCCATCGCGATGATGGAAGCCTGAAAGCCCATAGGGAGGCCGATCTTCAAATGCTCCACAAGAATCTTCCGGTCCACCTTCCAGTCCTCCCACCCGGTATGCATGGCGGGAACTTTCTTCCAGATGTAGAAAAGGCACAGGATATTCCCCGTGAACCAGGCCACGATCGTGGCAAGCGCCGCCCCGGGAATCCCCCAGCCCAGCACGAGGATGGCAAAGGGTTCCAGCAGGATGTTGATGAAGAGCATCGAGGCGAGGATGACGGTGGGCATGCGGCTGTCCCCCAGCGCCCGGAGGATGTTCGTCTGCATCTGGATAAAGACGAAGGTAAAGATGCCGCCGTAGATAATGCTGATGAAGTCATAGGCTCCCTGCAGGATCTCCTCCGGCGTCTGCATCCAGACGAGAAAGGTACGGCAAAAAGCCACGCCGAAAATCGTAAGAACTATGGAAAGCCCAAGACTTAAGATCATGCAAGCCGCCACGCTTCGCCGGACGCCCCGCCTGTCCTTGGCTCCGAACCTCTGCCCCGTATAGATGGAGAGACCGGAAGTAACGCCGATCACGAACCCCAGCATGAGAAACATGAGGCTTCCCGTGCATCCCACGGCAGCCAGGGCTTCCACTCCCAAAAAACGCCCCACGATCAGGGTATCCACAAAGGCATACAATTGATGGAACACGTTGCCTGCCAGAAGAGGCAAGGTAAAAAAGAGGATGAGCCTCGCCGGATCCCCCTCTGTCAAATTCTTGGTCATGCTATCTATCTCCCAGTATACTTTGTGATTTCCGTGCGAAGGACTTCCTGAAGCACGGTCACATTGTCAAACAGTGCTTCCGTCTGCGGACGGAGCTTCGTGTAATGGAACACGGGATGCCGGCTCACCATATAATCCGTGGGATAGGGAACCACCCGAACTCCCGCCCGCTCGAAATTGAACACAGCCCGTCTCATATGGAACGCTGATGTGACAAGGATAGGCTCCCGGAATCCATGCTCCCCGATGATTTCAGCGGAATAACGTGCATTCTGCGTCGTATTGACGCTTTTTGCCTCCACGAGAATATCCTGCTCCGGGACGCCAAGGGTCTGAAGCACACGGCTGGCAATCTTCGCTTCCGCGCCGCTGTCGGAATACACCTGCCCTCCGGAAATCAGGATGGGCACATGCAGCATGTGGTAGAGCCGCACCACGGCCAAGAGCCGGTTGGCAGGGCTCCCGCAGAGGGAACCGACGCCGTCCACATCCGGGGAATCCGGCATAGCGCCGCCTCCCAGCATGACAATGACATCCCCATGGGGCGTTTCCGGCGGCTCATACACGGACTCCAGTCTTCCCATGAGCTTTTCCGCCACAAATCCCGTACAGAAGAGGTAAAAAACGAGCGTAACCCCGACTATGACCGCCGCCAGATCCTTCTCGCCCCGTACCCGCCAGGCGAACCAGGCAATCCCCAGAAATATCACAATGAAAATCCCAGGAGGCAGCACCCAGCTGGCACCAAATTTCAACAAATAAACCATATCTCCCCTCACAAATAAAAAAGCGCAAATCCCCCTTTCAGAAAAAGGAATCCCCGCAAAAACGACGAATCATTATATATGATACCACAGGGCATCTGAATTGTGAATGGAAAAGAACAGCAAAAGGGGAGCGATTGGCATGGCATTTATCGAGCAGAACGTCATTCAGGCGAAGAACAAGGCAAACGGCAAAGGGGAAATCACCATAACCCAGCTTCTGACTCCGGCAGAGCTGGACGGGAAATGCGACATGTTCGCGAAGGTAACGATTCCTCCCGGATGCTCCATCGGTGTCCATGAGCACCATGGCAACACGGAGACCTATCACATCCTCCAGGGGAAGGCTCTCTACAACGACAACGGAACGGACGTGGAGATTGGCCCCGGAAAGACCACCTTCTGCCCCGACGGGGAGAAACATGCCATTGAGAACATCGGCGAAGAGGACCTGGTGTTCATGGCGCTGATTATTAAAAAATAACAAACGCAACCTGCAAAAAAGGAGCCGCATCCACAGACACATGGATGCGGCTCCTTTTATTCTGCCGACTGTTCCAGTTCCACCAGATACCTCCCAAGGGCATCCTTCCAGTCCGGAAGCCTCCGGAACCCTGCCCGATCAAGGCATTCCTTGCTCATGCGGGAATTCTTCGGCCGCACGGCTTTTGTCGGGTATGCGCTGGACGGCACGGGCGTCACCTTCACTTCCCTGCCCGCCCGGCGGAAAATCTCCCGGGCAAACTCCGCCCAGGAACAAGTCCCCTCATTCGTCGCATGGTAAATCCCGTATTTCTCGCTTTTCGCCATCTCCACAAGAAGCCCGGCCAAATCCTTCGTATAAGTCGGCGAGCCCACCTGATCACCCACAACGGTCAATTCCTTGTGATTCTCGCCAAGCTTCAGCATTGTGCGGATGAAGTTCTTGCCATGGATGCCAAAGACCCAGGAAATCCGGACGATAAAATACTTTTTGAGGATTTCCTGCACGGCTTCCTCCCCTGCCAGCTTCGATCGGCCATAAGCATTCTGCGGCCCCTTGGGAGCCTCCGGCTCATAGAATTCCTCCCCGTCCCCTGGGAACACGTAATCCGTGCTGATATAGATGAACTTCGCATCGATATCCCGGCAGATTTCCGCAAGATTCCTCACGGCCTCCCCATTGACGGCCATCGCCAGTTCCGGCTCATCCTCTGCCCGGTCTACGGCGGTATATGCCGCACAGTGGATCACCACATCAGGCGCATACGCCTCGATGCACTTCCTCGCCCCTGCATGGTCTGTCAGGGAAATCTCCTGCCGGCTGCAACCCTTGGCGGGAATCCCCGCATTCTCCAATTCGCGCATGACATCAAATCCAAGCTGCCCTGTCACGCCTGTCACCAAAACTTTCACGAATGCTCCACACCTCAATCTTTCCCGTTCCCAAGCTCCTCCTCTGCCCGCTGCAGGGCGCTGAGGATCACATCATCCATATCGTAATACTTGTATTCCGCCAGACGTCCCCCGAAGATGACCTTTTCCTCCTTCTTCGCCAGGGACGCATATTTTCCATAAAGTTCCTGGTTCCTCGCATCGTTGACGGGATAATAGGCTTCTTCCCCGGGCTTCCAGTCCGCAGGGTATTCCTTTGTCACATAGGTGACAGGCCCAGTGCCGAACTCGAAGTGCTTATGCTCGATGCTTCGCGTATAGGGAACTTCCCGTTCCGTATAATTCATGACGGCAACGCCCTGATGGTTCTCCTCCTCCAGACGTTCCGTCTCAAAGCGCAGCCCACGGTACTCCAGCTGTCCCTCGGAATAGCCGAAATAGGCATCAATGGGACCCGTGTAAACCACTTTCTCCGCCAACGGAAGAAGTTCCTCCCGCTTCTCGTTGAAATCCACGCCAAGCCGAACCTCGATGCCCTCCAGAAGCGCCTCGATGAGGCGGTTGTAACCACCTATGGGGATCCCCTGGTAACGGTCGTTGAAATAATTGTTGTCAAAGGTATAGCGCACGGGAAGCCGCTTGATGATGAAAGCCGGAAGCTCCCTGCAGTCGCGCCCCCACTGCTTTTCCGTGTAGCCCTTGATGAGCTTCCGGTAAATATCCGTCCCCACCAGGGAAATCGCCTGCTCCTCCAGATTCTGCGGCTCCCCGCCGATGGCCGACCGCTGCTCTGCAATTTTCTCCGCCGCTTCCTTCGGGGTCACCACACCCCAGAGCTTGGAGAAGGTGTTCATATTGAAAGGAAGGTTATAAAGTTCCCCCTTGTAGTTCGCCACCGGGGAATTCACATAATGGTTGAACTCCACAAAACGGTTCGCATACTCCCAGACTTCCTTATAGCTCGTATGGAAAATATGGGCACCGTACTTGTGGATGCGGATTCCATCCTTTTCCTCGCAGTAGATATTGCCCCCCGTATGGCCGCGCCGCTCCACGACCAAGCACTTCTTCCCTCTTGCTTTCGCCTCATGGGCGAACACACTGCCGAAAAGGCCGCTGCCTACAATCAGATAATCATACATACATGAATCCTCCATTTATAGTATAAAATTGATACAATCACATTTTGCCCCCATTTTCAACCGTTTGAGGGGTTGCAAATGCCTTTTCTGAAAACGAAGGGGGTTGCATCGTTTGCGAGTACCGTGAAGCCTTGCAACTACTAGGGTTTCTGCTTTCTGTGGCAAACCTTTCGGTTAGCAGCAACTTGCACCTGCTCTTGCCTGAGACTCCCATTGAACTCACATAGCTACTATTCTACCATAAAATAAGAAGCTAAGACAAGAAAATTGGCACGGGAGTTCATCCCATGCCAGCTTCACCCTATATGAACTTCTGTCCCATCCTTGAAGGTCACTCTGATATCGTCCTTGCTGTACACAGTCATGAAGTCTACCAGCGTCCCCCACAGACCTTCATCGAATTCAGACACCATCTGCCCTTGCGCCCTAAGCACTCGGACAAATTTCTCAAGCCGTTCGGATTTGGCGTGCCGTTCCTTGATATCCTTATCCACTGCATCATATTTGGCCTTTGCGGCATCGTAGCGGCTGACCAGCTCATCATAACGTTTCTGGTAATCCGTCTGATCCTGGGCTATGCGGGCATTCTCGCTTATGCAGTTCTGCACCATGTCCGTGAGCATCTGCAATTCCCCCATGATCCTTTGGCTCTCGGCTTCGAGATCTGATATGTTGCAAATCTTCTCCTGCAGCAGCCGAAGGTTTTCCAGCATTTCATCCTTGCCCTTCAGCAGCTTGTTCACCGCCTTGATGAAAGCTGTCTTGATTTCGTCCTCAGCCAGGTGGGGCGTGGAGCATTTCTTCGCCCCTTCGAACTTGTGATTGCACTGGTAGATTCTCCGCCGGTACTTATCCGTGCTATGCCAGACCTTGGAGCCAAACCAATTACCGCACTGCCCGCACTTGATTCTGTGGGAGAAGATGGTCACGCCACTGTATCTCTTGCCGCTCCTGCGCCTCTCAATCTCAGCCTGCACCAAGTCAAAGGTGGCTGGCGGTATGATGGCCTCATGGTTGCCTGTCACATAATACTGGGGGATTTCGCCCTCATTCTTTTTTCTCTTCTTGCTCAGGAAGTCCACGGTGAAGGTTTTCTGGAGCAGGGCATCGCCTTTCATTTTCTCTCTGGTGAGAATATTCTGCACGGTACCCGGATGCCATGTTTCTTTCCCGCTCCATCATGGACACACAAGAAGCAATCGCCCACCGCATCCGCCAGCTCTGCCAGGAAAATAATGTCACCACCAACAAAATGAGCAAAATCTCCAGCATCCCCCAGGCCACCATCAAGAGCATCCTGCTGGGGGAAAGCAAGAATCCGGGGTGCAACAACATCAAGAAGCTCTGCGACGGCT
>CACYDT010000116.1 GCA_902773295.1 uncultured Veillonellaceae bacterium | reverse complement strand
GGGCGTGCTAGGATGCGTTGCCATGATGAGCCACGTTTCCGGGCTTGCACATTGCCACGACCTAGCTTATGCCATGAAATAGTTGGCTGACAGAAAATGTGCAAAAGGCTCTGCTACGGCGGAGCCTTTACTCTTTCATACACGGGGACTTTTATGGAACAACAGATGGATTGGTTGCGTGAATCAGCTAAAGCATTTGCAAAAGGCCAGCATAGGTTTACTATTCTGCACAAAGAGAAAGTTAATATCAAGACCAAGGAAAGCACGGTGTTATATTCTTCTTTGAAGAAATAACTAGAATTTATCATACCACACAGGATCATAAAAGATAATTCTGTGTGGTATTTTCTTTGTGTAAAAATAGACCATGAGCCGGTTTCCTGAAATCAAAAAGCCCCTGACTCATAAATTCCAGCCGGGGCCTTCCTTACCAATGGAATGCTATGCTCAAATCTTTCCTTCAAGAATCCGGCTGAAATCCCGGACTCACGTTCCTGCACACAGGCGGTCAATCTCCGCGACCATTTTCCCGAAAAGTTCGCTGTCCTCCTTGAGGAAATAGCTGACAGGGAAGATATGCGTGGAAAGAATATTGTCCCATTCACTGGCCGCAATCTCGGCTTCCGTCAGAATGATATACGGAAAGCCCGGTGTCGCACGCTGGCAGAACTCAATCAGGTCTGCCGAGGAAAATTCCTCCCATCCCGTATCCAGGACATCCCCGGCAATCAAGAGCTGAATGGCGCCGGCCTGTACATCGCCGTCCACTGCCGCCATAAGATCTGCCTTGTGGCGTTTTTTCAGTGAATACTCGACAAATTCCAGACTGTCCTTGTTTGCGGAATGCGCCAGCAATGTCTTCTTGATTCCCTCGCGCACTTCCTCCGAATTATTCAAAATCGCTATCGTTGCCATACCCTTCATCCTCCATGGATATCCCAGCCAACGCGAAACCCTTTCCACCAACATCCGCTCATTGTGGCTTTGTTCCGTTCCCCGGGCTGCTGCCCTCCGATTCTTCCTCCAGCTGATGCTGGACCATTTGCTGCAGAAGCTCTATCGCGCCTCGTCCCATCCCAGTTTCCCTGGACACATCCTCAATCGAATATCCTTCCATGAGAAAAGCTCTTGCCCTGTTCGCAGCATTGCTGCCCGGCTCCTCGGCATTGCCGGGTGCCTCCCCGGAATCCGCTCCCTGCTGCGCCATCCGGTGCGCTTCCGGTGACGGCTCATAAACATCCTGTATCTGCGGATCTTCCTGTGCTCCCCGTTCCATGGAATCATGCAATATCTGCGAGAAACTCGGCGGAGCCTCCTCTGCCGGGCGCCTCTGCACTTCAGGCGGACGGGACCATACGGGAGGCGCTTCCGCAGGAGGTGCGGGTCTCTGCGCCATCATGGCCGCCTGCGTTGCAGACATCTGCCGATAGAGCTGCTGGTTCTGCTGATAGAGCTGCTGATCCTGCTGGTACTGTTCTGCAAGCCTCTGCTGAAGAAGGCGCCCTTCCGCAAGCTGCTGCTGGATTCCCTGCCGGAGACCCTGAAGCTCCGCGATGCGCCGTGCAAGGAGATCCTCCTTCTCATCGGTCTCGCGGACCATGTGTTCCAGCCGATCCACATGGCTGCCAATCCTCTGGATAATCGCATCCCCCGACCGCTCCAATTCCTGCTTGAGCCTCTCCGTGGAGTCCTCCATATCCTTTTGTTCCAGTACCTGCTGCTGGCTCTTCCTGCTCTGGTAGCGCACAAAGAGTACCAGAACGGCACCGGCAACAATAAGGAGTCCCATGACTTCAACGACCATAAAGAAGAAAACTCCTTCTAAAATGAAATATCAATATTGCGCCCCCGGGAAGGATCCATTGCCAATTGCTGCAAGAGCTGATCCTCCACGCTCTGTTCCTCTCTGTTGCCTTTGCGCTGTCCGAAGCCGCCATAACCTCCCCGGTTCCGGTGCTCCGGATCGTCCTTGATACGGCCTTCGTCCGCGGATTCTTTCTCGCGGACCTGCTTCTGCTTGAGATCCGCATCCATTTTTTGCCGAAGCGTTTCAAAATCCTGCTGGACGGCTCCCGCCTGGTTCATATGATGCTGTATCTGGCTCACTTCAGTGGAATGCGGCAGCATAACCTGCATGCTCATCGGAGTAACATCCATGACTTTTCCCACCTTTCCGGAAACATCAATACGGCCCAATCATGATTCTATCATTATCCATCGTCAGGGTACACCGCTTGATCTCGGAATTGATAGGCCTTTGGACGGAATTGATGGCCACCCGCGCACCTGCATAGATCGTATCCGCCACGAGGATCTTCCCCCGCTTCATCTCTGCAAGCTGCTGCTCCAGCTGCTTGATGAGATTCTCGTCCTTGCGGATCTGACCCGCCAACGGGAACTGGGAACGCGTCAGCGCATTGATCTGATCGATCCGCTCCTGTGGAAGACGGCTGACATCAATCTTGCTCAATGTGTTGAGGGTCTGCGTGATCTGCTGCAGCCGCTTCTTGCTCTCCTTGTAGCGCAAACATGCCGCCTTGTACTGCTTCTGGACATTCGGGTCAATGCCGACCGCTACCTTTGTGACAACATTCGCCGAATTGCCGATGCACGTTGCCCGGATCTCCTCGCCGGCCTCTGCCGTCCCCCCGGTAATCTGGGCTTTCTTGCCCTCCAGCACGATTTTTTTCCCCGCGCGCAGATGGGAATGCAAAGCCACATCCGTAATGTAGATGTCTTTGCCTGCTTCCACATCCGCCATCTCAACGAATGCCGCCCGCATATCCTCGCCGGCTCTGATCTTTGCCTTGTTCATCCCATTGACGCCGCCGCCGATGAATATGTTGCGGCCCTCCACCGTGGCCCCGTTCACCGTACCGGAAATGTCAATGTCTCCTGTGGCTTTCACGACAAAGCCCTGCTCCACACTCCCCTTGATCTCCACGCTACCCGTGAAGTCCACATTTCCTGTCCCCATATTCACGCCACCCTGAAGGAGAAGATGCGGATCCACGCTGATCGTGGTCTTCTTGTCCACGATCTGTCCGTCAATGTTCGCCACCAGCTCGTTCTCGCCAACGACTCTCGTATTCTTGCCCATCGGCATGGGAGTCGGGCGCCCGTGACGCGCCATGACCTCATCCCCGAAAACATTGGTGCCCGGCGTTCCCGCTGTCTGCGGAATGCGTACGGCCAGCACATCATTTTTCTTCGCCAGGACGAAGAGGTTCAGGTTCTTGTAGTCCACTTTGTCGTACTCATAGATGACCGGCTGCCCCTTGACCCCAAGATCAAAGCGCCGCTCAATGCGCGCGTTCTCCCCGTGGACCGGCGGAACTCCCCGCGCCACCACGAAAGGAACCATGGTCCGGATGCCTTCTTTTATGGCTCCGGTATCAATGCCGTAGGAAATATTCTTCTCTTTGAGCGCCTCCATCACCATGCCCACCGTCGGGCTCTTCATACCGACCGATGTATCGAAGCGGACAGTCGCCTGCATGCGGTCCTTGCTGACCTCCACAATAATATCGGCGAACGTGAACTCTGAATTCTCAGGCTCTTCAAAACTGCCGGAAAGCTTCACAGGGCGACCGGAGGCTTCGCGCACGACACGGGAAAGCAAGGCAATGTCATAGTCCACTACACTGTATTCCTGCAGAATCTGCCGCATATCCGACAATTCGAAAGACAGATCACCTTCCGTCGATGGATACACAGTCAGGAATACACCCTCCGGGGTAAATTCAAACAGATACCCCGCATCCTTTCCGCCTAGCGTCCGAAACGATTTTTCTTCTTCCATAGCCGCCTATCCCCCCTTTCATAACAGATTGGCTTTCATTCGCGCCAAGTAACCTCGCAACCGAAATACCGCCTTGGTATGCATCTGGGAAATGCGCGCCTCTGTCAAATGCATGATGAGGCTGATCTCCTTCAACGTCAGATCTTCATAATAATAAAGAGAAATCACCATTTTCTCCTTTTCGGGAAGACGATCGATGGCCTGTGCCAACGTATCCTGCAGTTCCTTGAACTCAACGCTTTGCACAGGACTCATTTCCATAGCTTCCGGCGTATCCGACCGCAGGTACTCCTCCAAGGGGATAATGGTTGCCGTATTGAGTTGTGTCACCAATTCCGAGAGCTCTGATAGAGAAATGCCCAATCGCTCTGCCAGTTCCTCATCCTTCGCCGGACGCCCCAGCTCATTCTCAAGCTCATAGACCGCCTGCTCATACTTCCGTATTTTCTGCCGCATCGTCACAGGAATCCAGTCCTTGGAACGCAGGTAATCGAGCATGGCGCCCCTCACTCGCACACCGGCATACGTCTCAAATTTGTTTTTGCGCCTGGAATCATACCGCTCGATGGCATCCAGCAATCCAAAGAAGCCGCTGCTCAGGAGATCTTCCTTGTCCACATGGCTTGGCAGGCTGATTGCAAGACGGCCTGCCACCATTTTCACAAGAGGCAGGTAGTATTCCGCAAGCTCATTCCTGAGTTCCATCGTCCTCTGCCTATGATATGACCTCCACAGGGCATCGACATATGCCGTGCCATCCTGCGCATTTGGTAACATGCCAATACCCCCCTTTTCACGATTCCGGTGTCTGCATGTGCTTCAAAGAGCTTGCATCCATCGGCTGGAATGTGCCTTCTGCTTCTTTGCCTTGTTCCATCCCCGCTTCTCCGGCAGGCTCCTCATGATCCGCTTCCTTGCCTTTCCTGCTCTCCTCCGCAGGAGCGGCTGCCCCGCTTCCGGCAGATCCCTCTTCCTCCATGGTATCCAAATCGAAAAGCATGATGGATTTTGCCTCCAGAAGAAGAATGACAATATATGCCACCGCGCCAGCAACCAGAAAGCCCACCACACAGCGCATGGCTATCACTATGAACCGAACATCCTTCAAAAGTCCCGCAAGTGCAACAACAAGGGCTGCAATCACAGCAAATATCAACGCTGCATCCATTTTAACCAATGCGTTTCACCTACTACTAAATCTCTTTCTCTCCCTTGTCAATGGTCTTGACCTTATAGATTCCATTCGTGAGATCGATGGATACCGTGCGCCCATACGTCCCACCGGTATCCTCCGCAATCAGACGGATGCGGCTATCTCTCAGTATCTTCTTCACTGCCTCAGCATTTCTTGCACCCACACGCATGATATCTGTTGCATTCGCAAAGGCAAACATCTGTGCGCCTCCTGCAATCTTCGCCACGAGACGGCTCTGCGATGCTCCCAGCTTCAAAACATCCGCCAGCATAAGCGGGAATCCCGTGTCAGCGAATTTTGCCGGATTGTCGCTGGCACGAGCCTGTGTGCTGTCCGGCAGCATGATGTGAAGCAGCCCGCCGACTTTCGTCTGTGGATCATACAGCGAAACGCCTATGCAGGAGCCTAATCCGTAGCTTATTAATGTTGCCGGGTTCTTGCCGACTTTATAGTCAGCCATGCCGACCCTGATCAGCTCTGGCATATCACTCAACTCCTACTGCCGAAATAATGGTTTCTAGTGATCCTGGATCCGGAACGAGGAAGAAATGGCCATTGATGCCATCATCCTCCGACAAGAATTCCGTCTCGATCACCATCGCGGTATCTCCCATCTGCCCTAGCTGAACCAGCACGACATTCAGGATAGCTCCAGCCATATCCATAGCCAAGGCCGGAATCGACGGCAGCATGGATATGTTGGTAAAGGTAAAGAATGCATTCAGGTACGCTCCTGCAAGGATGTTGCCGATTTCCATCAATGCGGACTCATCCATGAAATCGAGCTTCTCCGTATCGCCATGGCTCTTGCCCATGAGCGTATCCACCAGATAAAACGCACTTTTCTGCGGCAAGAGGAAAAGGATATTTCCCGGAGCCTTGCCGTATACGCGCAGGAAAACGCCTACCACGATGGTGTCTGGCCCACCTACGAGGTCAGGAACGGAATCCAGCGGAACCAAGGCCACCTTGGGCACATTCATATCAATGCGCCGGTTGATGATCTGGGAAAGGGCTGTCGCAGAATTCCCCGCGCCGACATTGCCGATTTCCCGCAAGGCATCCAGCTGGTTAGCAGATAAATTGAATTCCTCAGACATATTACGACACCTCATTTACTGATTGATGGGAACCTCGGAACTGTTCAAACAACTTGTACCTTCCAGTTCCTTTCTCATTTTCCTTCTTTCGGCATCCCGATGATTTCCTCCAGGTTCAGCATGATGATAAGACGTCCGTCCATGTTGCCGATGCCGCTCAGGAATCGCGTGATCTCCTTGCCGTTGACAGCCTTCTTTGCATCCACAGGCTTGCTGTCGATCGTGATGACCTCTGTCACGGCATCCACGAGCATGCCGATATGGAGGTCATCCACCGTCACGGTCACAATGCGGGTTTTCTCCGTATAGGGAGTCTGCTCCAGCCCCAGCCTCTGCTTGAGGTCAATCACGGGGAGCACGCTCCCGCGCAGATTGATGACGCCCTTGATGAAATCCGCAGAAAAGGGGACACGCGTGATATCTGTGAGGTTACGGATTTCCTGCACGTTCAGTATGCTGATGCCGTATTCCTCATCCCTGAGCTTGAAAGCAACCACTTGGATGCCATCATCCACAGAATTGTTCATTTCTTCGTTTGCCATCTCATAAGCCTCCTCTTACTGCATCATCGTAGCAACATCGATAATCAGTGCAACACGTCCGTCACCCAGGATTGTCGCGCCGGAGAACATCTTCAAGCCCGTGAAGAGATTGCCCAGTGTCTTGATGACGATTTCCTGCTGCCCGATGAGGTTATCGACGACAATGCCTGCCTTGGCCTCGCCTGCATGAACCACAACGACAAAAATCTCTTCAAAGTCCTTGACATGCGGCACCTGCAAGGTCTGCTCCATACGGATGATCGGGATGATCTCGCCGCGAAGGACAATGACTTCCTTATTCTGCACCGTCTTGATGTCATCCGGCTGGATATTGATGGTGCTGTCAATGGAGCCCAGCGGAATCGCATAGATTTCCTCCTGCACCTTCACGAGCATCGCCTGGATGATGGCGAGGGTCAAGGGCAGCTTGATCTTGAAGACGGAACCCTCATCGATGTGCGTCTCCACATCGACATGGCCGGACAGAGCCTCAATCTTGTTGCGCACGACATCCATGCCGACGCCGCGGCCGGAGATATCGCTGATCTGCTCCGCTGTGGAGAATCCCGGCAGGAAGATGATCCGCACGGCATCCGCATCATCGAGCTTGTCGACCTCTTCCTGGCTCATCATGCCCTTCTCGACGGCTTTGCGGCGCATCTTGTCAGCATTGATGCCTGCACCGTCATCCGTAACCATGATGACGACGTTGTTGCCCTCATGGCGGGCAATCAGGCCGACCTCGCCCACACGGGGCTTTCCTTTCGCCTCGCGGTCATCCGGATGCTCGACACCATGATCCAGCGAATTCCTGAGAAGGTGCATGATGGGATCGCCGATCTCGTCGATAACGGTGCGATCGAGCTCCGTCTCCTCGCCTTCGATGGTCAGGTTGATTTCTTTGTTGAGTTCCTTGGCGACATCGCGCACCATGCGCGGGAAGCGGTTGAACACCTGGCTGACCGGCACCATGCGGACCTTCATGACAATGTTCTGGAGGTCTGTTGTCACGCGATCCATCTGCTCAAGCGTCTCCGTGAGCTCACTGATGCGATGAGCCTGCCCAATCTGCTCCAGGCGGACCTTGTTCACAACCAGCTCGCCCATGAGATTCATCAGAGTGTCCAGTTTCTCAATATCCACGCGGACGGACTGCCCCGCATGGCTCTTCTTCGCTGCCGCGGCAGAGGATGCGGCGGCTTTTGCAGGAGCTTTCGAGGCCGCCGGTTTGGCAGGAGCCGGGGCGGGTGCCGGGGCGGGTGCCGGGGCAGCCGGAGCCGGCGGCTGCGCTGCAGGAGCAGGTGCCGCTGCCTGCGGCGCAGGGGCAGGCTCCGCCTTTTTATTGAGATCGACGATCTCCACCTGTACCGATTCCACCTCCGAAATCGACATGATGGCGTCCTCGATGGCCTTCTCTTCTGCGCCGGTGATAACAATGACTTCAAAACTATGCTCGAATTTCTCCTGCTCCAGATCCTCTGCCGGGGGAACAGACTTCACCACATCGCCCAATTCATCGAGGGCATTCATGACCATATAGGAACGTGCAGATTTCAGAAGGCAGGACTCCGCCAAGGTCACCTTCAGATAGACACCCCGGAGCCCGCCTTCCTGTGCCTGCTTGATGACATCGCGCTCCAGATCCGACAATTCAAATCCCAGGCCGGACGACGCAGATTCTGCCGCAGGAGCTTCGGCAGCAGACGGGGCTTCTGCGGCAGGAGCTGCTGACACAGCTGCGGCAGGATCGCCGCTGGAAAGGGCGCTGAGTTTTGCCACGAGATCCGATACATCGATGAGATCCTCCGGATCGCCGTTGCCGACGTTATCCACCATTTGCTCCAGAGAATCCAGGCACTTGAACAGCACATCTATAATGTCTTCCGTGAGCTTCAGCTGCTCATGGCGAAGCAGGTCAAGGACATCCTCCATTTCATGGGTGAGTTCGGCAATCTTGTTGTAGCCCATGGTTGCAGACATGCCCTTCAAGGTATGTGCATTGCGGAAGATATCGTTCAGGACAGATAGATCCTCCATGTTATCCTCAAGGCTCAACAATCCGTCATTCAGTTGCTGCAGATGTTCGTGAGACTCATCCAGAAACATATCCATATACTGATTGGTATCCATTTGTACTCCCCCTACACCTTCCTATTTTTTCACTGCTTCGACGATAGCCCTGGCAATATCATCCAATGGCCGGATCTCATCGGCGAGGCCGGCCTCGACAACGGCTTTTGGCATACCGTAGACAACAGAGGTTTCTTCGTTCTGGGCGATACTGTAGCCACCATGGGACTTGATATTTTTCATGCCTTCGCACCCATCGCACCCCATGCCCGTCATGATGACGGCAACAAGATCCTTGCCGAACTGGGCAACTGAATCATACATGACATTCACGGCAGGCCTGTGGTTTCCCACAGGCGGATCCTGATTCAACTGGATCTTGCGGCTCGATCCGTTCGGCACAACCTTCAGATGATAATTGCCCGGAGCTATATATACCCAGCCTGGCTCGATGATGTCCTCGTGTTCCGCTTCTTTCACGGAAATTGCAGAGATGCTGTTCAATCGCTCGGCCAAGGATTTCGTGAATCCTGCGGGCATGTGCTGCACGATGACCACTCCGCAGGGCAGGTTTCCCGGCAGGCGCGTGATGACTCTCTGGAGCGCCTGGGGGCCGCCGGTGGATGTGCCGATGACCACGAGTTTCCCGCTCCCTGTCCCGCTGAACTCCGTGGAAATGGGATGGGGCACAAGTGCAGGCTTGCTGCGCCTCTGCAGGAGCGGATTCTGCCTTCGTGCGAGGCCCGGAGCCTGAGCCTCCGGCTGCGGGGGCTGGACGTTCTTGGCAGAAACGAGTTTCCTTCCGGTTCTCTGCGGCAAATCAATGCGGCGCATCGTCGGAAAATCCTGCTGCATCAAACGTCGTTTCCGCCCGGAATCCCCTATGTTGCGGACATTCGCTTTCACCGCGCCCCTGCACTTTGCCAGGATATCATTCTCTATGGTATCAATCTTGGAAATGGAACCTCCCGCCTTGCTGATAAAATCCACTGCGCCCAGACTCAGGGCTCGTATCGTGGCTTCTGTTCCCTGCTGGGTCAGGCTACTAATCATGACGACCGGCGTCGGACACTCGCTCATGATGACGGCCAAGGCATTGATTCCATCCATCACCGGCATATTCACGTCCAGTGTCACAAGATCCGGCTGCAATGACTTGACCTTGCTGATTGTATCTTTTCCGTTCATTGCCGTGCCGACCACTTCAAAGTCCGGCTGCTTTTGGAACAAGTCCGATAGCACTTTTCTCATAAAGGCAGAATCATCAGCAATCAAGACACGAATCATCCTGTTCACCCCACTTATAAACTAATCCCCTTTGCAATAGCTCTCCTTTGCACAGCAAAAAGATATTTGACAATCTTGTTCACAGTCGTCTTGGTCAAATCCATGAAAGCAGCCCCAATCTGATACACCGGGATGCCATCCGCATCCTTTTTGGGAACGCACCGCACAATCCGGCTCACGCTGCTCACCGTCCCAAGCTCCGGGATATCATGGATCTCAAGCACCACTTTCGTGTCCGGTTCCATAGCCCTTCGCAGGAGGAAACTCACACCGCTTCCGCTGAAATCCTGTGTCCACGTAGGGATAGGAGGCTCCAAGCCGCCCTCCTCGTCGATGAGCCTGACACTCATCCTCTGGCTCACTTTCACACGGACAAATTCCCTGTTCTGGAATTTCTCCACATGATCCGGCATTTCGACATACCAGACAGGAATATTCCCGTCCATCCATCCGCTTCTCCGAAAGGTAGCCATGAACCGATATCTGCAACGGTTTCCCACAGCAAGCCCGAACAGCTTGGATCCCTTCCTGGG
Organism: uncultured Veillonellaceae bacterium; assembly: GCA_902773295.1. Lineage (GTDB taxonomy): Bacteria > Bacillota > Negativicutes > Selenomonadales > Selenomonadaceae > UBA3796. The sequence continues at coordinate 6,656 of CACYDT010000116.1, read as the reverse complement.
GATTACCGGCACGCGCTGGCGATTCAGAGGCATAGCCGCAACGAATTCATTCTCTGCCAGATCCTCGATTCGACTGAGATATTTGCATTCATCATCTTCGACATAAAATTCCAGACGCTGGCCTATGGTAAAAACATCTCCTGCTTTTATTAATTCGCCCGCCATACCAAAGTTCCTCCATCATTTTCGCGAAAAATTAAAAATTTGCCTTAAAAAGCCTCTCCAGCCCTGCTTCACTACCATATCGCCCCCATAGATCAGGCTTTTGGCCATGGCCTGCACGCATTTGGAAGCAATCGAATTGGGCTTCATTGCCAGAAAGGGCTTCTGTTTCCGCACAGCCCCTATGACATTTCGATCTTCATAGATATAGCCGGCACATTCGATGGGCATTTTCAGGAACTTTTGGGAGGTCTGCTGGAGCTTCGACACCACATCCCTGCTTTCTCCCTCATCATACACCCGGTTCACGACCAGCTTGATATTCTTGTTCGTGGCATACATGCTGTACGCCTTCATGACTGCGTAGGCATCCGTGAGCGCTGTGGGCTCCGGAGTCGTTACCAGAAGCACCTCATCCGCTGCCAGAATGAAATCCATGACGATCTTGCCAAGCCCCGCCCCTGTATCCACAAGCACGATATCCGCAATCTGGCCGCAGCCTGAGAGTTTCTGCATGAGGCGCTGCCTGTCCGCCATGCTGAAATCCTGCGCCTTTTCTATTCCGGATCCTCCGGATATATAAGTCACGCCATAAGGCCCGTGAATCAGGACATCGGAAAGTTCTACCCCATCGTCCAAAAGATTCAACAAATGATGCTTCGACAGGCTCCCCAGCACAACATCCACGTTAGCCATACCGAGGTCGGCATCGATCACCAGAACCCGCTGCCCCTCCATTCCCAGTGCGATGGCCAGATTCACTGTGAGATTCGTCTTGCCCACCCCGCCTTTGCCGCTGGTAATAGCTATCACGCGGGTCTTCCTGTCTTCCGCTTCTGCCTTGCCTGCCAAGGACTGGTCCAGGCTTTCCTGCACCTGCCCCGTTTTGTCCTCTACAAGCTTCCTGAGTCGTGTTGCCTGATCTTCCATATCATTCCCTCAATAATAATTCTGCCAGTTTTTCCGCACTGGCCGGCATGATATCATCAGGGACACTTTGCCCATACGCCAGATAGGAAAGAGCGATATCCTTCTCGTAAAGAAGGTTCAGGATCAGGCCCACACTGCTGGTTTCATCCACCTTGGTAAAAATGACATGATCGGGCCTGCACACCGAGAATTTTTCCAGAATATCAACTGCATCCTTGCTCTTGGTCGTTGCGCTGATCACCAAGTGCTTCTCCACACGGGTATTCGCCTTCAAGAGTTCCTTCAGTTCCTTCATCTGGTACTCATTATGCTGGCTCCGCCCTGCCGTATCGATGAGAATGAGCTGCTTGTCGCTGTGCTTGCGGATGGCCTTCCGCAACTCGTCCGGAGAATAGACGATTTCCAGCGGCAATCCAATGATATCGGAATACGTCTTGAGCTGTTCCACCGCAGAGATTCGATACGTATCTGCCGTAATAAGAGCCACGCGCGTCTCCTGATCCAATACGAAGCGCGCGGCAATCTTCGCCAAAGTCGTCGTCTTCCCGACCCCTGTCGGGCCGATAAGGGCAACAATGCGGGAGCCATGCTCCGGAAGCTGGAGCCCTTGCGAGCATTTCACGACATGATCCAGGTATTTCCTGAGAGTCGCCCTCGCCTCGCCGGATTTCATATCCGCCAAGGTCTCTCCCGCATCGGAACGAGCCGCCATATCATCCAGGATAGCCTTGTCTACATCCTGGCGCCGCAGGGCCTCCTGCAGGGAAATGCTTCCCTCCTTTGAGTCCCTGCTCATGACCTGGGCCAGGAGCGCTTTCATCTTCGCCAGCTCGTCTTCCAGCTTCTGTATCTTTTCCGCATCTTCCCCGGAAGATTCCTGTTTCCCTTCTTCCATCTGCTGCACGTTCCTTGCGGCAGGCTCCGCTGCGAGTGGCTCCGGCTGCGGCGCCTTTATGATACGCGCCGGTTCTGCTTCGGCCGCAGGCACAGGTTCGTTCCCCTTCGGCGGGGAAGGCACAGGAGAAAAGGCATCTCCCCCAAATGCAGGAAATACCGGGGGCGAGACAGGGGGAGGAGAAGGAGATACAGCGCCCTGCGCCGCAAGCTCCACGCCCTGCTCCGTCCCGTGCGTTTTGTACTGGGACAGCACGTTCGCCGGGAGAATCGGATTCGCCACCGGAATCGGAACCTCCTCCGCCTTCTTTTTCTTTTCTTTCTCACCGGCAGAAGATTTCTTGCGCTTCGCTGTCCCCGGGACATTTTCGTCTTCCACGGCAGCCGTAACTTCCACGATTTCCTTGCTCCGATACCCGAGGAAACCTCCATCCTTGTATTTCTTGGTGTGCAGGATAACCGCATCCCTGCCCAGGGCTTCCTTTACCTGCTCCATGGCCTCTTTCATCGTTGCCGCCTTGAAAACTTTGATCTGCACTTAAATCTTCACCACCCCAAGGATCTGTATCTCCACGCTCTGTTCAATCTCCGCATGGGAAAGGACTGTGATCCCCGGCACGGAACGCTCTACGAGCTTGCGGAAATAAAGCCTCACCGCCGGGCTTGTAAGCACAATGGGCTGGTAGCCCATATTGGTAAGCTTCGACAGCTCTGTATTGAGTGCACTGATCAGGCGCTGCATGGAATCAGGATCCAGGCTTACGTAGGAGCCGTGATCCGTGCGTTGCACTCCTCCGGCAATACGGTTCTCCAGAGAAGGATCCAACGTAACGCAGGACAGGATATTGTTCTGCACATTCTGCAAGGTAATCTGCCGCGCCATGGCGTGACGCACATATTCGGTAAGAATCTCCGTATCCTTTGTCGCACGCGCATAGTCTGCCAGGACTTCCAGGATGGTGGACATATCCCGAATGGTAATGCGCTCCTTCAGGAGGTTTGCCAAAACCTTCTGGATCTCGCCGACATTCATGAGATCCGGCACAACCTCGTCCACAAGGGACTCGTTCGTCTTCTTGAGGTTGTCGATGAGGTTCTGGGTCTCCTGACGTCCAAGAATCTCATCCGCATGAGCCTTGATGACCTCCGTGAGATGGGTTGCCAGCACGGAAACCGCATCCACAACCGTATATCCGTTGAGTTCCGCCTGCTCGCGCTCCGTCTCCGGAATCCACAAGGCAGGAAGCCCAAAGGCAGGTTCCGTGGTCTCGATGCCGGGCACCTCCTCGAATACGGTTCCCGAATTCATTGCCAAATAATGATCCAACAAAAGCTCCCCCTTGGCAATCTCAATGCCCTTCAGCTTGATGATGTAAGCGTTGGGCTTGATCTGGATATTGTCGCGGATACGGATCGTAGGCACGACTAAGCCAAGTTCCAATGCACACTGCCGCCGGATCATGACAATGCGATCCAAAAGATCGCCGCCCTGCCCGCTGTCAACCAGCGGGATGAGGCTGTAACCGATCTCCAGTTCCATGGGATCCACCTGGAGAAGGGAAACAATGTTCTCCGGCTTCGTGGCTTCCGCCTTGTCCTTCGCTTTCGCCTCCTCCTTTGTCGTTTCCACAGCCTTCTCCTCTTTCTTGCGCAAGCCACGCCCAATCAGGAAGCAGGTCACTGCGAGAAACGTAAAGGGGATTCCGGGAAGTCCCGGCACCAAAGCAAGGAACACCAGGACGCCGCTGATGATGAAATAAATGCGATCGTTGCGGAAAAACTGGTTGACAATATCAGCTCCGAGGTTCCCTTCCGACGCAGACCGGGTAACAATGATGCCCGTCGCCGTGGAAATCAGGAGCGCCGGTATCTGGCTGACAAGTCCCTCGCCCACCGTGAGCAAGGTATACTGCTGAAGCGCCTGGACGGCCTCCAGATTGCGCTGCACAATGCCAATGACAAAGCCGCCGGAAATATTGATGAGCATGATGATGATGGCCGCAATGGCATCACCCTTGACAAACTTGCTGGCACCGTCCATGGCACCGAAGAAATCCGCTTCCCGCTGGATTTTCTCCCGGCGGACCTTCGCCTCTGCATCCGTGATGGCTCCCTGGTTGAGGTCTGCATCAATGGCCATCTGCTTGCCCGGCATAGCATCCAATGTGAAACGGGCCGATACTTCCGCCACGCGCTCCGAACCCTTCGTGATGACAATGAACTGGATGATGACCAGGATGACGAACACGATGAAGCCGACCACCGGATTGCCCCCGACAACGAAATTTCCGAAGGCCGTGATGACTTCACCGGCATAGCCCTCCAAAAGAATCAGCCTCGTCGATGATATGTTCAGCGCCAGGCGGAACAACGTCGTCACGAGCAATAAGGACGGAAATACCGAAAGATCCAATGCCTCCTCGTTATAGATCGTCGAGATGACAATCACCAGCGCAGCCGTTATGTTGACGCAGATCAAAAGATCCAGGAGCGCCGTCGGCAGAGGGATGATCATCATGATGACGATGGTTATAATGGCCACCGCAATGACGATATCACTGTATTTCTTTATCGAATTGATTGCACTGCCAGTGCCTTGCACTGACATGCCCTGTGGTTCAGCCATGTCGGCAACTCCTTACTTCCAAATCCCCGAAAAAGCCTGCAGCAGTGCCCCATCATGCGGGTCTGTATCGCTTATGCTTCAAGCGATAGACATAGGCAAGCACTTCTGCCACTGCCTGATAAAGTTCAGGCGGAACCATATCCCCAACCTCCACTGCGGCAAACAGCGCCCGTGCCAGGGGCTTGTTCTCTACAATGGGAACCTTGTGTTCCTTTGCTATCTCCTTGATCTTCTGCGCCACGAAATCCTGCCCTTTCGCCAATACGGCCGGCGCTGTCATTCCCTGGCTGTATTGAAGCGCCACCGCATAATGCGTCGGGTTCGTGATGATGACATCCGCCTTGGGAACCTCCTGCATCATGCGGGCCATAGCCATCTGGCGCTGCTTCTGCCGGATTTTTCCCTTGATCTGGGGATCTCCTTCCGACTGCTTCATCTCATCCTTGACTTCCTGTTTCGTCATCTTGAGATCCTGCGTCGTCTGCCATTTCTGGTAAGAGAAATCCAGAACAGCCAGAATGATGATGACCGCGAGAACCTGGAAAATCATGGCAAAGACAATCTTTGAGATCTCTTCCAGGCTCTTGCCCAGATCATAATAGATGAACTGGGGCATCACAAAAATCTCGTCCTTGAGATAATTGTAAAGGAAAAAACCAATGATGATAATCTTCAATATGGACTTCACCAATTCCACCAGCGCACGTTTGGAGAAAATCCTCCCAAAGCCGTTGATGGGGTTCAGCTTGTCCAGCTTGATTTCTATGGCCTCCGTGCTGAAATTGAGCCCCACCTGGAAGAGATTGATGCCAAGCCCCATAATCAGGATGGCAAACATCACCGGCAGCACCGTCTTCGCCAGCACGATCATAATGCCGATGAAAAGCTGCAAGACCGTTTCTGTGTCCACACTCTGCATCAAATGACCATAGATATATGTTGTATAATTGGCGATCTCGCCATAGATATATTCCCAAAGAATCTTGAGAATGAAAAAGCCAATCAGCAGAACAAAGGCGGTATTAAGCTCCTGGCTCTTTCCCACCTGCCCTTTTTTTCTGGCATCCGCGCGCTTCTTTGCTGTCGGTTCCTCCGTCTTCTCTCCTTCGGCAAAAAGCTGGAGATCGAAGCAAAGCCGCCGCCCACGGATGTCATCATCATTGGAGCGCTTGCAGGGCAACGGAAATATTTCCATACAATTCATTAAATACCACATCCAAAAACAAAACATAAAAGGGCATAAGCATGGACAAAACACTCATGCCGATTATGAGATGCAAAGGTATTCCCACGACGAAGATATTGAGCTGCGGCATCGTGCGCGCCAGAATCCCCAGGCCGATATTCGTCAGCAGAATGGCAAACGTGACCGGCATGGCGATCTTCATGCCCGTAAGGAAAATCCCTGTCGTGAAATTCGTAATGAGGATAGGAAGGGAAAGTCCCGGACTCATTCCCATGAGCGGAACCAACCGAAAGCTCTCCGCCAGGCCGGCAATGATCATATGATGCCCATTCGTTACCAAGAACACAATCACTGCCAAATTATAAAGAAAACTTCCGATAAGCGGAACCTGCTGACCGGAAGTTGGATCCATAACGTTTACAATAGCAAACCCTACCTGCATATCCATGATCTTGCCAGCCATATTGATCGCGGAAAAGGAAATATACGCAACAAAGCCTATCAGCCAACCCACAAAAAGCTCTGACAGCACAGAAACCGCATACATCAATACAGTAGGCGGAGCCTCCACCGCCCCCATCGCATCCACCACGGGAAAAAGCACCACCGAAAAGGCAAACGCCAACCCGGCCCTGAAATAGATTGGGATATTCATGCTGCCAAAAAAAGGGGATATGATGAAGATTCCGCTGGCTCTCGTCATAAGCAACAGAAAGACTGCCACATGCCCTTGCAGCAAGGTAAAAAAGTCCAATGCCCCATCCTTTCCTCAGGAACTGTTCATAAATAAATTTTAGATTTGACTTGTCTAAATTTCCATATGCGTCGTTGTCGTCAGTCGACATAGCACCGCTATGC
>CACYDT010000115.1 GCA_902773295.1 uncultured Veillonellaceae bacterium | reverse complement strand
CCTTGATTTTATCGAGGAGCGAATTGGTGACGGCTCTCTGGGAGAAAACCATTCCCTCCACAGCCTCCATCGCTTTCTCCTCTTCATTATTGGCGAAGAGTATCTTGTCCACAAAGCCAAGCTCCAAGGCTTTCTTGGCATTGAACCACGTTTCGGCATCCATGTAGTCGGACAACACATCATGGGATAAGCCTGTTTTGAGTTCATAGGCATTGATGATGCCTTCCTTCACCTCGCCCAGCATTTCGATGGCGGCTTGCATTTCCTTTTTGTCGCCAATGGCTACAGTGGCGGGGTTGTGAATCATGAACATCCCCACGGGGGACATCTCCACAGGCTCTCCTGCCATAGCAACCATGGATGCCGCAGATGCGGCAATGCCGTCAATGCGGACGGTGACCTTACCCTTGTAATCCATGAGCATATTGTAGATTTGCGCCGCCGCATACACATCGCCGCCAAGGGAGTTGATCCATACGGTAATGTCTCCCTCGCCCTTGGTAAGTTCGTCCCGGAAGATTGCCGGAGTGACTTCATCACCAAACCAAGACTCTTCTGCAATCGTACCGTTCAATACAAGGGTGCGCTCTCCCGTGTCGGAGTCCCGCACCCAATTCCAAAATTTACGCTTTCCCATCTGTGTCGTTCCCTCCATTCTGTTTGCCAAATAGCCCCGCATCTCGGAGCTTACACAGGTTTCGGCTCTAAAAGTTTTCTTGTGGGATGCTCCCCACGAGTACAGCAGCTCAGTAATTCAACCTGAGAGACTTGCTGTACGGGACACGACCATGGCGACTGGCGTCAATTAGCTTTAGAAAAAAATACTCATCATCAGGATAGCCGTAACCATGCCGACGTATTTCTTTGATGTGGCCGTTGATGCCCTCCATTTTACCGGAGGAAATCGGATACATGGCATATCCTGTAATCCCTGGCATATGGTTTTCGAGAAGATTGGCAAACCAAATCATATGCCTGTTATGTGACTGCCGGCACTCCCATATGGCCTTATCCAGCACAGCTTTCATCGCTTCAGGTGTGTCCTGCTCATAGGCTTCAGCTAAGCACTCCTTGACTATATCAATCCTGAAGAGCAGCTCGTTTTCCAGAATCAGGTCATTGTAGCGAATGAGGCTGCCGTCTTTACGCTTGAAATGGCGCAGCTTAAAAAGTACGCTTCCCTTGCGCTTTGCCCTGCAATCACGGGCTTTCCGGTCTTTATCCTTCAATGTTTCCCTCTTTGCTGTCAGTATGTGTCTGCCCTTCTTCAGATGTGCGGCTCCTTCCTTGTTTCCTTCAGCCAGCAGTCTATTTTGCTCCTCAATGCGGACAGGCGCTATGACCTTCTCGTTGAAATTCTTTATGATGTGGAAATGGTCGAAGACAATCTGCAGGTGCGGGCAGCGTTCCTGAAAGGCCTCCTGGAAGTCAGAGTTCATGTCACAGGCAACTGCAACGACCCCCTGCATCCACTCCAGCCCGACGTGCTCTATGAAGTCATATACCACCTGCTTCTTCTTGCCCTCGGCAATCCAGAGAATATGGCCTGTCACAAGGTCAATGATATGAGTGGCAAAAATGTAGCCTTTGTGCAGCTTGAACTCGTCTATGGCCAGGAATTTAGCCTGGCGTTCAGGCTTCATCAGCTTCCTGCCATCTGCTGTCTCCTCTGTATACAGCTCCTGCAGGCGCTTCTTGTCGATATCCTTGACAATTCCTTTGCCAACACCTGTTATTTCGGCAATGTCCTTCAACGTGTACTTGTTCCTTGCCAGCAGCTCCTTGATGTATTTCTCCAGCTGCTTTGTGATGCGATGGCCATCGGCCTGGAACGGTACCGGCTGGTAGGAGGAATGGTGGCACGAAGGGCAGTAGTATTGAGTTTTTGCGAATTTGACCATGCTGATGGCGTTGCCATAGGGCAAGTGCCACAAGTGACGCATGGTATGGCTACTGTTGACGTGCATGCTGCCGCCGCAATGTTCGCATATCCGGTCAGACGGCAACTCGTCCAGGTCGCCAAGGTGGCAGTGGACGGTGCGTCCGGCATAATCCTGAAGTGTATCTGTGCGGACATTGCGGAAGCCTGTGAGCGTATTCGGTATCAGCAGGTATTCATGTTGCGAGGCAGGCTCAGGAGGCAGCTGTGGTATGGGATGGCCTGTTTGGTCGAAAAGAGACAGTTGTTCAAAATCAGTAGATGGTGTATAATTCAAGGCAGGGGATCTCCTTTGTTTTGGATTGTTCATTGTGGTAGGTAAACAATCCAATGATAAGGGAGATTCCTTTTTTTGACAAGTGTTAATCTACTGCTCTATGAGGGTGCAAGTCAGCATCCCACAAGAAAACGGACTGAGCCCAGGTTTCCATTGATAAGGTAGAGGTTTCCACCTTCCTCATCGGGGATAGGATTCATGTTCTCCATCTCCCGGATGTCGTTCGCCGAGAGCCACCCGTTTTGACGGCCAATCGAATAGCCCTGCATTCGGCTCTGGTAATCCCCACGGAGCAAGCCGTCCACATTGAACTTGATGAAGTAGCGTTTCTGCTCCGAAGGAAGCAAAAGCGCCTTCTGCAAAGACTGTTCCCAACGCACCACCCAAGGATTGAGGGTGTACTTCACATATTCGAGAGATTGCTGCTCAATATTGTTGAAGGAGGACTTCTCAAGGTCACCAATCATATGGGGCGGCACTCGGTAGAGCCGCGCAATCTCGTCAATCTGGAACTTCCTCGTTTCGAGGAACTGCGCCTCCTCTGGCGGGATGGAGATCTGCTGATAGTCCACCCCCTCCTCTAAGACCACAACCTTGCCCGTGTTGGCTGTACCTCCGTAGACGGCTTGCCAGCTTTCACGTAGCTTGGACGGGTCTTTGAGGATTCCCGGATGTTTCAGGACACCGCCGGGACGTGCGCCATTGGCGAAGAAGGACGAGCCATATTCCTCGCAAGCGAGGGTCATGCCCACGGCATTCCTTGCCATAGCAATCGGTGAATATCCGACAAGGCCGTCAAAGCCCAGCCCCGGAATGTGCAGGACATCCTCCCTGCACAACTTGATGGACTGTCCGCTCTTGAGATTGGGGTTGCTGTCGCTCATAGGGGTGTAGGTATAAACCAACTCCCCATGCTCGTCCCGGTCAACGCTCATGCGGTTGGGCAGCAGCGGGTACAGGCCCACCACACGTCTCATACCGTCCCGGATTATCTGCGAGAAAGAATTTCCCCATAGTAGAAGGTGAATCATCGCCGTCTCTCGAAATATGAAAGAAGTCATCTCGGGATTGGGGGAATCGTGGAGAAGAAAATAGAGCGGATGCCCCGGCACTCGCTCTTTCCCATTCCCTCGATATTCATACACATGAAGAGGAAGCCCCGCGATGGATTCCGCCAGAATGCGGACGCAAGCGTAAACCGCCGTGGTCTGCATGGCGGTGAACTCGTTGACCTTCGCTCCAGCGGCAGATTTACCGAATACGAACGGCCAGCCGTTGAAGTGGTAGCTGTTTTTAGCCTTTTCCCGTGAGCGGAACAGCCAACTGAAAATTCCCATGAATATCACGCTCCTTAAAACATAATCAATATGAGGCGATGGAATGAAAATAGTGGATGGTAAAGATTTTTTTCCACAGGTAAAAAATTTAATTATTGAATATACTGAGCGTTTGGGTCGTGACTTAACTTTTCAACACATAGATGAAGAACTCCAAAATCCTGCCACAAAATATACGGCTCCAGAAGGTGAAATTTTAGTAGCCTTGGAAGAAAATGAAGTGTTGGGAATGGTGGCATATCATAAGCACGATAAATTGCGCTGCGAGATGAAAAGGCTGTATGTCAAACCGAAGGCAAGAGGACTGCATTTAGGTGAAACATTGGTACAGGAGATTATCTCCCATGCTCAAAGAGCCGGGTTCAAGGAAATGGTCTTGGACACTATAACACCTTTAAAATCTGCAATTCATCTTTATGAAAAATACGGATTTGTACAATGCGAACCATACTACAATAATCCTATGGACGATGTTATTTACATGAGAAAAGAATTGTAGTGTCCCGTGAGCGGAACAGCCAAATGAAAATACTCATGAGTGTCACACTCCTTGAAATGTATACGGAGGAATATTTATGCGACGAAAAGACAGAGAAATAACGGACAGAAACGAAATCTTGTCCATCATGAAAAAGTGCGATGTGTGTCGATTGGCTTTCAATGACAATGGCTATCCGTATATCGTGCCGCTGAACTTTGGTATCATTGATGACGGAGAGACAATCGAACTGATTTTTCACAGCGCACTCGAAGGGCATAAACTGGAACTAATCAATGTCGATAACAGAGCATCCTTTGAAATGGACTGCAATCATCAAGTTCAGTATTTTGAGGACAAAGGATACTGTACTTTTGCCTATGAATCCGTGATGGGCAAAGGGCGAGTATCTATTTTGCCGGAAGCAGAAAAAGAATCAGCTTTAAGAGAACTTATGAATCACTATCATACGGATAAAACAGCACATTTCAATCCCGCAGCAATACCTCGAACCATGGTGTATAAACTTACGGTAGAGGAAATGAGAGGCAAGAGAAAAAATCCCAAGTAGAGTTTATGCAAAAACACCGCCCTTTCGAGCGGCGTTCCATGCTTTGGTTTCGGCTTAGAAGGTTCTTTCGTAAGAAAGCCGCATGCTCTGCAGCTCTGCCGTGAATTTTGCTCCTCTTGCAATCTCATCGGCGGCCTTCAAAAGTTCCTCCGGCGTGGGGTTTCCTCCCATCCGGCTGACGCTGGCGCAGGCTTCGATTTCGATGCAGGCTTTTCGGTTTTCCCAGTCGGTCTTTTCAAGGTTGTTGTTCTGCAAAATCTGGATGTTGATGTAATCCTGCCCCGTGCGCTTGTTGTTCCAGCCCAAGGAGTTTTCTTCAATCTCGAATCCGTACCCGGCAGCCTTGCTCTCGATAATCTCGGCGATTTCCTTCTTTGTCATTTTCGTTTCCTCCCTTTTTCTGTGCTTTTCCCTTCTGGTGTATCTATTTATCACTCTAAAGCTGGAAATTATCAAGGCCACAAGTACATATAAATCGTGTATACAATGGAGGTCTCATACATGAACAAAGAGAAAGTAAAATATGATGCCGATTACATCAGTTATGTTGAAAATGGAGAATCAGCCGCTGTTTTCATAACAAGAGACATTGTAAAATCCATCAATACAAAAGGGAAATGGGTGGATGTTATTTCTATTGATGGACAGATAAATGAAGATTACAAATGGGATTTTAAATCATTTTCTGTAGAATTGTTTCCACGCAAAACACGTCCTATATATCCCCCAAATGCCTCTAACGAAGAAAAGAATTACATAACTTGGAAAACTGCCCATGAAGATATTCAAGATCTACGAAGCAAAGGATATAAAGGCACAAAATTCGTGGTTTTTACAAAGTTGGTAAATTTAAACAATGGAAAATATAAAACTATACAAGCGGTATGGAATAAGTCTTTTGAATGCTGGATGCCTAAAAGAAAGTTTCTTGCATCACCCGGTCAAAAATTCGAAAAAAACTCCTCCTTCGAGTGGAGGAAAAAGAAAATCCCGTTATTGCCGAAATGGGAATATCATATCCTAAAAATCCAGAGATTATAGAATGCCATTTAAACCACTACGACGCCCCGACTTTCATACACGCTTTCCCCTGCATCATTCCCGCACCGAATAGCACGGTCAAGAGCCATGATGAGGGCAATCGCCCCATCAATCTTCTCCGTGCTTTTTGCTTTGTCCGCCTTGATGTTTCCGGCAGGGTCGGTACGTATGAAGATGTTGTCCATGTTCCAGCGGAGGACTGGATGCCCGCCATGGGCAATTTTCTGCTCCAAGACCAGCTTCATCAGCTCCTTGGTGGGAGGACTCATGCTGGCGAAACCTTGACCGAAGGGAACAACGGTGAATCCCATTCCTTCGAGGTTCTGCACCATCTGCACCGCTCCCCAGCGGTCGAAGGCAATCTCCCGGATGTTGAACCGCTCACCGAGCCTTTCGATGAATTTCTCTATGAAGCCGTAATGCACCACATTGCCTTCCGTAGTTTCCAGCTTGCCTTGCCGCTGCCAAACATCATAGGGAACATGATCGCGGCGCACCCGCAAATCCACATTATCCTCTGGAATCCAAAAATACGGAAGCACCATGTATTTGTCGGCTTCATCCACAGGCGGGAACACCAGGACAAACGCCGTGATATCGGTCGTTGACGAGAGGTCAAGACCGCCGTAACAAACACGTCCTTCCAGTTCTTTCTCATCAACGGAAAAGGAGCAGGCATCCCATTTGTGCATCGGCATCCACCGGACACTTTGCTTCACCCATTGGTTCAGCCTGAGCTGCCGAAAAGCGTTTTCTTCTGCTGGATTCTGCTTGGCTGATTCGCAAGCAGCGTGTACCTTGTCAATGCCGATGGTGATGCCAAGGGAGGGATTCACTTTTTTCCATACCGCAGGATCCGTCCAATCCTCATCCGCTCCTGCGCCATAAATAACAGGATAGAACGTCAGGTCGATCTTTCGCCCCTCGAGGATATCCAGAGCCTTTTGATGGGTTTCGTAGCAGATGGACTGCGTATCTGTCCCGGCGGTCGTGATGAGGAAATACAGCGGCTGCATACGGGCATCGCCGGAGCCTTTGGTCATGACATCGAAGAGTTTCCTGTTGGGCTGGGTATGGAGTTCATCGAACACCACCCCGTGTATATTGAAGCCATGCTTGGAATAGGCCTCCGCAGAAAGTACCTGGTAGAAGCTGTTGGTGGGAGCGAACACCATCCGCTTTTGGGATGCGAGGATTTTCACCCGCTTATTAAGCGCAGGACACATCCGCACCATATCTGCCGCCACCTCGAACACGATGGAGGCTTGCTGGCGGTCAGCGGCGCAGCCATACACCTCCGCTCGTTCCTCGCCATCCCCGCAGCAAAGGAGAAGTGCAACAGCGGCTGCCAGCTCGCTCTTCCCGTTCTTCTTCCCTATCTCGATGTAGGCTGTGTTGAATTGGCGGTAGCCATTTTTCTTTAGAACCCCAAACAGGTCACGGATGATCCGCTCCTGCCAGTCAATCAGCTCAAAGGGTTTTCCCGCCCATGTCCCCTTGGTATGGCAGAGACATTCGATGAAGCCCACGGCGTAATCGGCAGCTGTCTTGTCGTAGCGAGAATCCATTGCCATGAATTTTGTCGGTGTGTAATCGGTCAGCTTCCGCATTGAGTCACCTCCCATCAAAAAGGAGCCGCCGTAAGCGACTCCCAAAATCTATCAGTACGAGCAACAGCCCCGAAGGGCTGCGCTCGGTTGTTTTTTTCCGTCATGCTTTGGCGTTCTTTCCGAGAAGGTAGGCGGCTTCCAATGCGGCCTCCAGGGAGCCTACGCTGACATCGAGGAAATCCTCTTCATCGTTCATCCGATACTCGAAATCTCCTCGCTCCTGCATCGCATAAATGTACTTCATGGCGATGTTCAAAAGCTGCTTGCTTTCCTTCTTGGTGATTTTGTTTTCGTTTTTCATGTTCATTTCCTCCCTTGCTTGCGCTGCGGTTTTCCCTTTCGTTGTGTGTATATTCCCGTACTATCGGAGAAATAGCAAGCGATAAATGCGGTTTATTTGTGTATACAATCCGCAAGAAGGAAACGAGAAAAACCGCCCGTAGGCGGCTCTCGGTGAAATGTGTAGTTGTTACCAAAGGCAGGGCAAATCTTTTTCTTGCGGCTGACTGTAATCGTAGGCATCGCCGAGGATTTCCTCGTCAAAGCCAAATTCCTTGTAAGCCTCTTCGAGGATGCGGAGGTAATGCAGGGACGGCGTTCCGAGTTTCCGCTCCTCGTGCATGATGTAGGCCATGCCGCGAGTGAGCCCTGTGCGGATGCCATGCTCATCGGTTTTCACGGCTTGGAGGGTGCGCTTGTAGTAGAAGGATGGGAATCCCTCGTAGCGGTCGAGCCGCTCCTCATCGGCAGCCGAAATGCGCCAAAGGAGAATCGGCACGGTACATTCCTTCTCCCGCTCAATAGTGGCGTAGGCCCCCGTCTTGCTCCCCTTGAACATCAGCCGCCAGCCTTCGAGCAAGCCCGTCCCCAAAAGCTGTGCCTCCGGGCAGCGGAACTTCATCTGTTCCATGCTCATGTTCGAGCCGTAAGCAATGTAAATTCTTCCCTTCATGTCCATCAATCTCCCTTCTGCTCTCGAAGAAACATCCATTGGCTTCTACCACCCCAAGCCCGCCGTCCGGCGGGTGGTTTGGGGTCTTAGTGCTTAGTGGGTGTTTCTTCCAAAGCGGAAGGCTGCATCCCCGGCAAGGTTCCGGGTCAGGATGTCCCTCGCCGTGGCGAACTCTTCGCCGATGAATCCCATCCGCATCAGCCAAGTCCTCATCGCGAATTTCGGATTCTCATGTTGCGGCTCCTTGGGGCTTGCGGTCTTGAGGCTCTTGGCCATCTCGGAAAGGGCGAGGCAAAGCTGGATGTAACTCTTGAGTTCTCCACCGTGCAAGCCGCCCTTGCGCTCCGCCGTGGGGTTGGCGAATTGGAAAAGCCGGAATTCAATCGTCCCCTTGGTGAAGGTTGCGTGGTAATTGAGGCAATGGTAGCGGCTG
>CACYDT010000114.1 GCA_902773295.1 uncultured Veillonellaceae bacterium | reverse complement strand
GATTTCTATGCCGCGGGAGGTGTAGTTCGCTTCGATGATGGCATCGATGAGGAAGGGATAGCCCTGTTCCGGCCCGTATCCGCGGAATGTCTTTGCATCCGCCATTTCATCCACTGCCCGGTGGAGCGCTGTGATGACGGCAGGCGCAAGGGGCTGAGTGACATCGCCGATGCCGAGACGGATGATGTCGGCATCGGGATGCTCTTCCTTGTAGATCCGGATGCGGCGCGCGATTTCTGCGAAGAGATAGCTGCCGGGGAGTTTGAGATAGTTGTCATTGATGTATGCCATAAAAGATTGCCTCCTATACCATATAAGAATACCTGACTATTGTATCACATTGCTGTTATTTTGGGTAGTAGGAAATCTGTGCTATTATGGGGGCTCAGACATCGTCAGCATCGGAGAAAAATCACAGATTTTTCTTTTTTTTCTTATCTTGGAGGAAGGAAATCAAAAAAAGGACGGCGAATAAGATAAAGAAGATTTGCAATGCATTTTCTTTGGCACCGGTGAGGACGAGGCAGACGGGTTTGTTTGATAGGTGCCGGAAAGGAGAGATCTTATGGAAATGTTATTGGGATTTCTGGTGCTTCTGGCCTGTTTGCTTGTCGGGGTCCGGCATGGCGGTCTCGGGCTGGCGGTCATCAGCGGAATCGGTCTTGTCATTTTCACGTTTGGCTTCGGTTATAAGCCGGGCAAGCCTCCCGTGGATGTCATGCTCATCATCATGGCGGTGGTCACCTGCGCCGGTTTCCTGCAGACCTCCGGAGGACTTACGGTCATGCTGAAGTACGCGGAGAAGTTCCTGCGCAGCAATCCGAAGCATGTGACCATCTTTGCGCCGCTTACCACATGGTTCCTCACGGTTCTCTGCGGTACCGGGCATGCGGTCTACACGCTGTTCCCCATTATCTACGATATCGCCATCAAGGAGGGCATCCGCCCCGAGCGTCCCATGGCGGTGTCCTCTGTTGCAGCGCAGATGGGAATCTGCGCTTCTCCGGCTTCGGTGGCGGTGGTTTCCGTTGTGGCATTTATGGCTGCCGCAGGAAACAACTATTCTCTTCTGCAGATCCTTTCCATTTCTATCCCTGCTACGGGGCTGGGCGTGTTCTTTGCGGCGCTCTGGAGCTATCGCCGTGGCAAGGATCTGGACAAGGATGAGAGGTTCCAGGAATTCATCAAGGATCCGCAGAACAGAGCCTATGTCTATGGCGACACGGAAAGCCTTATGGGACAGGAACTGCCTGCGACGTATTATCGTGCCATGTACATTTTCCTTCTTGGCATCGTTGTGATTGCGATTTTGGGCAATGTTCCGTCCCTGCTTCCGCATTTCCCGAATGCCAAGGGCGACCTGAAGCCCATTTCCATGGTTCTGGTCATCCAGATGGTCATGCTTTTGGTGGGAGCCTTGATTCTTCTGACGTGCAAGGTCAAGGCGAAGGATGTGGGCAATAGCCAGGTGTTCCGCTCCGGTGTGGTTGCCCTTGTGTCTGTGTATGGTGTCGCATGGATGGCAGATACCTTTTTCAGCCAGCATATGGCGTTTCTCAAGGACTTCCTTGGCAATGCGGTGCAGACCTATCCATGGGCCTATGCGGTTCTTGCCTTCCTGACCTCAAAACTCGTGAATTCCCAGGGGGCGGCGATTGCCATTGTTGTACCGATGGCGTTGAATGTGGGCATGGATCCGGTCTTGATTCTGTCCTTCATTTCGGCATGCTATGGCTATTTCTTCTTGCCGACCTATCCTTCGGACTTAGCCTGCATCGGATTCGACCGTTCCGGCACGACGAGAATCGGCAAGTACATCCTGAACCATAGTTTCATGATTCCGGGGCTGATCGGGGTCAGTTCCGGCTGCGTGGTCGGGTATATTGTGGCGCATGCCTTGCTGTGATGTACAGTTCCTTATTTCGCCTATGGCAAAACTTGAACAATTGCGTTATAATATTCGTAGCTGCCGCACGGAAGCGTGTGGCAGCTTTGCTGTTGTATATGTGATAGGAGAAAATAAAGATGCACAGAGAATTTTTGATGGGGAACGAGGCTGTTGCAATGGGTGCCATTGCCGCAGGCGTGAACCTCGTTGCGGGATATCCCGGCACGCCTTCCACGGAGGTCTTGGAGACCGTAGCGAAGCGCAATCCGGGGACGATCCATGTGGAATGGTCTGTCAATGAGAAGGCCGCCATGGAGGTGGCTGCGGGAGCTGCCTACAGCGGTGCCAGAGCCATGGTCACCATGAAGCAGGTGGGGCTGAATGTCGCTTCGGATCCTTTGATGAGCTTGGAGTATGTGGGCGTGAAGGGCGGCATGGTGGTCATGGTGGCGGATGATCCCGGCCCGGTATCCTCCCAGACAGAGCAGGATACACGAACCTTTGCAATGTTTTCGAAGGTGCCTGTCTTCGATCCGTCTTCTGTGGCGGAGGCTTATGAGATGGTGCAGGAAGCCTTTGAGTTTTCCGAGAAATACCATACGCCGGTGTTCTTCCGTTGCACGACAAGGGTGGATCATGGCTATGAGGCCATTGAAATCAAGGATGCGGGGGAGTATCACAGGACAGAAGCCGAGGGATTCCGGAAGGATTCCTCCCGTTGGGTCATTTTTCCGAGACTGTCCCTGAAGAATCATGGGCTGATTGAGAAGAGGAACCGGGAACTCTCTGCGGTGCTTTCCGGGTACCCGCGCAATGAGATCCGGGAATTCGGCGTTTCCGGGGGGAACCCTCTGAGGAAAGGGATTGCTTCCCATGGCATCAGCTATATGTACACCCTGGATCATCTGGGCGAGGATGACCAAATGCCTCTGCGCCTGCTGAAGGTGGCGACACCCTTCCCTTTTCCGGAGGAATTGGCTCTTCGGTTCCTGGAGGGGCTGGATGAGGTTCTCTGCATCGAGGAACTGGATCCCGTCATCGAGAGAGCGCTTCTCCAAGTATGCGGGAAACATTATCTCTCCGTGAGGATCCGTGGAAAATTGACGGGAGACATGGCCGCAGCCGGCGAGAATACCATGGCATCGGTGGGGGAGGCCATGGACTCTTTCCTGGGAAAGGGGAAGAAGGAACGGCCTGCCTCTCCTCAGGTTCCCCTGCCGGTGCGTCCTCCTGTGCTCTGCGCCGGTTGTCCCCATCGTGCCTCTTTCTATGCGGTGAAGCAGGCCATGAAGGGGAAGAAGACGATTTATTGCGGGGACATCGGTTGCTATACCTTGGGGAATGCCATGCCCCTGGATATGTGCGATACTTGTCTCTGCATGGGAGCCGGCATCAATATCGCGCAGGGGGTCGGCCATCTTGACAAGGAAACGAAATGTTTTGCCTTTGTCGGCGACTCCACCTTTTTTGCCGCAGGGATTACGGGGGTTGTGAACGGTTTTTACAATCAGGCCGACATGACGCTGGTGGTTCTTGACAATTCCACGACGGCCATGACGGGGCACCAGCCGCATCCGGGGACGGGACGTACGGTCATGGGGCAGGTGGTGGAAAAGGTAAGCATAGAGAAGGTGTTGCGCGCGATAGGGCTTGCCACGGTGGAGACGGTCAATCCGCTGGACTATGAGCTGGCCAGGGACACGATTCAAAGGGTAGCGGAGGAGCCGGGAATCAAAGCCGTGATCTTCCATTCTCCCTGTATCGCGATGACGAAACCGGCGGGGCGTTCCAAGGTGGATGCAGAAAAGTGCATTGGATGCAAGAAATGCATCCGGGAGCTCGGCTGCCCGGCACTCATTCTCAAAGAGGGGAAAGCCTTTATCGACAATTCCCTGTGTACGGGCTGCACGCTTTGTGAGCAGATCTGTCCCGTGGGAGCCATTGGAGGGGGTGAAAAAAATGCAGAATAAGAATATCATCCTCTGTGGCGTGGGCGGTCAGGGGACAATCCTGGCTTCCAAGCTTATTTCTGCGGCTGCCATGCGCATGGGGCTGGAGGTGAAGACGGCGGAGACCATTGGGATGGCGCAGCGGGGCGGCAGTGTCTTTTCCCATGTCCGTCTGGGGAAGGGCCTGCATTCCCCGATGATTGCACCGGGAAAGGCGGATCTCATCATCGGGTTTGAGCCGGCAGAGGCCGTCCGTCATTTGCCCTGGCTGAAGGAAGGCGGGACTGTGGTGGCGAGCTCTGCTCCCATTTTTCCTGTGAGCGCCATGATCGGGGCATCCACCTATGCGTTGGAAGAAATCCTGCAGCATCTTCGGGATCAGGTGAAGGATCTGGTTCTCGTGGACAGCGAAAGGGCGGCCGGAGATCTTGGTTCCGCGAAGGTTCTCAACGTGTTGCTCTTGGGAGCGGCGCTCCGCACGGGAGCATTGGGGCTGGAGGAAAAAGAGCTGCGGGAGGCCATGAGGGAACGGGTTCCCGAAAAGTTTTGGGAGCTGAATGAAAAGGCATTGATGTATACGTCGGAAAGGAACATGCCATGAAAATCAATGATGTGCAACTGGGGCAGGTCGATCGCCAGATCAAGCGCCTGCTGAACGTGGATAATTTTTACGGGAAGAAGCTGAGGGAAGCCGGGATCAGCGGCGTAAGCAGCGTGGAAGAGTTCGAGGGGCTGCCTTTTTCCCAGAAGCAGGATCTGCGGGACGCTTATCCTCTGGGGCTCATGGCCGTGCCGGAGGAGGAGATTGTCCGCATCCATTCATCTTCCGGGACAACAGGAACCCCTGTGATCATTCCCTATACGGCGAAGGATGTGGATGACTGGGCAGAGATGTTCAAGCGGTGCTATGAGTTCGCCGGTATCACGGCGAAGGATCGCATCCAGATTACGCCGGGATATGGCTTGTGGACGGCAGGCATCGGGTTCCAGAACGGCGCGGAGAAGCTCGGCGCCATGGTCGTTCCCATGGGTCCCGGGAATACGAACAAGCAGATCCAGATGATGATGGATATGAAGTCGACGGTCATTACGGCCACGTCCTCCTATGCATTGCTTCTGGCAGAGGAAATCGAGAAGCGGGGCGTCAAGGACAGGGTGCACCTGAAGAAAGGCGTCATCGGTTCCGAGCGCTGGGGCAAGAAAATCCGCGACAGGATCTCGAAGGAACTCGGGATCGAGCTTTATGATATCTATGGCCTCACGGAAATCTACGGTCCCGGCATCGGCATCAGCTGCAAGCATGATACGGGCATGCATATCTGGGATGATTATGTGTATCTGGAAATCATCGACCCGAAGACCGGGAAGAACGTTCCCGACGGGGAGTTCGGCGAAATTGTCCTCACGACGCTGGTCAAAGAGGGGGCGCCTCTCATCCGTTACCGCACCCATGATATTTCCCGCATCATTCCCGGGGAGTGCCCCTGTGGCAGCAAGTTCCCGCGCATCGATATCATTTCCGGGCGAAGCGACGATATGATCAAGATCAAGGGCGTGAATGTGTTTCCAAAGCAGATCGAGGAAGTCCTGGAATGCTTCCCGGAGCTTTCCAGCGAGTATCAGATCCGTCTTTCCCATTTGGATGGAAAGGATACGATGCGCATCTATGTGGAGACGAACGGCAGCGTGAATTTCCAGGAGATGGCAAACAGGATTGCCGCCGCTGTCAAGAGCAAGATCGGGTTCACCCCATTGGTCAAGATTGTGGAAATCGGCATCCTGCCTCGCAGCGAGAAGAAGACAAAGCGGGTCGTGGATGAAAGGTATGATTGAGGAGTGCTTTCAGGAAATGCGATGAATGGAGGAATGATATGAATTTGCAGCCCATCGGCGTGTCGAATCGCTTGTTTTATTATTTGTGCGGAGGAGAGCATTCGGCTTTTGATATCTGTTTTCGCTTTGACTTCAAGGAAGAGATTGACGCGGAACTGCTGCAGGCATCTGCAGCCAAGGCGCTTCAGAATTTCCCGGAATTTGCAATCCGCCCGGTCATCCATGAAGGAACCGTGTGGGCGATGGCGAACGATGTCCCTGTTCCCTTGCTTTCCGCTGACGATCGCATTCTTTGCTACGGCACGGAGGATACAGGAGGGTATCTTTTTGTTTTCCGTCTCTTCCGGCATGGCTTTTTCTTTTCCTATTTCCATGGAATGACGGATTTTCATGGAGCTTGGGGATTTATGCGGACGGTTCTTTATTATTATGCCCTTGCGAAAGGAGTTGA
The DNA here is from genome assembly GCA_902773295.1 of uncultured Veillonellaceae bacterium. Taxonomy (GTDB): domain Bacteria; phylum Bacillota; class Negativicutes; order Selenomonadales; family Selenomonadaceae; genus UBA3796. Next base: position 10,483 of record CACYDT010000114.1, on the reverse strand, counting down.
CGTACAGGCGGACGAGTTCGTCTGTCTGGCGCCGGATTCCACGATGGATGAATCGGAGCGGCTGGATCCCTACAGGAAATTCATGGAAGAGTCCAAAGAGAGTGTTTTCCCTGCTGCGCTTGCAATTTCGGAGAAGAGCTATCCCCCCGAGGAACCCAAGTGCTCGGGATATGAGATCCGCTGTTCTCTCAAGGATGTTCTGGCTGCCGCAAAGGCGCAGAAAACATCGGTGGCAGCATGGATTTCCTTGGTGGCCGCCAGGACGATAGACGATCTGTACCATGCGGGAGAGAAACCCATTGTTGCCATGGTTTCCGCCGACATGCGCAAATACTACCATACGGCCACGGAGGTGAATTTTTCGGATGCGGTCTTTTTGCGCTATGACGGGAAATTGAAAGAGCTTCCGCCAGAGGAGCAGGGAGCCGTTCTCAAGGAGCAGCTGCGGGAGCAGATGTCAAGGGAGCATTTTGCCCCCTTGATTGCCAGAAAGGCAACCAGGGTGGACGAGGTTTGCCATTCCGGTCCTGACATTGTTCAATGGAATCAGCGCATTGCCGGGGCGGGGCAACAAGAGAAGAATTCCATCACGTTTTCCCTCACGTATCCCGGCAGCCTCGATCTGCCGATGGAATACCGATTCCTAGTCGGGGAAATTACTCGATTGATTTGTGTGCACGGCCCGGGGCTGGGGAATTTCGGCATTTCGGCTTCATCGTACGGCGATACCATGTACATTCGCTCTTGCCAGAGATTTGATTCCCCTGCCATTATGCGGGGAATCCGTGAGGAACTGGCCAAAAACGGTCTTGCCGCCACCTTCCTTGAGTTGCCTGCCTATCGGGGCAACCAGATGATGACGGGAAAACTGATGCATGTGTGAAGAGGATGAATGATGATTGTCAGAAAAATACCTTCGACCGGAGCGATTGCCCTCGCCGGCCGGTTGATTGCTGAAGTTTCCGGGCAAGTGGAGGAGGAGATTCTCTCTTTGCTCGGGACTTCTGACGAACTGACCCTTGATCTGAAGGAATTGAGCTATATTTCCAGCAACGGGCTTCGATTGCTCCTGAAGCTCAAAAAGCGTTGCCCCAGGCTCGTCCTGGTGGAGGTGTCTCCGGAAGTGGCCGAGACGCTTCGCCTGACTGGGGTTGAGAACTTTTTGGAAGTGCATCGTGCCCCGAGGGAAATCTCTCTTGAGGGATGCTCTTGCATCGGCAGGGGAAGAAACGGGGATGTTTACCGCCTCGACAAGGAAACCATTGTCAAGCTGTACAGCCCGGCACCCCAGATTCTGCGCCGGGTAGAGCAGGAAAAGCAAAATGCCAGGGCCGCGTTTGTCTTGGGGGTGCCTACGGCGCTTTCCTTTGATGTGGTGCGGGCCGGGGACAGCCTCGGATTGATATTTGAGCTCGTCGAGGCCATGAGCCTGCGGGAGGTGATTGCCAAAGAACCGGGTCGCTTGACGGACTTGATTGTGAAATCGGCGTATCTCCTCCGAAAGCTCCACGGGCTGGAAGTCCCTTCCGGAACTTTCCCGAAGATGAGCGAAATCTATCATCAAAGAGCCGCCGGTCTTGCCGACCTGCTCTCTGCAGAGGAAATCGCTTTGCTGGATGAAATGGTTGATTCCATACCGGAACGCATGACCTACGCCCACGGGGATTTTCACCGGGGGAATCTTATGGTGCAGGGCGAGGAACTTTCCCTGATCGACATGGCGGATTCCAGCGTGGGGCATCCGCTCTATGACGTATTGGGCACCTATATGCTGGGGATGCATCTGGTCAGGACATTCCCTCCGGGATTTGTGGAGAAGATCGTTGGCTGGGACACGGATACGATCGGAAAGGTCTGGTCTGTGTTCAAAAGAGCCTATTTCCGTACTGAGGACGAGGGAGAGCTGGCGGAAATCGATGCGATGATGGAGGCGTACTGCCCTCTTCGATGGCTGACATTCCTCAAAATTGCCCCTGCATTCTCCGACGAGATGCGCAGGCGCTTTGTTGCGGATGCCAGGGAGCATTTCTTCCCCCACGTCAGGGCGCACATTGCCAGATTTCGGGACAGGATTGCAGCAATGGGGCAGGATGTATGAACAACGATGTTTTGTTGATGAAGACAACTTTTCGCAGTTTCATGAAGAAAATGATTCTCAATAATCTCATGGCATTCATGGGCTCCATCGTCAATGGCATTATCATCAGCCGCTATTTGGGGATCACAGCCATGGCGGCCTTTCAGTTGACCTTGCCCCTGATGTTTGCGGTCATGATGCTGAGCCAGATCCTTTCCCTCGGAGTGCAGGGGAGCTGCGCCAAAAGCATCGGGGTCGGGCGGCAGGAGGAGGCGAGGGGATTCTATTCCGCAGCGGTGCTTTTCTGCCTGCCCTTTTCCCTTGTTCTGGCCATTGGCCTTTTCCTGGCTGCCGAACCCATAGCCGTGCTTTTGGGTGGGGGTGGGAGTGAGACGGAAGTGTTCCCGCATGTGACAGGCTATCTGCTGGGCATCGCTCCGGGCTTGCCCTTGCTGCTTTTCCTGCCCATGCAGGTGTCGGTGCTTTTTCTGGAAGGGCAGGCGAAATACGCTCTGCGCGCTATTTTTGTGCAAACGGCCGTGAATATCGCAGGCGCTCTCTTCAATGTCTTTTATGCAGAGGGCGGCATGTTCGGCATGGGTATGGTCATGTCTTGCTCCTATATGAGCTCTCTCGTCGTCATGCTGGCGGGGAGTTTCAAAGGATCCGGCTGCATTCGCTTCTGCATGGGGGAAGCCAGGCTGGAATACATTCGGCCGATTTTGAGAATTGGCCTGCCTTCGGCGGCAGATCGCTTTTACAAAATGGTACAAATGTACATCATCAATCTCATGCTGGTTTTTTCCGCATCCGGCACGGCGATTGCTGCGTTTGCCGACATCAATGCCCTGAATAATATCTTCAACCCCATTGTCAGCGGTGTCAGCGCTACGGTACTTACGATGGCGGGCGTATTTTCTGGGGAAAAGGACAAGGAATCCCTTGGAAGCCTCCTGCGATTGTCGGTGCGGGAGGCGCTCCTGGTGGAGGGGCTTGTCGCATTGGCGGCCTTTCTGGCGGCGCCGCTCCTGATAGGGATTTTCGTGAGCGCTGAACACGAAGCCTTTTCCGTGGCTGTGACGGCTCTTCGGATTTACATCCTGTACCTTCCCCTGTATGGGATCAATAATTTGCTGCAAAAATATTATTTGGGTGTCCAAGCTATGAAAATGACCTATATCACTTCTGCCTTGGATAACCTGGTCTATATTTGCCTTCTGGCCGTTGTTCTGGGAAGCGCGTTTGGTGCCGTCGGGATATGGTATTCCTTCCCTCTGGCGGAATTGTTGACACTGCTGACGCTGTTTCTCGTCATTGCCCGGCAAAAGAAGGAGTGCCCCAAGGGAATCTGTGATTTCATGTGCCTGCCGTCATCTCTTTCCCAAGAGATGACAGCTTGCAGCTATTCTGTGGGCAGTATGGAGGAAGTGATGGAAGCTTCGGAAGCGGCGCGCCGTTTTTTGCTGGAGCAAGGGGAAACAGAGAAGAGAGCCATGCTCATGGCTCTCTTCATCGAGGAAATGGGGGGGAACATCATCCGTTGGGGTTTTGTTGACGGGAAACGCCATCGCATTGACATCCGGGTGGCAAAGGGCGATGGCTGGACCATGCGCATCCGGGATGATTGCCGGCGCTTCAATCCCAAGGATTGGCTCGCGCTGCACAGTTCCGAGGATAAGACAAGGAACATCGGCATCCGTGCCGTCTGCGCCATGGCCAAGGATGTGCGCTATGCCAACACGCTGGGGCTGAACTATTTGTTCGTGGAATTGGCATAGCAGCGACGGGAAACAAGTACAAAGATCGGTTCACAAGGCGTTTTTTGCCTGTTTCAGGATGTTTTTGCAGAAGTCAATGAAGGATTGGGCTGCTTTGGAAATATAGCGGTCCTTTTTCCATGCGAGCCCCACATCGACGAAGAGGGGGTTCGCAAGCGGAACGGCTTTGATGCCGGGAGAGTCTTCCAGCACGATATCCAGCAGGAAGGAGATGCCGACACCGCGGGAGACAAGTCCCTTGATGGTGATGATCTGGTTGGATTCCAGCACCGTGTTGGGTTCCACATCTGCGGCTCTCATTTCCTCCAGAATCAGCTGGCGGAGGAAGGAGCCTTCCTTCAGCATGATGAGGTCGGTGCCGGCAATATCCTCATAGCTCAGGCAATCCTTGGAGGCCAGGGGGCTGCTTTCCGGAACGCAGGCAACAATCTGGTTCCTGGACATGGGAAGAAGCTGCAGGTTCGTGGAGGCATTGGATATGATGATGATGCCGAAATCCAGTTCATCCCGCTCCAGCTGTTCCCGGATGGTCATGGATCCTTCCTCATAGAGGTAGATATCCAGATGGGAATAACGGTGACGGAAGCTGGAAAAGATTTTGGGAAAGAGGTAGGCGCCCATCATGGGAGGGATGCCGATTTTTATCGTGCCTTTCTGAAGCTGCTTGTAATCATTGACTTCCAGCACGGCATCCTGTATATTCCTCAGAGCCAGCTCGATGCGGTTGAGGAATACATTGCCCTCCGGCGTAAGGGAGAGTTGTTTCTGGCTGCGGTCAAACAGCTGTATGCCAAGCTCCGATTCCAGCTTCTTGATGGCTACGGTGATATTCGGCTGGGAAACCCGAAGGCGCTCTGCAGCGCGGGTGATATTGCGCAGACGGCTTGCCATTTGAAAATATTCCAGTTGCCTTAGTTCCATCGTATCGCTTCCCTCTCTATTGACGTTATTTTCTTCTATTATACCATATTTATTGATGAATCTATGATACAATAAAAGAAATTTATTGCAAAAGGAAATTTTTTTCGTCGCCGTAGTAGAAGGATTTTGAGGCTTTGCATGGAATTATACACATTAGACTTGAAATATGGATGATGTCCCTTCAATGGCAAGGGAAAGTTAAGGAGGGCTTTTATCTTGGAAACATCAACACTCATAGGGGCGGTAGGTGGTCTTATCTCCGTATTCGTAGGTATGATCATCAAGGGTGCGCCTCTCAGCTCGCTGAATAACCCGGCAGCATTCCTGATTATTATCTGCGGCACGTTCTCCTGCCTGTTCACTGCTTTCAACATGAACCAGCTCAAGAATCTGCCGAAGATTGTCAAGATGGTCTTTTTCAAGCCGGCGCTCCACGAAAAAGCGCAGCTCCTGCAACTCTTCATAGAGCTTTCCCAGATTGCCCGTCGTGAGGGTATTCTGGCGCTTGAGAACAAGGTGCAGGAGATTGAGGATCCCTTTTTCCGCACGGGCCTGGGCATGGTCATCGATGGCATGGATCCCGAGTTCGTCAGTGATGTGCTGGACGCAGAACTGGTAGTGATGCAGGAGCGTCATGCCGAAAGCCGCGCCATGCTGGAGCAGGCCGGTCTTTACGCGCCTACCCTGGGCGTGCTGGGCGCCGTTATCGGTCTGATCGCGGCACTGGGCAACCTGAACGACGTCAACAAGCTGGGACACGCGATTGCAGCAGCTTTCGTTGCTACGATTCTCGGTATCTTCACGGCATACGTTGTCTACCTGCCCATGGCCAACAAGCTGAAGCTGTTGTCAAAGGCAGAGGTCAGCGAGAAGCGCATGATTATTGAAGGCATTCTTTCTCTGCAGGCCGGGGATTCGCCTACGGCCATTGAAGCAAAACTGATGGTATTCATTCCTCAGTCCGAACGCGAAGGCTTGAAGAAGGAGTGATTTGATGGCTAAGAAGAAACATCATCCGCCACATGAAGAACATGAAGGCGAGCCTTGGCTGTTGCCGTATTCCGATCTCATGACCCTCCTGCTGGCGCTTTTCATCGCCTTGTTCGCAATCTCGCAGACAGACCAGACGAAGGTGAACCAGCTGGCTCAGGCATTTACGGCGGCTTTCAACATGGGAGGCCCGTCCTTTTTCAATCAGGGAGGACCCAATGCCAGCATGATGCGTCAGGTCATGTCTGATGAGGACAAGGGAAATGATGCCTATTTTCAGGAGAACAAGCAGCTGGAGGATATCAAGAAAGAGCTGGATGAATATATCGAGCAGAACAAGCTGGAGGATGAGTTGAGCACGGAGCTTGCGGATGACGGGCTCATGATACGGATCAAGGAGAAGGCGCTGTATCCGTCCGGATCGGCGGAGCTTGTGGGGGATGCCCAGAAAATCGGGCCTGTGGTCGCGAGCCTCCTTGGAACGATTCCCCAGAGGGTGGTCATCTCAGGCCATACGGACAATGTCCCCATCAATACGCCGCAGTATCCGTCCAACTGGGAGCTCAGTTCCTTCCGCGCCATGAACTTCATGAAATATCTGTTATCGCTGAATCCGAACCTGCAGCCCGGAAGGTTCAGCGCCATCGGCTACAGCGAGTACCGCCCCATTGCGGACAATTCACAGGAGCAGGGAAGGGCGCAGAATCGCCGCGTGGAGATTCTCATTGCCAGGAATTACCAGTTCGATCCCTATGCGGAGGAACGAAAGGCAAGAGCAGCAGCAAAGTCATAGGAAAGGGAAAGCCGGCTGATGAAGCCGGCTTCTTGTTGCATCCGTTTTTGGGGAGGCTGGGGAAAATGGTATTGGGGATCGGCACGGACATTGTGGAAGTGCAGAGAGTGAGGAAGGCCTTGGAAAATGCCCGTTTCAAGGAGCGCGTCTATACGCAGGGGGAAATCGATGTTTGCGAGAAACGTGGAATGCAGGCAGCAGCTTCCTATGCAGCTCGTTTTTCCGCCAAGGAGGCCGTATTGAAAGCCTTTGGCACGGGCCTGCGCGGGGGGACTTTGCAGGATATTGAGATCCTGTCGGATGAACTGGGGTGTCCTCATGTTCATTTGAGCGGTTATTATGCCGAGCTTGCGGCACAGCGTGGAGTGAAGCAGGTGCATGTCTCGCTGAGCCATACGAAAGAATATGCGACAGCGCAATGCGTGATGGAGGGTTGAGGATGAAGATTTCTTTGGTGGATGAGATGCGGAATATTGATCGGCAGGCGAAGGAAAAATACGGGATACCGGAGCTGCTGCTTATGGAAAATGCGGGTCGCCAGTCGGCAGATGCCATGGAACATCTTCTGGGAGGCGTGGCGGAAAAGAATATCTGCGTTCTGGCGGGAAGCGGGAACAACGGCGGGGATGCTCTGGCAGCGGCGCGCCATCTGGCGAACCATGGCGCGAAGGTAAAGGTGTTCCTGGCAGGGAATCCCTCTCATTTTACGGCCTCCGCCGCAGTGAACCGCGATATTGCGAGCAGGATGGGGATTGAGATGCAGGCGCTTGACAGCGAACGGGCGCTGGACAAGCTGCGGGTCGTCTTGAAGCGTTTTTCTGACGGGGTGCTGGATGGCATCCTGGGAACCGGCTTCCAGGGCGAGCTTCGCGGCAATACAGCGGAACTGGTCAGGGCTGTGAATGCCGCGGGGAAGCCTGTGGTCGCCATTGATATTCCCACGGGAGTCGAGGCGGATACGGGAAAGGTCTCCGGCGAGGCAATCCGCGCGGATCTGACGATATCCCTGGGGCTGCCGAAGGTGGGGCATCTGCTCTGCCCGGGGGCGGAGCATACCGGAAAACTCATGGTCGATGATATCGGCATACCATCGGAACTTTTGGGATCGGAGGATTTGAGGCAGGAGCTTCTCGATGATGGATTGGCAGGGACGCTCCTGTTGCATCGTCCCATGGATGTCCATAAGGGAAGCTGCGGGCGTGTCCTGGTCGTTGCGGGTTCGCGCGGCATGACGGGGGCTGCGGCGCTGGCCTCGCGGGCCGTGCTCAGAAGCGGCGCAGGCATTGCGACATTGGCGATCGCAGAGAGCCTCCACGATATTATGGAGGCCAAGCTTACGGAGGTCATGACGCAGCCGATACCGGAAATCGCGCCGGGGATCCTCGGCGGGGACAGGGCCATGGGAAGCCTCCTGGAACTGGCGGACCGCCATGATGTCCTGCTCGTCGGGCCGGGGCTGGGACGCCGGCAGGAAACGAGCGAGCTCGTCCGCTATCTTGCGGCTAATATAGACAAGCCCATGATTTTCGATGCGGATGGGATCCATGCCTTCCGGAAGCATCCGGAACTCCTGGCAGAAATGGGAAGGATACCGGTGCTTACGCCGCATCTGGGAGAGATGGCGGCGCTCCTGGATGTCTCGGTTCCGGAGCTTCGCGAGTCTTTGCTGCCCATGGCCAGGGAGGCGGCGAAGGAATACAAGTCTGTCTTTGTCGTGAAGAGCGAGTGCACGATGGTGGTCTATCCGGACGGGTCGGCTTTCTTCTCCACGAAGGGAAACCCGGGAATGGCAACGGCGGGCTGCGGCGATGTGCTGAGCGGGACGATTGCGGGGCTTGTGAAGCAGACCGATGACGGGCTTGCACCATTGGCGGGAGTATACCTGCATGGGCTTGCCGGCGACCTGGCTTATGAGGAAAAGGGAGAAGGCCTGATTGCCTCGGATGTATTAGAAAAGCTTCCAGAGGCGATCTGCCAATGGAAGCGTTCAGGAAGATAAGGATTCACATGTAATACTGAAAAGCGGCGGGAATGCTGTATTCCCGGGCGATGGTTTCGGGAGAGTGCCATTGGAGAACGTTGGCATTCTCCTTCCCATAGGCTGCGTGGCGTTCCATGAGACGTTCGGGGGCGACTTTCACATGCCAGCCGGTCATATCCCATTCCACATGGGAAAAGATGTGGCGGGCAGGGGGGAGCGGCTGCATGGACTGCGGGCGGAAGCCTTGCGCCAGGCACCATGCTTGGATGTCCTCGGGAGAGGCATGCCCGGGGAGATGGGGCAACTCCCATAATCCCGCCAGAAGGCCCTTTCCGGGGCGCTTTCGGATGGCGAAACATCCGTCCGTTTCCAATCGCAGTATGGTCATTTTTTCCATGCGGCGATTTTTTTTCTTTTGCTTGCGTGGATAGTCGGCAACGCAATGCTCTTCCAAGGCGAGACAGAACTGCCGCAAAGGGCAAAGGCCGCAATGAGGCTCCCCGTTGGGCAGGCAGACCATGGCTCCCAGTTCCATGAGAGCCTGGTTGAGGTCGCCGCCCTGCTTTTCCGGATAGACGGCCTGGAGAGCGTTTTCGATGGTGCGTTTGGTTGCGTCCTTCAGGATGTCCTCGGGGCAGAGGAGCAGGCGGGTAATGACGCGGAGAACATTGCCGTCCACAGCGGGATGGCTGCCCCCGTAGGCAATGGAGCTGATGGCGGCGGCGGTGTAGCGTCCGATGCCGGGCAGTGTGAGGAGCACATCGAAGGAGGAGGGGATCCTGCCTCCATGGTTTTCCACAATGATGCGGGCGGCTTTTTGGAGATTTCTCGCTCGGTTGTAGTAACCGAGCCCCTGCCAGAGTTTCATGAGGGTTTCTTCGTCGCAGGAGGCGAGGGAGGAGACATCGGGCAGGGTTTCCAGGAAGCGCTCGAAGTATGGCATGACAGCCGCCACGCGCGTCTGCTGGAGCATGATCTCCGATATCCAGACGCGGTACGGTGTCGGTTCTTCCCGCCAGGGAAGGCTCCGCGCCTGTGCATGGTACCAAGTGAGGAGCGGATCGATGATGGCAGGGAGGATGTCTGCATGAGCAATCTTTTGTTTCATTGGTAGGAAGCCTTTCTGCAAGATGGCATGTTGAAAAATTCCTTGTGAGTTTGTCTCATGAGAGTACATACTTTGCAATGGCGGCAACTGTTCCCAGGAGACCTACGGTTTTCCAAACGATAGTGTTGTACTGCTTCAGGGTTTCTGCATGAAGCGCGTCGGTGTGTTTTATGCTTTCTGCATGGAGCGCGTCGGTGTGCTTTATGGATTCCATGTGCAAATCCTTGATTTCACAGCGAAGAGAAGCAATGGATTCCACAAGGGCTTCCATTTGTCGATCCAATTTGTCCAGACGCTTTTCGATTCTTGCTACGCTTCCCTTTAGTTCCCTGATTTCAAGGTCTTGCCTGTATTCTTGAGGAAGTTCCCTTATTGCTCCGGCCATTTCCTCACGTCCTTTCCTTTGGGGATGTGTTTTCTTTGATGCAATACAATATAACAGGAAATATATATTGCGTTCTCAATGTGGGGGATTGAAGACCAATAATAGATGCTAAGGATGTGTTTCAATATTACCCACATTAAGTAAGTCAATATTTTGCAAGTCGTTCAAGAACATCCTTATACCTAGATAACACTTCTTCTTGCCAGTTAAGGACAACCTTAAATGTGGAGCATGTATCTTGAAATTTTGTTTGCGAAAGATTGTTTTTACTGTTAAGATTTTCCTGAGATACATAGTCTTCCCATTTGTCAGAAAGAACAATCAAGGAATCCATCAAGCCTTTTAGTAATGTATACAGTTCAAGTGCGCCAGTTCGGCGCAAGTAGTATAGTCTGGTGAAAGTCCAGGCCTGATAAAGCCTAGCAAGCAGTCAGTACTTAGTCTTGGGTG
>CACYDT010000113.1 GCA_902773295.1 uncultured Veillonellaceae bacterium | reverse complement strand
GGCAAGTTCCTCTGTTCTCAGCTGTTTTACCTGCATCTCGATTTCATAGATTGTGCCGTCAGCCTCCGTATAGACATCCAGCCGGATCCCCTTGCTGTCATAGCGGAATTTCAGGGATTTCTCATCGTCGAGGTACTGGATGTCCCGGATGTTGATGGCAAGGATCCGTTCCAGGATGCGGATGCAGATGTCCTTTTTTAGCAGGACGAGCTTGAACATGTAATCATCGGTGAAGGTTAGCTGTTGCCAGGGCTTGATGGACATGGGAGTACCTCCTTTTGAGTCTATTATAGCATGGAATGGGAAATTTTGATAGGAATCTATACTAGAGCACGTTAGAATTTTCTGTAGGAAAAGCTCTTACATTCTCTAGCATAAAATCTCAAAATCCCCATGAAGCCTTATGGTAAAAGGGCTGAAAGGTTGTAATAAGCCACCATGGAAACACAGGGAATTGTATACACGATACATTTCCCTCTTCTCTTGAATTTTTGTAGCATATTGTAGTATAATGGTGAAGTCCGTAAGGATAAATTCCATTAATAAACTTTCTGGAAGAAGACAGATGTATGTGGTAGAGGGCTGTGGTGCAGTTCTCGAGTATCAGTAAGGGGCGATTGATTTGGCAGATATGAAGCAGTATGTGCAGGATGTTCTGGAATTGGTGAAGCGTCGGAATGCAGAGCAGACGGAGTTCCTGAGCACGGTCAAGGAAGTTCTGACTACGGTGGTTCCGCTTTTGGAGGAGAATCCCAGGTATCGTGATGAGAAGATACTGGAGCGTATGGTGGAGTGCGAGCGCATCATTATCTTCCGTGTTCCCTGGCAGGATGACAAGGGAGAGATCCAGCTCAACCGTGGCTATCGCATCCAGATGAACAGCGCGATTGGCCCGTACAAGGGCGGTCTTCGCTTCCATCCCAGCGTCAACCTCAGCATCCTGAAGTTCCTCGCTTTTGAGCAGGTGTTCAAGAATGCTTTGACGGGGCTTCCCATCGGTGGTGGCAAAGGCGGCGCTGATTTTGATCCGAAAGGCAAGTCGGACAATGAGGTCATGCATTTCTGCCAAAGCTTCATGACGGAGCTTTGCCGTCATATCGGCCCGAATGTGGATGTTCCCGCAGGGGATATCGGTGTTGGCGGGCGTGAGATTGGCTATCTCTTCGGCCAGTACAAGCGCATTCGTGATTCCTATGATGCCGGTGTCCTTACGGGCAAGGGCGTTGACTATTGGGGGAGCTTGGCCCGTACAGAGGCTACAGGTTATGGCCTCCTGTATTTCGTGAAGAACATGCTGGATGACAAGGGCATTGACATCAAGGGCAAGACGGTGGTGGTGTCCGGCTCCGGCAATGTGGCGACGTATGCGATCGAGAAGGCTCAGGCTTTCGGAGCCAAGGTTGTCACCTGCTCTGATTCCAATGGCTACGTGTATGATCCGGATGGCATCGATCTTGCAGCAGTGAAGGAGATCAAGCAGGTTCGCCGCGGGCGTATCAAGGAGTATGCACAGACCCATCCGAAGGCGGAGTATCATGAGGGCTGCAAGGGCGTATGGACAGTGAAGTGCGACATTGCGCTGCCTTGCGCTACCCAGAGCGAGATTGACCTCGAGAGCGCGAAGGCTCTGGTGGCCAACGGGGTGCAGGCCGTCGGCGAAGGCGCGAATATGCCTTCTACGCTGGATGCAATCGCCTACTTCCAGGAGAACAAGATTCTCTTCGCACCGGCAAAGGCAGCAAATGCCGGCGGTGTTGCAACCTCCGCGCTGGAGATGGCACAGAACTCCGAGCGCCTCCAGTGGACGTTCGAGGAAGTGGATGAGAGGCTCCACAGGATCATGAAGAATATCTATGAGTCGGCCAAGAGGAATGCGGAGAAGTATGCGGCTCCTGACGATCTCGTAGCCGGTGCCAATATTGCGGCATTCAAGAAGGTTGCGGATGTCATGTTGGCTCATGGGCTTGTGTAAGAGGATATAGGATTTACCGGCCGCCCGTTGATCGGGCGGTTTTTTCGTTTGGAGGCAGGAATCTTGCGGGATAGGACGAATCTATCATGTGATGGGCCAATCATTTCGGGAGGGGTTGGATGAATTTCGGGGAATTCATGGCCATGCTGGGGAAGGGAAATCTCAGGCATGTGTATCTCCTCAGCGGTGAGGAAGGATATTATATCCGGAAAGCAAAGGAGCGCATCCTGGATCTGCTTTTCCCCGAAGGAACCGGGAGGGAGGATGCTCTGCAGCGCATCGATGGGGATTTGGCAATGGATGAGCTTATGGGCAGAATCGAAACCGCTCCTTTTTTTGCGGACAAAAATGTCCTTCTGCTGCAGGATACGTCCCTGTTCCGTGAGAGAAAGACGGGAGGGGAGGAAGCAGAGGGAAGGGCAAAGCGTGCCGTTGACAAGAAGATGGAAGGATTGCTGAGGCTTTTGTCCGATATGCCGGAGTACAGTTATGTCATCTTCGTATCGGGGCAGAGAGCAGATAAGCGAAAAAAAATCTACAAGGCTGTGGAGAAGTTCGGGGCGGTTTTGGAGGCAGAGGCTGTCCGGCCATGGAATATCAACGATTGGCTCCAGGGGAAACTGCAGTCGATGAACAGGGAACTGGACAGGGAAGCTTATGTCTATTTCGCCAGTGCTGTGAGCGTGATGCAACAGATCTCTCTGGAATATCTGGACAAGGAATTTGACAAGCTGGCGCTTTTTTCAAAGGAACGGCGGATTACAAAAGAAAGCATGGCAGAGGTCTTTTCGGGCATTCCGGAAGTCTCCGCCTTTGCGTTCCTGGACGCTGTCAGTGCCAGGGATGCCAGAAAGGCTCTTATGCTGCTTGGCAGGCAGATGAAGGAAGGGACTTATTTGCCGCTGCTTCTGGGACTCATAGTCCGCCATGTGCGCCAGCTCTGGCAGGCGAAGGAACTTCTGGCGAAAGGGTACCGCGGCAAGGCTTTGGCAAAGCCTTTGGAACTCAATCCCGTCATTGCCGACCGCTTGGGGAAGGCTGCTGAGGGGTTTCCCGTGCCGGTGTTGAAGAAAGCGATGCTGGAGCTTTCCGATGCAGATTATTTCCTGAAGACGGGGCAGGCCGGTGGGGAAGTGTTGGAACATGTTGTGATCTGCTTGTGTTGCTTTGATCGCATGGATGTATGATAAGGGGTTGTTTTCTTTGAAGGTTTTAGTTACCGGTGGTGCGGGTTTTATCGGTTCCCACCTGGTCAGGGTGCTGCAGGAAGAGGGACATACGCCTGTGGTGCTGGATAATCTTTCGGCAGGTCTCAGGGAGCATGTGCCGGAAGATGTTGGATTCATGGAAATGGATGTCAGGGATGAGTCGTTGGTACGCAGTTTGCGGGAGAGCGCCTTTGATGCCGTTGTCCATCTGGCGGGCCAGACGATGGTGGATGATTCCATACGCGATCCATGGAACGATGCCCATGAAAACATTCTCGGGGCTGTGAATTTGCTGGAAGCGGCGCGGAAATGCGGTATTGGGCGGGTCATTTTCGCGTCTACGGCAGCCGGTTACGGGAATGTTGCGGCGGAAGACCTTCCCGTACTGGAAGGCAGGGCACTTGCTCCTATGTCTTTCTACGGACTCTCCAAGGTGACGGTGGAGCATTACCTGGAGCTTTACCGGGAGATTTTTGGTGTGGATTATGTGGTTCTCCGTTTTGCGAATGTCTATGGCGAGCGTCAGGGAGACAGGGGCGAAGGCGGCGTGATCGGCATCTTTGCCAAGCAGATCGCTGCGGGCAAGGACATCACGATTTTTGGCGACGGAGAGCAGACGAGGGATTTTGTCTATGCGGGGGACATTGCTGCGGGCATCTGCGCGGCGCTTGTGACGAAGAACGTGAATACGGCCTACAATCTCAGTACACAGACAGAGACCAGCTTGCGGGAACTCGTGAGCCTGTTGAGCCGGGTCGTGGGGCGTGAGATCATACCGCTTTACGCACAGGAGCGCCCGGGGGATATCCGCAGATCCACGCTGGCAAACGGCAAGGCTTTCCGGGGATTGGGATGGAGGCCTGTGACGCCCTTGCTGGAGGGATTGAAGCGTACGGTGGATTATTTTGCGAAATGAGGATGCGAGGAATGGCAAAGGTTTTGGTGATCGGCTCCGGCCCTGCCGGGGTCTCGGCAGCACTCTATGCACGGCGGGGCGGTGCTGATGTCACGGTGGTTTCCAAAGGCAGCGGGGCGCTTGGAAAAGCGGAGAAAATCGAGAACTACTATGGACTGGAAGAACCGGTTTCCGGGCGGGAGCTGGAGAAGCGCGGCATTGCGGGCGCAGTGCGCCTCGGTGTGGAATTCGTGACAGACGAGGTCATGGGATTGGGCTTCCGTGAAGATATGAAAGGGTTCCGGGCAATGTGCGGGGAGCGCATCTATGAGGCGGATTGCGTGATCCTGGCGGCGGGGGCTTCCCGGAAAAGTCCGTCCCTTCCCGGCCTCCGGGAATTGGAGGGGCATGGCGTGAGCTACTGTGCGGTCTGCGATGCGTTTTTCTATCGCGGCAAGCGGGCGGCGGTGCTCGGCGCAGGCGAGTATGCCATGCATGAGGCGCAGATCCTTCTTCCTCATGCAGCCAAGGTGCTCCTGCTTACGGACGGCGCAGTGCCGCAGGCGGATGTGCCGGAAGGGGTTGAGGTGCATGAGGCGAAGCTTCGGGCAATTCTGGGGGAATCCCGCGTAGAGGCTGTGGAGTGTGCCGATGGCGGAAACATCGCTGTCGACGGGGTCTTTGTCGCCATAGGGACGGCAGGGAGCACGGAGCTTGCGAGAAAGATGGGGCTGCTTTTGGATGGTAATGCCGTGCATATCGAAGAGGATGGAAGCACGAATATACCGGGAGTATTTGCCGCCGGGGATTGCACGGGAGGACTGCTGCAGATCGCAAAAGCGGTATATCAGGGAGCGGCCGCAGGACTGGCGGCGGTGAAATATCTGCGGGAGAGGGCATAGCATGCGTTTGCGTGGCAATCTGTTCTTGCTCATGGCGGCTTTTTTCTGGGGAACGACCTTTGTTGCCCAGATGACAGGCATGGACAATCTTGGTCCGTTTACTTATGCGGCATCCCGTTATCTTCTTGGGTTCTGTTCTTTGCTGCTCATCTGGTATCTTTACCGTGGCTCCCGGCAGGCCGCAAGGGAGGCAGGGACATATGAAACGGGATGGAAGGCCGGCGTGGGAGCCGGCTGCATCATGTTCGTGGCAACGTCTTTCCAGCAGGTGGCTATGCTCTATACCACAGCGGGGAAAACAGCATTCATCACCTGTCTCTATATTATATTGGTGCCGATGGCGTCCTCTCTGCTGGGACATCGGATTCGGCCGGAGAACTGGATCGGTGCGGTTCTCGCCTTGACGGGGCTTTATTTTTTGTCGATTCAAGGGGAGCTTTCCCTTGGCTTTGGTGACAGCCTGGTTCTCGTCAGTGCATTTTTCTGGACGGCGCATATCCTCTTCATCGGGAGATTTGCGAGCAGGGTGGATGTCATGGAACTCTCGGCAGCTCAGGTGGGGATCTGTACATTGTTCAGTTCGTTTGCGGCAATGGCGCTTGAGCAGATCCAATGGGAGGCCATTTGGTCGGCAGGGTTTGCCATTTTTTACGGCGGCGTTATGTCTGCCGGTGTGGCGTTTACCTTGCAGATCATCGGGCAGAAATATGCGGAGCCGTCCCATGCGGCGATTATCATGAGTTTTGAAGCGATTTTCGGTGCGTTGGCGAGCTGGCTGGTTCTCGGCGAAGTGATGAGCGGCATGGAGATCTTCGGCTGCGTGCTCATGGCAGTGGGCATGATTGCGACGCAGATGAAGGGCTTGTTCCGGAATGCATGAAAAATTTGCTATTGATATTTTGGGGGGATGATTGTATAATTTCTATGTATGCTATATAAATAGGAAGAAGTGTTTTGCGTGAAATTAGACAGCCTGAAGATTTTTCTTGCATGCTTGGCAGTGGTCCTTTTCAGCTAGGAGGAAGGGAAGGCGAGGTCGTTTGGGCCTTGCCTTTTGTTTTGCGTTTTCAAAGAGGATTTCATCTAAAATTCACGAATATGGTATAAAAAATATGGTAGCAGTGTTTGAATGGGACAGCCCGAAGGACTGTGAGATGATACAATGAGCGAGAGGGGCCTGGTTTCTATGGCGGCAGAGGATACGGCAATCCGGAGAGCAATAGTCACAATAAAGGTATTCGGTGTGGGCGGAGGCGGCAACAGCGTGCTTCTGCGCATGGCGAAGAGCGGTTTTCTCGACATAGAACTGGTGGCCGTGAATACGGATGAGAAGCAGCTGGCCATTATGGAAGCAGCCGGCGTCAAAACCTTGCAGATCGGCGAGTTCATTACAAGAGGGCGCGGCACCGGCGGAAATATGTCGTTGGGAGAGCAGGCGGCCAAGGTGGACGAGGAGAAGATCAAGACCATGATGCAGGGGGCGGATCTCATCTTCATCACTGCCGGCATGGGCGGCGGCGCAGGTACGGGCGCTGCCCCGGTGGTTGCGCGCATTGCCAAGGAACTTGGCATGCTCGTGATTGGTGTGGTCACGATGCCATTCACGTTTGAGGGAGCGCGCAAGAAGAAGATCGCTACTGAGGGAATCATCAAGATGCAGTCCCATATGGATGCCCTGATTGCCGTCCAGAATGACAATCTGATGAAACTGCCGGAGAATAAGTCCATGTCTCTCGTGAATGCCTTTGCGGCGGCGGATGAGGTGCTGAAGCAGGCAATCCGCTGCGTGGCGGAGCTGATCCTGACAACGGGTGTCGTCAATGTGGATTTTGCTGATGTGACGACAATCTTCCGTCAGAGCGAGAGCAGCGATGCGCTTCTTGGCATCGGAAAGAGCAGGCGAAGCGCTATAGATGCGGTCAA
Source organism: uncultured Veillonellaceae bacterium (assembly GCA_902773295.1). Classification (GTDB taxonomy): domain Bacteria; phylum Bacillota; class Negativicutes; order Selenomonadales; family Selenomonadaceae; genus UBA3796. Next base: position 9,846 of record CACYDT010000113.1, on the reverse strand, counting down.
GCTGGCTGTGGCAAGCCCGCTCATCGAAAAATCCTTGAAGGGCGCCCGCGGCCTGATCTTGAATATCACGGCAGATGAGGAATTGAGCCTCTGGGACGTGACGGAGGCGACGAACTATATCTTCGAGAATACGGATCCCGATGTGAATATCATCTTTGGCGTGGTCATTGACAATGAGATGCAAGGGGTCGTGCAGGCGACGATCATTGCCACGGATTTTGTGGGAAGCACGGCGCTGAAGTCTCCGAAGGCTGAGGTGCCCAAGACCAAGGAGGCGTTGAAGCAGGGGTTCAACCTTGATACACCGAATTTCATGAACAGGCCCCAGTCGGGAATGAATGGAGGAGCTTTCGCCATACCGGCTTTCAAGCTTACGGATATGTCTCCGAAGAAGGAGTCGTGAGGTATGGAAGGTAGGTTTTCCCGCACGGAACTGCTTCTTGGAAGGGAAGGGCTGGATCGCCTGTCGAGGAGCACTGTGGCGGTTTTCGGCATCGGCGGTGTCGGGTCTTTTGTCGTGGAAGGACTCGCCCGTGCAGGTGTGGGACATTTGGTGCTCGTGGATCACGATACGGTCAGCATCACGAATATCAACCGGCAGATTCATGCGATGACGGAGACTCTCGGACGGAAAAAGACAGCGGTCATGAAAGAACGGATCCGCTCCATCCATCCGGAGGCTGTGGTGGATGTATTGGATGGCTTTTATCTGCCGGACCGGGCAGAGGAGTTTTTTTGCTGTCCCTATGATTACGTTGTGGATGCCATAGATACCGTGGCAGGGAAGGTCAGCCTGGTTCTGGAGTGCCGGAAGCGCCAGATTCCCCTCATCAGCAGCATGGGAGCCGGGAACAAGCTGGATCCCACGAGGTTTGAGGTGGCGGATATCTATGCGACCAGCGTGGATCCTCTGGCGCGGGTGATGCGCAGGAAGCTTCGGGAGCATCATGTGCCGTCACTGAGAGTCGTGTATTCGAAAGAGGAGCCTGTAGCCGTCGGCTGCAATGGGGCAAAGAGACCCCTGCCGGGCAGTGTTTCCTTCGTGCCGTCGGTGGCGGGGCTGATTCTTGCGGGCGAGGTCGTCAAGGCGCTGGCAGGAGATTGTAGTTGACGGATGTTATGATACATGCTAAAATAGGCGATTTAGGACTCGCCAAACCCATGGGAATCGTGCTATAATAAGGATAGACCGATGCATTTCAGACAGGGGGTGGGTGCTTGCTGAATGTAGGTGATACGATCGTCTATCCGATGCATGGCGCCGGAGTGATTTCGGCGATTGAGCATTGTGAGGTTTTGGGCGAACAGAAATCTTATTATGTGCTGAAGCTTCCCATGGGAAGCCTTAAGGTGATGATTCCTGTAGACAATGCGAACAATATTGGACTCAGGGATATCATATCCGGGGAGAAGGTGCAGCAGGTTCTTTCTGTTCTCAAGGAGAAGCCGGAACGTGTGGCAGGCAGCTGGAACAAGAGGTTCCACGCGAATCTGGATCGCATGAAGACAGGAGATCTCTGCGATGTTGCGGCTGTAGCGCGCAACCTGATCCAACAGGACAAGCAGCGCCGCATTTCCAGCGGGGAAAAACGCTTGATGGATCTGGCGAAGCAGATTCTTGTGAGCGAGCTTGTCTATGCTTGCGGAAAGGAACCGGATGAGATAGAACTCTGGATAGAGGAGCTCATGTCACAAAAGCCTGCGGCGCATTGATTCTTTTGGCGAATTCAGACAGATCCAGCGGTTGGGGTGGATCTGTTTGGATTTCTTTTTTTCTGCTCCCGAAGGAAAAACGCAAGGAGCGTGTCGGGGCATTATACCGAAAGGAGGTGAGAACATGCTTGATAAAGTTTTGCGCGCCATGATTTCTTTGCTGCTGGCTGTAGCCGGTGGCGCTCTCTTGCATCTTGCCAGTCCGGCCTTGACGCTCTTCATCAGCACGGAAGTCCTGAAGATGGATATGGGAATCTTCAAGCTGACTCTTGCGAGCATGCTGTGTATTCTGGTGGGGGCGGTTCTCGGTGGATTCATTGGTTTTATTATGTCATCTTTCCTGATTCGTCAGTTGAAGCGGTTCAATGTCTGGGTAGAGACACAGTTCAACAAGATGCCGATTCATGACGTCGTTGCCGGTGCCTGTGGCTTGGCTATTGGACTTATTATTGCGAATCTCCTGAGCTATTCTTTTGCGAAGATTCCGGTGGTGGGGGATTATATCCCCGTGGTGTTCAGTATTGTCCTGGGCTATCTGGGAATCCATATCACGATCAAGAAGCGCAAGGATCTCACGGGAATTTTCGACGTGATTCCCAAGACGCTGAAGGATGCTGTGAAGCTGAAGGAGAAGGAAAAAGAAAAGGCAGCAAAGGTTGCAGAAATCGCGCCGTCGGAGAAAAAGCTGTACAAGCTGCTGGATACCAGCGTCATCATCGACGGGCGCATTGCCGATATCTGCGAGACGGGATTCATCGAGGGAACGCTGCTGATTCCCGTGTTCGTCCTGGAAGAGCTGCAGCATATTGCGGATTCTGCGGATGCCCTCAAACGCATCCGCGGCAGGCGGGGATTGGACATCCTCCAGAAGATCCGCACGGAGTCCAACAAGCTGAAGGTGGAGATCACGAATGTGGATTTTGACGATATCAGCGAGGTGGATTCGAAGCTTGTGCGCCTGAGCCAGCAGGTCGGGGGCAAGATCATCACGAACGACTTCAACCTGAACAAGGTGGCGCAGCTTCGGGGCGTGGAAGTCCTCAACATCAATGAGCTGTCCAATGCCGTGAAGCCCGTCGTCATTCCCGGCGAGAGCATGCAGGTCACAGTGGTGAAGGATGGGAAAGAGCCCGGGCAGGGCGTTGCCTATCTGGATGACGGCACGATGATTGTTATCGAGAATGGCCGCCGCCATCTCAATACGACCATTAATGTGGAAGTCACTTCCGCTCTCCAGACGGCAGCCGGGCGCATGATTTTTGCGAAGCCGAGGGTATGATGGATGGATAGAGACTGGCAGGCCTCAGGGGAGTGCCTGCCAGTTTTTTGCATGGCTCCTGCCCGCGCAGAATATCGTGATGGTAGCCGGGAAGGAGTTTTCGTTTTTTTGTAGAAGTTTATAGTCAATAGATTTTTGAGGAGGCTTTTCCGGATGGTTACGGCGGTATTCCCTGCGGCAGGACAAGGACGCCGCATGAATGTGGGGATCAACAAGGTGTTTCTCGATTTGCTGGGAAAGCCGATTCTTGTGCATACGTTGCAGCGTTTTTCCCGGTCAAAGAATATCGACTATCTTGTCGTGGTCGTGGCGGCAGAGGAGGTATCCCTTATCCGCAAATTGCTGAGGGCCGTGCCGGGACTCAAGCCCTATCAGGTAGTGGCGGGCGGCTCGGAGCGCCAGTATTCCATTGCCAATGGGCTGGCGGTCGTTCCGGAGAATTCGGAGATTATATTGGTTCATGATGCGGCGCGTCCCCTGACGAGCATCGAGACGATCGATCGCGTTGTGGAAGGGGCAAGGGAAGTCGGCGGTGCGATTGCCGCAGTGCCGGAGAAGAATACGGTGAAAATCGTGGACGAGGACGGGATTGTCAAGGAAACGCCCCCCAGGAAGACTCTTTGGGAAGTGCAGACTCCCCAGGGATTCCGCAGGGACATTCTCTTGGAGGCTTACCGCAAGGCAAAGGAGGATGCGTTTCTTGGCACCGATGATTCCAGCCTCGTGGAGCGGCTCGGGGTACCGGTGAAGGTCGTGGAGAGCGATTACCGCAACATCAAGGTGACGACGCCGGAAGACATGCTGATTGCGGAGGCATTCTTGCAGAAGCAGCGGCTAAGGCGCACCAAGGATGCGGCGAAGAAGGTGTTGGGGAAGATTCTTTCCTGAGGGGGCATTTTTGTGACGAGATTTGGCATGGGATACGATGTTCACCGATTGGTGGCCGGGAGGAAACTCATCCTTGGGGGCGTTGAGATTCCTCATTCCATGGGGCTTCTGGGGCATTCGGATGCAGATGTCCTGCTCCATGCGGTTTCCGATGCTTTGTTGGGGGCAGCGGCTCTTGGCGATATCGGCAAGCATTTCCCGGATACGGATCCTGCCTATGAAGGGGCAGACAGCAGGAAGCTTCTGGCAAGGGTCGTGGAATTGGTGCGGGAGAAGGGGTATGCCATTGGCAATGTGGATGCCACGATTGTGGCGCAGAAGCCGAAGCTCATGGGATATATCCCGCAGATGAACGAAAACCTCGCCGAGACGCTGGGCGTCAGTCTGGACAGGGTGAACGTGAAGGCGACCACGGAGGAGAAGCTGGGCTTCACGGGATCGGAGCAGGGCATCTCTGCCTATGCCGTGGCGGGAATCGAAAGCGTGCAGGAATGCAGATCATGTGAATAAAGGATGAAACGATAGGCGAGGTGGTGGAAGGTGATCTCGTTCAACTCCGTGAAGGCAAGGCTGGTTTTTGTCAGTTTCATGGTTTCTCTTATAACGACAAGTTGCCTGGGGGGGATTTTCCTGTATTACATTGTGCGGGAGAACAGCGGGCAGCTGCGGGCCTATCGGGAGGATTTGGAAAAACTGGTGGATGCCCGGCTTGTGGAACAGGTGAATGAGGCAGAGAGCATTCTCCGGGAGATGTACAGCCGGCAGCAAGCCGGACTTTTGACCGAGGCTCAGGCACAGAAAGAGGCGGCAGATCTCGTGCGCTCCCTTCGCTATGGCGGTGGGGAAGGCTATTTCTGGATTGACCGGGAGGATGGGGTGAACGTGGTTCTCCTGGGCACCGAGGCCGAGGGGAAGCCGCGGCTCCATACCAAGGATCCCACGGGAAAGGAGCTCGTGGCAGAGATCATAGCAAACAGCAAGCAGGAAGGCGGGGGCTTCACCGATTTCATGTTCCCGAAACCGGGGACGCAGGAGCCGATGCCCAAGCGCGCCTATGGGGTCTTTTTCAAGCCATGGGGATGGGTAATCGGCACAGGCGTATGGACGGACAATATTGACCGCATGGTGGAGGAGCGCCGGGGGATCCTGGAAAAGCACCTCTGGGACAACCTCTTCGGGGTCGGGTTCATTTTCTTTGTGCTGCTGGGCTTTTTCATCTTTATGTCCATCTGTATCGGCGAGAATATGGCGCGCCCTGTCCAGATCATGACGAAGTATCTCCGAAAGATGGGTTCTGGGGATCTTCGCATGGGGGAGGCCGCATTGGAGGAGATGAGCCGCATCCTGCCAAGACGGGACGAGATTGGCACCATGGCGAGAGCCATGCATGAGATGCGGGGGAGGCTGTTCGAGTACCAGAAAGCCATCCTGGACAATGCGCGGAACGATGCGCTGACCGGCCTTGCCAATCGCAGGCGTTTCCAGGAATACGTGGACAGCGCTGCGGACGGGAAGCGGTTCACAATCGTTACCTTGGATTTGGATCATTTCAAGGAGGTCAACGATACCTGGGGACATCAGATGGGAGATGCGGCTCTGCTGATTCTGGCAGAACTCCTGCGTTCTGCCTTCCCGGATGCCATGAATGTGCGCACGGGGGGAGATGAGTTCCTCGTGGTTCTGGCAGAGAAGGTGCCGCTCTCCGATGTGGAGAAGCGGGTGCAGCGGTTCATGGAGGATCTGGTTTCCATCTACCGGACAGATCCCGGATTGGAGAAGCTCTCTGTCAGTGCGGGGATTGCCTGCTCCCATGGGGCAGATATTCCCGTGGATCTCCTGTTGCAGCGAAGCGACATGGCTCTCTACCGGGCGAAGGAGGCAGGGCGTTCCTGTTGCCGCATCTATGACGAGTCCATGGAAGAACAGAAAGAAAAGGGGTAGCTCCGACATGAAGTTTTTTTCACGGATCCGGAAGGATATCCGTGTTGTTTTTGAGCGCGATCCTGCGGCGAAAAGCGTCTGGGAAGTGGTGTTCTGCTATTCCGGGCTCCATGCTATCTGGATGCATCGCGTTTCCCATGCACTCTACCTTCGGGGATGGGTGCTTCTGCCGCGCCTGATATCGAACCTTTGCCGTTTCTTTACGGGCATTGAGATCCATCCGGGCGCTTCCATTGGCGAGGGGCTTTTCATCGATCATGGCACAGGCATTGTCATCGGCGAGACCGCGGAACTTGGGAAGAATGTCACCCTCTACCAGGGAGTGACCCTCGGAGGCACGGGCAAGGAGAAGGGAAAGCGCCATCCCACCATCGGCAACAATGTGGTGGTGGCGACAGGAGCCAAGGTGCTTGGTTCCTTCACTGTGGGCGACCATGCGAAGATCGGGGCCGGCTCCGTGGTCCTGAAGGAAGTTCCTCCCCATGCCACGGTGGTTGGCATTCCTGGGCGTGTTGTGGTCATGGGGGGACGGCGCGTCCATACCCTTGACGAGATGAAGCAGGCACAGGCCAGCCTTCCTCTGGCAGAGGGGGAGGAGACAAGGGAGCTGGAAGAGGAATTCGATGTGGATCTCGATCACTGCTCCCTGCCGGATCCCGATGCGGAGGTGCAGCAGTCCATGCTGGAAGCGATTCATGCACTGGAAAAGAAAGTGGCGGAGTTGGAGCAGAAATTGGAGGAAAAACATGCTGAAAGTCTATAATACGCTTACGAAGGCAAAGGAAGAATTCGTTCCCGTGGAGGAGGGCAAGGCAAGCATTTATTGCTGCGGTGTCACGCCCTACAATCATCCCCATATCGGCAATGCGCGTCCCTTCGTGACATGGGATGTCATTCGCCGCTATTTGGCGAGGAAGGGGTATGAGGTGCGCTATGTCCAGAACTTCACGGATGTGGACGACAAGATCATCAACGCCGCGAAGACGGAAAAGGTGGAGTGGAGCGATATTTCCGGCCGCTACATCAAGTCCTATTTCGAGTCCATGGATGCGCTGAATGTCCGCCATGCGGATCTCTATCCCAGGGTGTCGGAGACCATTCCCGATATCATCCGAATGATTGAGACATTGGTAGAAAAGGGATATGCCTATCCTCTGGAGAACGGGGATGTGTTCTACAGCGTGGAAAAATTCGAGGGCTACGGAAAGCTCAGCGGGCGAAAGCTGGAGGATATGCAGGCGGGCGCCCGTGTGGAGGTGGATGGGCGCAAGCACCATCCCATGGACTTCGCCCTCTGGAAGGCGGCAAAGCCCGGGGAGCCTTTCTGGGAAAGCCCATGGGGAAAGGGGCGTCCCGGCTGGCATATCGAGTGCTCCGCCATGTCCCTCAAGTATCTGGGGAAGACCTTTGATTTCCATGGCGGCGGCAGCGACCTCATTTTCCCCCATCATGAGAACGAGATTGCCCAGTCCCAGGCATGCATCGGCGACGGGAAGGGATTTGCCCGCTATTGGCTTCACAATGGCTTTATCACCATCAAGAATGAGAAGATGAGCAAGTCGAAGAACAATTTCTTCACAGTCAAGGACATCCTGAAGGAATTCCCGGGAGAAGTCGTCCGCTTCTTCATCCTTCAGACGCATTACCGCAGCCCGCTGGATTTCAGCGAAGAACGCTTGCAGGAGGCGCAGTCCGGCCTGGGGCGCCTGGAGAATACCAGGCAGTGCATTGCGGAACTCTCGAAGCTGCAGGGGCAAAGCGATACGGCAGAGGCGCTTGCAGGGAAGGCGAAGGAACTTCTGGATGCCTTTGACGAGGCCATGGACGATGATTTCAATACGGCGCTTGCCATCAGCCAGATGTTTGCCCTGTCCAAGGAAATCAATATCTATTACCAGGAGGTAACGGCCGGGGGCAAGGACTTTGATGCAGAGAACTTCCGGGCGGCTTCCAAGGCTTATGAGGATATGGCAGGAATCATCGGCATCTTTGAGCAGGAAGCTGCCGGCGAGGATGATGGCCTTGTGGACAAGCTCATGGAACTCATCATTGGAATCCGCCAGGAGGCCCGCAAGGAGAAGAATTGGGCTGTAGCGGACAGGATCCGTGATGGGCTCAAAGAGGCGGGCATCGTTCTGGAGGATTCCAAGAGCGGGGTTCGGTGGAAAAAGGCGTGATCGGTCAACGCTGACTCATCAAGCCGCGCCTATGGCTGGCTTTCTTGTTGAGTTTTCCCTGAAGGGTCTGGTGAATCAATAAAGGGGAGTTTATTATGGCAAATGTACCACATGTAGTTGTTGTAGGCGGCGGCTTTGGAGGAATCAAGTTGACCCAGCTGCTGGCGAAGGAGAACGTGAGGATTACGCTGGTGGACAGGCATAATTTCCATCTGTTCCAGCCCTTGCTCTATCAGGTCTCAACAGCAGTGCTTTCCACTGACGAGATTGCGTTCCCCATACGTGCTTTCTTCAGGAAGAACAAGAACGTAGATTTGTTCATGGCCAAAGCGAAGGGGCTGGACCAGGACAAAAAACTCCTGCTCACAAACCACGGGGAAATCCCCTACGATTATCTGGTGCTTGCAGCAGGCGCCACTACGAATTTCTTCGGCATTGAGAGTGTTGAGAGAAATTCATATGGCATGAAGACCCTTCAGGAGGCTCTCCATATAAGGAATCATGTGCTGCACATGTTCGAAAGGTCCAATAAGCATCAGGATGATGAGGCGACCCGTCGCAGGATGCTGACCTTCATCGTGGTGGGGGGAGGTCCTACGGGCATTGAGGAAGCGGGTGCCCTTTCGGAGCTGGTGGAAATCCAGAAGAAGGAATACCCGAATCTGGATTTTGATGAAGTCAGCATAAAGCTCATTGAAGCGACTCCCCACGTACTTCCGATGATGCCGCAGCATCTGCAGGATGAGGCTGTGAATGTCCTTCGGAAGAAGGGCGTTGATGTAATGCTGAATACCCAGGTCGTGGATAATGATGGGGAAAACCTTAAGCTCAAGGATGGCACGATCATTCCTACAAAGACCGTGATTTGGGCAGCAGGTGTCAAGGCAGTTCCCTTCATCGCCAAATGCGGTGGAGAGGTTGACCGTGCCGGGCGCATTGTCGTCGAGGAAAATCTTTTGGTGAAGGGCTCAAGGGATGTCTTTGCAATAGGTGACTGTGCGAATTTCTGCCATGGTACGGAGCGCCCGTTGCCGACAGTGGCACCGGTTGCATATCAGGAAGCTGTGGTTTGCGCCAGGAACATCATGAAGCTTATCCGAGGGGAGAGCAACCTGGAGGCCTTCCATTACAAGGATCTCGGTGCTATGGCGACCATTGGGCGGGGAGAGGCCGTTGTTTCCAAAACCAGCATGAATCCTGAAATGACCGGATTCCTCGGGTGGTGCGCGTGGATGTTCATACATCTTTTCCGGCTGGCCAGCACCCATACAAAGCTGACAGTTGCCATAAAGTGGGGATGGAATCTGCTTTCAGGTATACGTCTGGGACGCATCATTACCAATATCAAGCTGGAGGATGAAATGCCCAATATGATGAAGCATTGATAAGTGGTCTGTATACAAAAAGCGAGAACCAATAGCGGCTCTCGCTTTTTGTGTTACACGGTGATCTCGATTTGGTTTCCTTCCACTCCCACAATGCAGCAAATCCGTCGTTTTGGGACGGATTTGCTGCATTGCATCTTCAGCTTCATACCGTCCTCAGGCGTCCTCAGGGACTCAATTTTCTCCTTTGTCCATCCTGTAGCCCGTTGAATATCCTCCACAGCCACCGTTCCGAGCGAAAGAAGCGATTTCACCAAGTCAGACTGTCCTTCCTTTCGTCCTTCACGCATTCCTTCACGCTTTCCTTCACGCTTTCCTTCGTTCCAAATGGTTTTTGCCTCATATTCTAATATTTGTCCTCCCATGATAGACTTCACTCCTTCCTATAATGTCAAGCCCTAAATCATTGATTTTAGGCCATTCCTCAAATAAATTCACGTCGAAACCAGAGCTAAAAATGATG
>CACYDT010000112.1 GCA_902773295.1 uncultured Veillonellaceae bacterium | reverse complement strand
CTCGGCTTGTCGTGAGTAGTTAACGAACAACAAAATTTATAAAAATATTTAACATTGTTTGTTAAGTTTGATTATAAATACAGCATGCTGGATTGCCGGAGGGATGAAGATGTATTCCTGTATACAATCTTGCACCCGGTTGACAAAACTCTTTTCATCTCGTATAATAAGCCATGTCAATAGATGAACGGCAATGGAGCCAATGCAGACAGGGAACTGTCCGCATTGGCTTTTATCTTTTCATCTGTTGCACACATACATATCTGTCAATGGCGGGACAATGGCGTCTTGCGGAAGGAGAAGCAATCTCTCTCATGCTTCCCTTCTGCAGGCGCCTTTTTTTCGCCCCGGAAAGGGTGGTTTCTATGAAAAGGATGATTTCCATATCATCGCTGACAACGCTGTTTCTTTCGTCCATGCCGATAGCGCTGGCAGCAGACCAGGAAGCAGCGGCAGCGATTGATGCAGGAGATACAGCATGGGTGCTCGTGAGCGCGGCTCTCGTGTTTCTTATGACGCCGGCACTGGCTTTGTTCTATGGCGGCATGGTCCGCAGCAAGAACGTGCTGGCCACGATTATGCAGAGCTTTTTCGTTTTGGCAATGATCTCCGTGGAATTTGTCCTGATCGGTTACACCATGGCATTTGGCACGGATATCAACGGATTCATCGGGGATTTCAGCAAACTGGGACTTGCCGGTGTAGGGCTTAAGGCGATGGAAGGCATGACGATTCCTGAACTGGCCTTTGTGGCATTCCAGTGCATGTTCGCGGCGCTCACTCCGGCTCTTATCACAGGTGCATTTGCAGAGCGCATGCGGTTCGGCGGTTTTGCACTGCTCATGCTTTTGTGGGCAATTCTCATTTACAATCCGATGGCTCATTGGGTATGGGGCGGTGGGTTCCTCGCCCAGCTCGGTGCCCTCGACTTTGCCGGCGGTCTTGTCATCCATATCCTGTCCGGTGTTTCCGGTCTCACGATTTGCCTGCTGTTAGGCAAGCGCAGAGGATATGGCAGGATGGCAATGGTTCCCCATAATCTTCCCATGACAGTGCTTGGCGGGGCTTTGCTCTGGTTTGGATGGTTCGGTTTCAATGCAGGCAGCGCCCTTGGTGCGAATGACCTTGCAGCGAATGCCTTTGTTGTGACGCAGGCCGCTGCAGCCGCCGGTGTCCTTGGCTGGGTCATTCCTGAATGGATTAGGAGCGGAAAGCCTACGCTTCTCGGCGCAGTTTCCGGTTCCCTTGCAGGGCTTGTGGCAATCACTCCGGCTGCGGGTTTTGTGGAGCCTATGCCTTCCATTGCCATCGGGTTGCTTGGCGGGGCTGTGTGCTATGCTGCGGTGGCAATCCTGAAAGAAAAGCTTGGATATGATGATTCGCTGGATGCCTTTGGCATTCATGGCATCGGTGGTACTTGGGGTTCCGTTGCGACAGGTCTTTGGGCTACCACTGCAGTCAATCCGGACGGAGCCAATGGACTTTTCTACGGAGAGACAGACCTGCTCGCAGCACAGATCATTTCCGTAGTTGCAGCCTATGTATTGGCAATTGCTGGCTCCTATGTCCTGTATAAGGTTGTCGATTGCTTTACGCCGATTCGTGCCGACGAAGCGGAAGAAATCGCCGGATTGGATATCGTGGAGCATGGGGAGCGCGGATATGCCGCTTCCGTGTTCACGGGAGCGCCGTCCTTTGAGGCTCCGGAAGAAGCCGTCGCGCTGCATCACAATGTGGTATGGTGACTATGGGGGGATCGAGAATGAAGATAACGAAAATAGAGATTGTCACAAGACCCAACAAATTGGAAGAACTGAAGGAAGCACTCAATGCCATCGGTGTCTTGGGCATGACCGTCAGTCAGGTGTATGGGTGCGGCCTGCAGAAAGGCCATAAGGAGGTATATCGCGGCCAGTCTTATGATATCAATCTGGTGCCTAAAATCAAGGTGGAAACCGTCGTATGCGAGGTTCCGGTAGAAAAGGTTCTGGAGACCGCCCAGAAAGTCCTTCGCACAGGCAAGATGGGAGACGGAAAGATTTTCGTATTCGAACTGTCCGATGCGGTCCGCATCCGCACAGGCCACCGCGGGCCGGAGGCCATCATGGACATTCCGGGGGAAAAACCGGAAGGGTAAGAGATGCAGCCCATGTCCCTGTTTTTCCATAGCAGACAAGCAGGAAGGGAGCTATCCTTGCGATAGCTCCCTTCCTTTTATTTGCGTACGGCTGTCCGCGCCGTTTGCCATTTGGATTTCTGCATTTTTTCCTGCAAACCCGATAGGGCGTTCGCCATGCAAGCGGTGGTTTTCTGCCGGAAAAAAGAGGAGTTTGTTTTTTGGATGACGAAATGATTACTGTGAAAATTAGCGAATCAAGCCCGCAAGGGCGCAGATGAGCTTAGTTTTCATGTAAGGGCGTAGTGCGAAACACCGTTTCGCACGGAGTAAAGCACTATAGAGTGAGGCGATGATTGACATGAAGTTGATATTGTCTACCTTTAAAAAAGTGGGGGCGTATATCTTATGGACAAAAACGAACATACGGCTGCGAGCATACAGGCGTTCCATGAGCAAGAAAGGTTTAATCAGACCAGAAGCATATTTGCTTTTAAATCTGTTCCTGAACGGATTCATGAACAGGTCAGAACGAATCCCGATAAGACCGCTGTGATTTCTACTCCTTCGGGGGAGATGAACTATGGTGAATTGGACATGCAATCAAACCGTGTAGCCAATTATTTGCAGAAAAGATTGTCTTCCGGCACAGGGAGCAGCGAGGGCAACCCTTGCCGCGATATAGTGATTGGTGTGTTGCTGGAGCGGTCTGTGGGAATCTACATTGCCGAGCAGGGAATATTGAAAGCAGGCGCAGCTTTTTTGCCCTTCGTCGTATCCTATCCTGACGAGCGGATCTGTTTTTGTCTGAAGGATGCCGGGGCGCCTATGCTCATCACCTCTGCCCGTATAAAAGCTTCCCGTCCTGAACTGCGGGGGAACTTTGCGGTCATTTCCTTAGAGGAAATATTGGAAACTACCGATACTTCCTATCCGGCTACACCAATTGCACCAAACGATTTGGCCTATGTAATCTATACGTCCGGTTCGACGGGAGCTCCCAAAGGGGTAATGATTGAACATCACAGTTTTGCCAATTATATGGAGCGTGACAGAAAATCGATAGAAATCATGCATTTTGTTCGTGAAGGGCGAGTGTCTTTGGCGATGGCTGCATTTTCATTTGATGTTTCTATCGTCGAAGAGTTTGTCCCGCTTACCAACGGCTGCACTGTGTGTATTGCCACGGAAGATGAGATCCACAATCCGTTTTTGTTGTCAAAATGCATACAAAGCGTAGGGGTAAACGGTATTTTTTGCACACCGACGTTTCTGCTGAGTATATTGAGGATACCAGAATGCCGTGAAGCATTGGAGAACATTGATTTCTATGATGTGGGAGCGGAAGCGTTTCCGGCAGGTTTGTTTGACAAACTGAAAGAACTTCGCGATGATAGTATTGTATTGAATGTTTATGGACCCACTGAATGCACCATGGGGTGTGCGGCGGCCGTCATGCAGGAAGAAGGGGAAATCGTCGTTGGCGGACCAATGGTCAATACGAAATTTTATATCGTAGATAAGCAAGGGGAATTTTTGCCCATCGGAGAAAAGGGAGAACTTATTATCTGTGGCGCTTGTGTTGGACGAGGTTATATCAATCTGCCGGAAAATACAGCCAAAGCTTTTTTCACCATGAATGAGGAAAGGGCATATCATAGTGGTGATCTGGCCTCGTGGACCAAGGAAGGGACAATCAGAATTCATGGGCGCATAGACAATCAGGTGAAATTGCGGGGCTTTCGTATTGAGTTGGACGAGGTTGAAAACGTCATGGGAGAATATCCGCAAATTGCTTCTTGTGCGGTAAAAGTCCTGCGCTCGGCTGGCAGATCCGAATATTTAGCAGGGTACTTCACGGCTTTGGATGAGCAGGAACCGGTTATCGAAGAGATTTTGGCATTTATGAAGAAGCGTTTGCCGGACTACATGATTCCGTCTGCCGTAAAGCGTCTGGAGGCTATGCCGCAAACCGTTAATGGAAAGATTGACCGCAAAGCGCTTCCAGACATTGCGCCATTGATGGGCGAGTGCAAGCACGTACCGCCACGCAATGAAAAAGAAAGGTATGTTTGTGATATTTTCGCAGAAGTTTTGCATCTGGAGCGCGATATGGTAGGGATTGAAGATGATTTCTTCCAATTGGGCGGTGATTCCCTCTCCAGCATGGTATTGATCTCGAAACTGACAGATCATGGGATTTCCAGTTTTGATGTGTTTTCCCTGCGTACGGCAGAGCGCCTGGCAGCACTCTTGAACGAGCGTGACGCTGCGGAAAATCTGGATATGAAGGATGATAAGGAACGCGAGAAGTCGCATAAGCTATCGCCCATGCAAATTGAAATGCTCGATACGCAATTTGCAAAAGTCAGCTCCACAATGTTTAACAATATGTCATACTTCCTCCGTTTTTCGCATAAAACCGACCCGGACAGACTGCAAAAAGCGGTCAATGCCTCCATTCGCAATCATCCTGCGCTGGCCATGCGGATAAGTTTCAACGATGCAGGGGATTTGGTGCAGACGTATGCGCCGGAGATCATGAAAGACGTTCAATATGAGTACATGAGCGATTTGGAGATCATTCGTCTGTCTGAGGATTTGGTGCGGCCATTCGATATATTCAAAGAGCCGCTTGTCAGGGTACGGCTCTTTAAGTCCCCTCGCTATATTTATTTATTCTTTGATGTGCACCACTTGTCAATGGATGGTTCGTCTCTGGGGATTGTCATGGCTGATATTATCCGTGCTTATCGGGGGGAGTCGTTGCCTCGTGATTATTATTGTACATACCTGGCAAACGAAGAAAAGCTGCGCAATTCACCGCAGTACCAGGAGGATAAAGCGTATTTCCAGGCGCAATACGGCGGCTATGACTGGTGCAATATTCCAGCACCGGATAAAGACTGTGATGAAGAATTGAATTTGGAGGCCGATTCGCGGGTGATTAAGCTTCCTTTTGATGAGGAGGATCTGGCAGCAGCCGAAAAGCGGCTGCATGTGTCAAGAAGTGTCATGGCCATCGCGGCAGCATTAGAATCACTGCATGAGTTTTCGGGTAAAAATGATGTCATGACCAACTGGATTTTCAATAATCGCCTGGGCGGCTATGCGGCAGATTCTGTGGGGATGATGATAAAGAATTTACCTGTGGGGATTCATATGGATAGGATTGACAGCATGGAATCCTTGTTGGCAGAAGTGAAATTGCAGGTTACCGAAGGTATTGCTCATTCCAGTTATGACTATTTCGCGGCCACTGACAAACGTTTTCAAAATGACCCGATGGAGGTAAACTATCAGCGCAACATCAACGCCGATGAACTTGGAGAATTGCAGCCATTTTATATGCCATTGACCAATAATTATCGTGCGCCTGGTGCACGTCTGGAGTTGGAGTTCTTGGAGAATGATGACAATTCAGGTTGTTTTGAATCAGAATTTGAATGGGCTGGGAATATCTTCTCGCGCAATCTCGTGATGAAATTTCATAACCTGTATATGAAAAATTTTGTTAAGATTGTAATGGGGTGATGTTTCATGGATATAAAACTTTCAGATCATTTCACCTACAAAAAAATGTTGCTTTTTGCCGCGCCGACCATTGGTACGGTGTTGATTGCCATAACTTACGATGTTATTGACGGTTTCTTTGTGTCAAATTATATTGGCAAGACAGCGTTTGCGGCGGTCAATATCATTTATCCGTTTCAGCTCATGCTGTCTGTCATCGGCTATATGTTCGGGACGGGCGGAAGTGCGCTGGTGGCATCAGAAATGGGGCGTGGACGTCAGGACAGAGCTAATCAGGTATTTACTATGATTGTCAAAGCCGCTTTGCTTTTCGGCATAGTTCTGGCTATATTGGGGGTAATCTTTCTGCCGGAGATTGCTGGACTGATTGGTGCTACACAGACTATCATGGAATATGGGCTGCCTTACGGGAGAACACTCTTTATCTTTTTGCCTGTTATGATCGTTGGCTATGCGTTCCAAAGTCTTTTGATAACAGCCGAAAAGCCTCAGTTTGGACTCTATCTATCCATTGCCAATATGATCAGCAACATCATTTTTGACTATTTGTTCATTGTGGTATTCGATTGGGGCATGGTTGGCGCAGCCGTGGCAACTGGGATAGGTGCATGTCTGAATGGTATTGTGCCGCTGATTTACTTTTCGCGTGACAATAGCAGCAAGTTGCATTTTACAGACTGTCATTTTGAACGTAAGGCGCTTTGGGAAACCTGCTCGAACGGATTGTCGGAAATGGTGGAAGATATGGCGACATCGTTCATCTTTGTTTTTTACAATATGCAATTGCTTCGTTTCATGGGAGAAGATGGTGTAGCGGCATTTGGTGTGGTGGTGTTTGTCGAGGGGATATTCACTTCTGTGTTTTACGGATTAGCATTGGAAGCCAATTCTGTAGTGGGATATCATTATGGTGCCAAAAATTACGCAGAGTTGAAAAATCTGCTGAAAAAAGGCGTAGTGATCAATTTGCTCTGTGGCTTGCTGATGTTTTTCATGGCGCAAGTGACTGCTGGATGGGTGGCATCTGTATACGTGGGATATGACCCCGAAGTTTGTGCTTTGGCAGAATATGCGTTGAGGGTCTTTGCTCTGGCGTTTGTTTTGCAGGGATTCAATTCGTATGCATCAGCATATTTCACCGGGTTGAACAATGGAAAAATATCTGCGATTATTGCCTTTTCCCGAACTTTTTTCATCCAGACGCTGGCGATTTTTCTCTTGCCATTGTTTTTTGGCGCGGGTATCTTGTGGAGCTGCCAGACTGTGGCAGAAGTCGTTTCCAGCAGCGTGGCTATTGCGCTGCTTTACTGGTATCGTTCAGATTACTGTGGCAAGGAAATATAGATGCAAAACATCTTTTGCTGATCTTTTTGCACATAGCAAACAGCAGGAAGGGAGCTATCCTTGCGATAGCTCCCTTCCCTTATTTGTGTACGGCTGTCCGCGCCTCTTACAATTTGAATTTCTGCATCTCTGCCTGCAGATCGCCGGCCAGCTGCGCCAGGCTTCTGGAGGCATCGGAAATCTCATGCATGGAAGCGCTCTGTTCCTCGCCGGCTGCCGATACGGACTGCGCTTCATCCGAGTTCTTCCCGCTGGTGTTGGCAATGTTGACGCTGGCTTGCAGCATCTTCGCATTTTCATTGGCCATGGTATCGATACCATGGCCAATGCGCTGGATCTGACTTGTCAGGTCATCAATGACACGGACGATATCCTGGAAGACCATATCCGCAGACTGAACGGTTTCAATCCCTTTCTGTACACTGCGGGCACCGCTGGCACTGGCCTCTACAGCCAGTTTCATATCCTGAAGGTTGCCCTGTACCAGGTATGGCTCGGTGTTCCCACCGTAAAAATAGAGCAAAACTCTTGAGCATACTGGCATCAAAGCGAACATTTGAAATATTCGCCATGTAATCTGTGATCTCCTGCCGGAAAAGGAAAAAGGGATTCCATTATTTGTGGATTCTTTTCCAGGAGGAACGGATGGAGTGCGTGGGGCATACGAGAAGGCAGAGGTGGCACCCTACGCACTTCTTTCCGTTCAGGACAGGACGGCGTTTCTCGTTCAGCGTGATGGCCTGATGACCGCCGTCGGCACAGGAGATTCTGCAACGGCCACAGCCTGCGCATGTGCTGTGGTCAAATTTCGGGAAGACCACAGTGTCCCGCTCCAACACGTCGGTGCTGTCGCTGATGCTGGGGAGAGCCAGCCCTACCAGGTTCTTTACTGAGGTAAAGCCCTTTTCATGGAGATAGTAATTGAGACCTGACTTCAAGTCATCAATCATGCGGTAGCCGTACTGCATGACTGCCGTGGTTACTTGGACGGAACTTGCTCCCATAGTGAGGAATTCCAGGGCGTCCTGCCAGGTTTCTATTCCTCCCATGCCTGTGATGTGCATATTTGCAAGAGCTGGATTTTTTCCCAGTTCTGCCACAAAACGCAGGGCAATGGGCTTCACGGCGCTGCCACTGTAGCCTCCTACCGCCGAAACACCCCGTACATCAGGGCTTGACACATAGGAATGGGGGTTGATTCCCATAATGCTCTTGATGGTATTGATGGCCGCGATTCCGTCAGCTCCGCCCCGCAGGGCAGCTTCGGCGGCAGGACTCATACGGGTCACATTGGGAGTGAGCTTGGCCAGTACAGGGATGGAGGTGCCGCGCTTGGCGGCAGCGGTAAAGCGCTCCACCAATTCCGGTATTTGGCCGATATCCGAACCCAGACCCTTTTCCATCATATTGGGGCAGGTAAAATTCAGCTCAACGGCATCTGCTCCGTTTGCCTCGCAGGTACGGGCAAGTTCCTCCCATTCCTTTTCATCCTGTCCCATGATGGAGGCCAGGATGACCTTGTTGGGGAAGTTCTTCTTGAGCTGCCGGAAAATCTCCATGTTTTCCGGCAGGCTGTGATCGGAAAGCTGCTCTATGTTCTTGAAGCCGATGATGCTCCCATCGGATCCCTTGATGGCGGAAAAGCGGGGCGATGCCTCGTGTATGTCCATCGTGCAGATGGTCTTGAAAGCCGCTCCTGCCCAGCCTGCCTCAAAGGCGCGGGCACACATGTCATAGGTGCTGGAGACTGATGAGGAGGACAGCAGAAAGGGATTTTCGAGGGAAATGCCGCAAAGATCTGTTTGCAGGGACTTTTCGTCCGGTGGCGGTTCCACATCGAGAAGAGGACGCAGCTCTTCATCAAGGCGTGTCATGATTTTTCGGATGGACACATCCCGGGGACTCAGGCAGGCCATTTCGCAGGGAGCCGGGCATTCCCTGCAGGGAATCTCCGGCAAGCTGGCTGTGGCATAGTCCTCGTTATCAAACCATAGGCTGCGCAATATTTTGGCAGGCGCTATGCCGCGAGGACAGGCTGTATCGCAGGGGGGACGGTCACAAAGCAGGCACCCCAGCATATCGCTTCGATGTATGATTCTATGCAATTTCATTGCAAAAGCATTACTGAAAAACTTACAAAAAGTTACAACATAATTATTAGAATTTTGCGTTTTATTTCTCGTGCCTTTCTCAAAAGAGGTGGCAGATACATGATTCTATCCGAGTGTTATACTAGAGACCGTTGAAATTTGCCGTAGGCAAAGCTTTTACGGTCTCTGCATATACTGTGGGCAGGTAAATTTTCCTGCTCACGAGCATAGCTGTGATTGATTGGCAAAAGTCGTTGTTCGCTTTTTGTAAGGCTGCCTGTTTTGCAGTAACTATCTCCTTTCTTGTTCATCTGGTATTTCCAAGATACCTGACACTGCAACCTGTGTCCTGCCTCTGTATATAGGAATATTATACCAAAATTTTTAACATTAAGAAATAGGGTGTGTTGAATTTATTAGGTTCCGGAGTTACAGTTCCTAAGATTTTACAAAATAGCAGGAACGCCTTCATGCAATGTCGAATAGGAAATACGGATAAGGTGCTCACATGGGGCAAGAAACGAAGAGAATCGTCGTTTGGAAAAAGGAGATTGGTTGTATGAAAAGAATCGAGGGAAGTATCAAGACGCTTTTTATCGCCTGTGTCATCGTGATTACCAGTGTGCTTTTGACCGTGCAGACCGCCATGAATGTTTCGCAATTTCAGGAGAGCATGGAAAATCAGGTAATGTCTACCATTGAACAGCAAGGAACAGCCATAGCGGCTAAGCTTGACCAGCGTTTGCTTCAGATTGAGCAAAAGGGGGAAGGGCTCGCAAGGACGACGACCAATTTGGCTAATTATGACAATAATGTTATATTTTCTATAGCGGAAAGTTATATAGAATCTGACAAGCTGGTGATGGGCAGCGGTTATTGGTTTGCTCCGGATGCGTATCAGGAGGGGCAGAAATACTTTGGCCCTTATCAGATTCGTCGTCCCGATGGAACCATTGAGTTGAGCATGGAATACAGTGATGAAACGTATGATTATCTTTCGCAAGCCTATTATAAGGATAGTATAGAAAAACCAGGCAAGGTGCTTTGGTTTGGTCCCTATCATGATGATACATCCAATTCCAACATGCTGACCAGCAGCTGCGGTTTTACCAAAGATGGAAAGCCCGCAGGTGTTATCACTATGGACGTGGGCATTGACGAGTTGGAAAAATATGTGCAAAGCATTAAAGTGGGCGAAAACGGCTATGCGTTTCTTATCAGCAAGGAAGGCTATTATCTTGGACATCGTGATACCGAAAAAAATATGAAAGCCAAGATGACGGAAGATCCGAATCCGGCTGTGGCTGCATTGGGGAAACAAGCTGTTGGTATCAAGGATTTGACGATGCTGGAAAGTGATGCTCTGGGTGAGGATAGCTATCTGGTGATGATCCCACTGTTTGTTGATCATCTGCATTTGGTTCTGGTGGCGCCAAAATCCGACTATACCGGTTCCATCACCAAGGCAACATACACGAGCATCCTTATGGCGGTTATTGTGATGTTAGTACTGTGCGTAGTGCTGATTGGCATCTTTAATCGCCGGATAGGAAATCCCATTGGCCATTTGATGGAGGAAGCCAGCAAGATTGCTGATGGCAATCTTACTGGTCATGTCAATGTGACAGCCAAGGATGAAATGGGTGCTTTGGGCGGTTCTCTAAACTATATGATTGAGAATTTGCGCAAGGTGATCAGTCATGTAATGGATATGTCGCGACAGGTAGCTGCATCCAGCGAAGAACTTACCGCCAGTGCGGAACAGTCCGCACAAGCTTCTCATATGGTTGCGGAAAATGTGGTCAGTATTGCTGAAGGAGCAAGTATTCAGGCTACAGAGGCAGGCAACATTCAGACCACGGCCGAAGATGTTACCACACATGCCAGACATCTTGTGGATCATACCAAGGAGGTTCTGGATAATGCCGTAACAGCCAAGGAAAAGATTACTGCAGGACGCCAGTCCATTCAGGAAGCGGTAAAACAGATGAATAACATCACGGTCAGTACCGACAGCATACAGCAATCCATTGAAAAATTGGACAAAAGTTCCCATCAGATTGCCGATATCGTACAGATGATATCGGGAATTGCGGAACAGACAAATCTGTTGGCACTTAATGCGGCTATTGAAGCAGCCCGGGCAGGGGAAGCAGGCCGCGGCTTTGCGGTAGTGGCTGATGAGGTACGCAAACTCGCCGAGAGTTCCAATCAGTCTTCTCAGCAGATTGCTGAGCTGGTGAAGGCTAATATGCTGGATATGAAGCTGGCGGTAGAAGCCAGTGCCACGGGTGCCCAAAGTGTACAGGAAGGAATCAGTACCGTGCAGTCTGCTGATGGTGTGTTTCAGGAAATCGTGGCAGTTATTGACCGGTTGACGGAAAATATCCAGACGATTGCCCATGGTATAGAAAATATGGCAGGTGAAAATGAACGCATGCTGCAAGCCAGCATCAATATTGCTGAAACGAGCGGAAAGAACTCAGACGAGGCACAGTCTGTATCGGCTGCCAGTGAGGAGCAGAGTGCCTCCATGCATGAGATTTCAGACGCAGCTCGCAGCCTGGCGCAGCTGGCCAGTGACTTGCAGTCTGAAATGCAGAAATTTAAGCTGTGAATTATTATACGTGGGAGTGTGGTGATGATTTATGAGCGAAATCAACCGGTATCCTACCGATACGGAAGCGAAAAAGATGATTGTGGAAATCGGCCGGCGCATGTATATGAAGAATTTCGTAGCCGCCAATGACGGGAACATTTCCTGCAAAGTTGATGAAGATACCATTTGGACAACACCTACCGGGGTTTCCAAGGGATTTATGTCCGAGGATGAGATGGTCAAAATGCGTCTGGATGGAACGATTGTCAGTCAGGGCGAGCGGGCACCTTCCAGCGAAGTCAAAATGCATCTGCGGATTTATGCTGAAAGAGAAGATGCCATGGCAGTGTGCCATGCGCATCCACCCGTTTCCACTTCTTTCGCCATCGCCGGAATAGGGCTGAATCAGGCGATTTACCCGGAAGCCCTGGTAAATCTTGGGACAGTGCCCTGCGTTCATTATGAAGCGCCTGGTTCTCAACGACTTCCTGATGCTATTGCGCCATATGTCCGGGACTGCAATGCCCTGCTGTTGGCCAACCATGGTGCGGTCGCCTGGGGGACTTCCCTGATGGAAGCATGGTACCGACTGGAATCCACAGAGCATTACGCCATGGTGACCATGTACACCTGCAGTATTATCGGAAAGGCAAATGTGCTTTCCTGCGATCAGATCGACGAACTGGTTGAAATCCGGAAAAACATGGGAATTGCTTCCGGCCGTATTCCGTCCGGCGTTCCCAAAGCCACGAACCTTGCGGATGTGATCTGAAAAATAGTCAAGTCACGTAATGCCTGATACGGAGGAAGAGAGTCGTGATTGAAGAAAAGAATATTCTGAATTACGAAACGGTAGATTTGGACGAGCAGGAAGGCGCTTTAGTCATACTGGATCAGACAAAACTTCCCGGAGAAGTAAAAATTCTGCGCCTGAAAGAGCAGAAGGATATCTGGCAGGCAATCTATCTGCTGCAGGTACGCGGTGCACCGGCTATCGGTGTGGCAGCCGCATTTGGTCTGTATCTGGCAGCGAAGGACATCCGGGCAGATACATGGGAAGAATTCTACCCTTCTCTCCATAAGGCCAAGGAATACCTGAATTCCTCCAGGCCCACGGCGGTCAACCTGTCCTGGGCACTCAACCGTATGGAAAAAGTTGCTGAGGAAAACAAGGAGAAATCTATCCCTGAAATCAAGGAGCTCTTGCAGAAGGAAGCCCTTGAGATCAAGGCAGAGGATGTATGGATGTGCCGAAAAATCGGCGAATACGGTCTTCGTTTGATCAAGGACGGAGATGGAATCCTGACCCACTGCAATGCAGGGCAATTGGCCACATCGAAGTATGGCACGGCTCTGGCACCTATCCATCTTGGAAGAGAACGCGGCATGAATTTCAAAGTGTTCTGCGATGAGACACGGCCATTGCTGCAAGGCATCCGGCTGTCCTCTTTTGAATTGATGGCAGATGGCGTAGACACTACGGTAATCTGTGACAATATGGCTTCCCAGGTGATGAGGAATGGCTGGGTGGATGCAGTATTCGTCGGTTGTGACCGGGTGGCAGCCAATGGGGATGCCTGCAATAAGATTGGTACCTCCGGCGTGGCAATTTTGGCAAAGTATTACGGCATACCTTTCTATGTGCTTGGCCCCACTTCTACGATTGATATGAGCATTCCAAGAGGAGAAGAGATTGTCATTGAACAGCGGCTTCCGGAAGAAGTCACTGAAATGTGGTACCAGCAGCGTATGGCTCCTCAGGGAGTCAAAGTCTATAACCCCGCGTTCGATGTGACCAGTCATGAACTCATTTCCGGCATTGTTACGGAATGCGGAATTGCGAGGCCGCCCTTCCGGGAAAGCCTGAGGGAAGTCTTCCGGAAAAGCAGGAACGGAGGACGGGATGGAGTAGATGGATAGGTGCAAATATACTCGTGAAGGACGTGTTCCTGCTCTTGACAACGGACATTTCTCATTCTATAATGAAAAAAACGCGATGACGAAGACATGACGATGGAAAAGCGGCTCAAAGAGAGAGGCGGGGAGCTGGAAACGCCTTGGGTCGGCTACCATGGTTACCGCTTCCGAGCGGCATGGCGGTCGAAAGCTGTGCCGGGGCGCTCTACGTTACAGGGCATGAGTGGCCGGTGCTTTCCTGCCGGCAATCAGGGTGGAACCGCGAAGCATAGCCTCGTCCCTTACGGGATGGGGCTTTTTATTTTGTAGGGAGGGCTATGTACATGGCAAACGTTACTTTGAAAGATGGCGCTGTGCGCGAGGTGGAGCAGGGGACGCTTATCCTGGATTTTGTGAAGTCAGTCAGCAACAGCCTGGCCAAGAAGGTTCTGGCGGCGAAGATGGATGGGAAGACCGTGGATCTCACGGTTCCTATCAATCAGGATTGCCACGTGGACTTTCTCACCTTCGATGATGTGGACGGGCGCTGGGCATTCCGTCACACGGCCTCCCATGTCCTGGCTCAGGCAGTGAAGCGCCTCTACAAGGATGCCAACGTCATGCTGGCCATCGGGCCTGCCATCGAGAATGGCTTCTACTATGATATCGATATGGAGAAGCAGCTCACCGAGGCAGATCTCCTGGACATCGAGAAGGAAATGAAGAAGATTGTCAAGGAGAACCTCAAACTTGTGCGAAGCGAGGTCAGCCGTGCCGAGGCATTGAAGCTCTTCGAGGAGAAGGGCGAGAAATACAAGGTGGAACTCATCAACGATCTGCCGGAGGATGCCACAATCTCCCTTTATACACAGGGGGAGTTCGTGGATCTCTGCGCCGGCCCCCATGTGGTATCCACGGGGAAAATCAAGGCATTGAAGCTCCAAAGCGTCAATGGGGCTTACTGGCGCGGCAGCGAGAAGAACAAGATGCTCCAGCGTATTTACGGCACGGCCTTTGAGAAGCAGGCAGATCTCGATGCCTATCTCCACATGCTGGAAGAAGCCGCCAAGCGCGACCATCGCAAGCTTGGAAAGGAACTTGATTTGTTCAGCCTCCATGAGGAGGGGCCGGGCTTCCCGTTCTTCCATCCCAATGGCATGGTCATCCGCAACGAGCTCATCAATTACTGGCGTGATGTGCATCGCCGCTATGGCTACCAGGAGATCAAGACGCCCATGATCATGAACCGGAGCCTTTGGGAGCAGTCCGGTCATTGGGCACATTACAAGGAAAATATGTACTTCACGCAGATTGACGGGGAGGATTATGCGGTAAAACCCATGAACTGTCCCGGCGGCATGCTGGTCTACAAGACGCATCAGCACAGCTACCGCGATTTGCCGCTCCGTCTCGGGGAACTGGGGCTTGTGCATCGGCATGAGCTTTCCGGAGCTTTGCACGGGCTTTTCCGCGTGCGCAATTTCACGCAGGATGATGCTCACCTTTTCCTGACGCCGGACCAGATCGAGGGGGAAATCCAGCACACGATCGATCTCTTTGATGAGGTGTACAGCACGTTCCACCTCACGTACACGGCAGAGCTTTCCACGCGCCCGGAGGATTCCATGGGGTCGGACGAAATCTGGGAACGGGCAACGGCAGCGCTCCGGAATGCCTTGGAACATCGCGGGCTGGAATATGTGGTGAACGAAGGGGATGGAGCTTTTTACGGACCGAAGATTGATTTCCATCTGAGGGATTCCATCGGGCGTACCTGGCAGTGCGGCACGATCCAGTTGGATATGCTCATGCCGGAGAAGTTCGACCTCACCTATGTGGGTGAGGACGGGGAAAAGCATCGCCCGGTCATGCTGCATCGTGTCGTGTACGGGAGCATCGAGCGCTTCATCGGCATTCTCATCGAGAACTATGCCGGGGCATTCCCCACATGGCTTGCTCCCGTGCAGGTGAGGATCCTGCCCATCACGGACAAGCACATGGACTATGCCTATGCGCTCAAGAAAAAGATGTTCGATCTTGGCATCCGGGTGGAAGTGGATGATCGCAATGAGAAAACAGGCTACAAGATCCGCGAGGCACAGGTGAAGAAGATTCCCTATGCCCTCGTGGTGGGGGATAAGGAAGTGGAAGACGGGACGGTCAATGTCCGCAAGTATGGCGAGAAGGACAGCAATACAGTGACCTCCGAGGAATTCATTGCGGCAATCCGGAAAGAAATCGAAGAAAAGACGGATCGCGAGGCATGAAAATAGAAAAATTCTGTTGACAGGGAAGCCCTTGTTGCGTTAGAATCAATATATCAATAGTGTGGCAATGAAGCCCGGACGAATTCTTGCAGTTCGTCCGGGTTTTTTTGTTCCTAGGAGGTTCCACCAACACTATTGCAAGCTCCATCGATGGCAGGACAAAGGCGTCCGGCAGCGGCCAGGGAAGATATCCCTGCCTGTCGGATGCCTTTTTTGTTCCTGAAATGCGATTCAAGAAAGGATTTGATAACATGAGATCTTTCCCATTGTTTTCTGAATTGGAGGAACACCGCGACAAGGCAAATGCCGCGTTCCATCACAGCGTCAGGCCCGTATTGACAGATCGTCTGCAGGAATTCGGATTCCAGCCCGTCAATGAAGAATCCTCCGGGACGATGCAGATCGTAGAAAAGGCAACGAACAACAAGTACCTTCTCACCATTCATCCGTATGAGATCATGATTCGCTTTCGGCATGTCAAGACAGGGGAACAGGTGTTGATCTGCTCCATCAGCAATTTGGAACTGAGCGCCCATGTCATGATGGAGATCATCATCAATTCCATTGACAGCTGGCTGCAATACGGTGTTGTGTACGACTATGCAAAAGCCCAGAAAATGGAGGACAGGGTTCTGTCATGATTGTGGACATGTTTTGCAGAGAGGGGGAATGGGTGTGGAAGCATTGCTGGACCATAAGGATGAGATCAATGAACAGCTTGCCAGATACGGCGTGAAGTTCGGGATTTATAAAAATGGTACGTTCCATGAGCGGCTTTTTCCATTCGATCCGATTCCGCGCCAGATCGCAGCGGATGAGTTCAAGGAATTGGAGAAGGGCCTTGTGCAGAGAGTGTCTGCGCTGAATCATTTTCTGTACGATATTTACCATGAGAAGAAAATCATTCGGGACAGGGTCGTGCCGGAGGAGTTTGTCTATCGTTCTCCCGGTTATCTGGCGCTGTGCGAGGGCATGACACCTCCGAAGGCCTGCTACAGCCATATTTCCGGCATTGATCTGGTGCTTGGCAAAGATGGGGAATGGTATGTGCTGGAAGACAATCTCCGCATTCCCTCGGGCGCGTCTTATCCATTGATTGCACGGGCTCTTTGCCGTCGGTGCAGCCCGGGCACCTTCCAGAGAAATTCTGTGGTGGACAACAGGAATTATGGAGCTTTGCTGAAGCGCACCATGGATTATGTGAACACCGGTGGCATCAACGTAATATTTACGCCCGGGCGATATAATGCCGCATACTTCGAGCATTCCTATCTTGCCGAGCAATCCGGGGCTGTACTGGCGGAGAGCAGCGAACTCTTTGTCGAAAACCGGAAGCTTTACTACCGTACCAGTCGCGGCGTGGCACAGGTAGGCGCACTCTACCGCCGCGTCAGCGATGAGTATCTTGACCCGCTGTTTTTTGAGCCGTCCTCATTGATTGGCATACCGAATCTCATGGACGTCTATTTTGCGGGGAACGTGGCTTTGGTCAACGCTCCCGGCAACGGCGTGGCGGATGACAAGGGAATCTATTATTTTGTTCCGAAGATGGTTTCCTATTATCTGGAGGAGGATCCCATCCTGAAAAATGCTCCGACCTATCTGCCCTATTTCGAATCGGATCTGTCATATACCATGGAACATATCGGAAAACTCGTTATCAAGGATGTGGCCGAAGCCGGTGGATATGGAGTGGTGTTCGGCGAAAAACTTTCGAAAGCACAATGCGAGGATCTCAAAGCGGCGATACGTTCCGCACCTCGCCGCTTCATCGCCCAGGAAGTGATTGACTTCCAGGATATGCCGATTTCAGAGGGAAGCGAAACTGTCCAGAGAAAGGCGGATCTTCGCGTATTTGTCCTTAGCGGGGCAAGCCCCGTCGTATGGCCAGGCGGGCTCACGAGATTTTCCAGGAATCCCGACAGTTTCATTGTGAACTCGTCACAAGGAGGAGGTTTCAAGGACACATGGATTGCATGTCAGCAGGAAAGACCAATATCGTAATCAGGAGCATCCATATATCGACAGAGTTCCAGGAACATATGGATCGCATGTCAGCAAGCAAGGCTTCCCGGCTTTTTTGGCTGGGGCGCTATTACGAGAGGGTTGCAACCACCCTTACCTATCTTTGGAGCTGGTATGACAGGATCATAGACGGGGAATCCCCTGATTATGCAGCGTTCTGCAATGCGCTTGAAATCAGCTGTAATTACAGAACAGCAGAGGAATTCATGCAGGACTATGTCTTTGACGGGCAGAACCCGGAATCCATTCGCACGGCAGCTGGTCTCATGCTCGGAAACGGCATGATGCTGCGTGAAACAATCGGAAGTCGAACGTTGTCCTACCTTGAGCTTGCCGTGAATGCAATGGAAAGCGGAACTGGAAGCAATACGCCGACACTGCCATTGCAACGTACCATCGACTATATTATGGCCTTTCGCGGATGCTATGATGATTGCATTGAGGACAGGAATGTGAGAAACATCCTCAAATGCGGGGCCGGGATCGAACGTCTGAGCTTGTTTCTGCGCCTTGGCTGGCGCTTGGAGCATGTTTTTATGGAAACCGAAAGGCTCCTTTGCAGAATAGAGCGGACCAGCTTGAAATATTCCCCGGATTCCCTGCGGATCCTGGAAGCGCTGCCTCCTGTCATTTCCGAGGGGGAAAGGAAGTCCATTCTTGCGATTGTAGAGAATCTCGTTATATGGTAAGGAGGAATACCGGAAATGCGGACACTTTCCTTTTTTTTTGACACCAGGCTCGATTTTTCGGAACCTGTCACAGAACATGAATTCCTTTTGCGCTGTATTCCCGTCGATGCTCCTGAGCAGAAGATAGAATCCTATACACTTTCCGTTCTCCCGGAAGGGGCGGTGACCGATTTTGGGAGGGATGCTTTCGGCAATGGGTACTGTTCCGGGAGAATGGAGAAAGAACACAGCTTTTTCCGCTGCATCCTTCGCGGGGAGGCTTGCCGGGATGATTCCCTGCGCGAAAAAGCAGATGCGTCTCCCTGTTACCGCTTTCCATCGCCGCTGACACACCCTACGAAGGAAATGGAAGATTTTTTTGAGAGCTTGCCGAAACCAGGCGATGCGCTTGAATTTGCGAAAATGGTTTCTTCCCGCGTCCATGAGCATTTTTCCTATGAACCTGGGAAAACAGATGTTTTCACCACAGCAGGGGAAGCCTTCCGGCAGGGCCGAGGGGTCTGCCAGGACTATGCCCAGGTATTGATCTCGCTCTGCCGCATGGCAAAAATCCCGGCACGGTATGTCAGCGGCCTTCCCGTAGGGGAAGGCGCCAGCCATGCCTGGGCAGAAATCTGGGCAGATGGGACATGGCACGGGCTTGACCCGACGCGGGACTGCATGGCTGATGAAGGATATTTGAAGCTGTGCGTCGGGCGGGATTACAATGACTGCCCCATGGAACGCGGGATGTTTTTTGGCGGCGCTGATCAGACGCAGACTGTATTCATGAAGGTGACATCTCAATGAAAACGATAAAAGAAGTAGTATCTGCGCATCTTCCTGTCGGCGAGAGGCTCGTGATACAAAAGAACCGGTTGGAAGGTTCTGCTCCCGGGAAGCATAGGCTGGCCGTTGTGACAGGCACCCATGGCGACGAGCTGGAAGGCCAGTATGTGGCATGGAAGCTTGCGCGCGTGCTGGAAAAGAAAAGAGCGTCTCTTCGCGGTACCGTTGACATCTACCCGGCACTGAACCCATTGGGCATCAGCACGATTTACCGGGGGCTTCCGGGGTTTGATCTCGATATGAACAGGATTTTTCCCGGCAGCAGCGAGGAAACGATGTATGAATTCATTGCCGATGGCATCATGCGCGATATTGCAGGCGCGGATCTCTGCATCGACATCCATGCCAGCAATATCTTCCTGCGTGAAATCCCGCAGGTGAGGATCAATGAAAAGAGTGCAGATGTTCTGGTTCCCATCGCGAAATTCCTGAATATGGATTTCATTTGGATCCATAGCGCCGCAACGGTGCTGGAAAGTACTTTGGCCTACAGCCTGAATGCCATTGGCACGCCGACGCTTGTCGTTGAGATGGGGGTCGGCATGAGGATTACCAAAAGTTATGGCGACCAGCTCATTACGGGAATCCTTGCAGTGATGTCCCGTCTTTCCATGCTTGCGGAAGCTGCGCCTCCTGTCGCGCCTCCCATTGTCAGCAGCGATGGCAGCGTTGCCTTTGTCAATGCCGATGCTTCCGGTATTTTCATTCCGAAGGCAAGCCATGCAGAGCGTGTGGAGCAGGGGCAGCTCATTGGCATCGTCGCCGACCCGATGAGCGGCGAAGTGAAGGAGGAACTGCAAAGCCCCGTCAGCGGTCTGATCTTTACCCTGCGGGAGTACCCTGTTGTCAATGAAGGCTCTTTGATTGCCAGAATATTGGGAGGCGTCGCAGGATGAAGAGAAAAACATTGTTCACGATAGATGCGATGCCATATCGCCAGCCGATACCGGTTTACGGCTATTTTTTTGGGACAGGCGCGAAAACTCTTGCCGTTATGGGCGCCATACGGGGGGATGAATTCCAGCAGATGTACACGGCGGCAAAGCTGGTACAGGAACTCTCGCGCCTGGAAGCAGAAGGCAGGCTGTCAAAGGAATGCGGCCTTCTGGTCATTCCCTGCGCCGGACAGTTTTCCATGAATGTCAGCCACCGTTTCTGGCCCTTGGACAATACGGATATCAACAGAATGTTTCCGGGGTATGACAAGGGCGAGACGACCCAGCGCCTTGCGTGGCGCATATTTGAGTCCCTGAAAGGATATGAGTTCGGCGTTCATCTCGCAAGTCTCTATCTTCCGGGAGATTTCGTGCCTCATATCCGCATCATGGACAGCGGATGGCAGAAAAATGAGAAGGGTCTGGATTTTGGGCTTCCGTACCTTGTGATACGAAAGCCCCGTCCCTATGATACCACTACGTTGAACTATAACTGGCAGGTCTGGGAAACCAATACCTTTTCCCTCTACACCAAGGCAACGGATTTCATCGACGAGGAGAGTGCCCATGCAGCAACGGAAAGCATCCTTCGTTTTCTCTCGCGGCACGGCCTTTTGAAGGACACTTTCGTTCCGGAAGGCATGGTGACGCAAAAAATCAAAGAGAAAGAGCTTGTCACCGTGCGAAGCGAACAGGGGGGGATCCTGCTGCATTGCCGCAGCATTGCCGATCATGTGAGACGCGGTGAGGTCATTGCCAATATCGTGGATCCTTATACCGCAGAAGTGGTGGAAGAAATCCGTTCCCCGCAGGATGGAGTGATATTCTTTGCCCGGCGTGCGCAGATCATCTCCGCCCATACCATCATATTCCGGCTCATCCCTTAGGATATTTACAGAGATATTTACAGAGCGTCAGCACAGGAAGCCTCCCTCGCAGGGAGGCTTCCTGTGCTGTTTGTTCCCAAGCCCATGGAGGCTGGGAATCCGATGAATCGACAACTTGGAAGATTTGCCTATGGCAAAATTTGAATAACGGCGTTATAATATAAAGATGGTTCAGCCATCGGTTGATTTTGCCGTTCAGGAGGTTCGATATGAGGATCATTGACGCACATCTTCATTTTTCTCCCGGGGAGGATTATTTCAATGGCATTGCCCGGAGGGCCGGACATCAGAATACGGGGGCGCATCTTCTGGAGCAATATGAGCGATATGGCATTGTGGGAGGCGTCGTCATGGGAAACGGCTCCCTGGAAAACATGCAGTGCGTTTATCCGGCTCCGCTGAGGTATTGTGCAGGGATTGACAACTACACCATGTTTTCTTGGGATATCAAGCGGCAGCTTGTTTTCCTGGAGAATCATCTGAAGCGGCCCAATTGTGTCGGCATCAAGCTGTATCCTGGATATGATTCCTTCTATATCTTCGATGATACCCTTTCGCCGCTGTACGCCCTGGCCGTGAAGTACCATAAGCCTGTGGCGGTTCATATGGGTCTCACAGCGAGCAACAATGCCCTGCTCAAGTACAGCCATCCATTGCTCATGGATGAGGCGGCAACGAAATATCGCCGGGTGCAGTTTGTCATGTGCCACTTCGGGGAGCCATGGTTCGTGGATGCAGCAGCAGTTGTGGAGAAGAACCCGAATGTGATGGTGGATCTTTCCGGTATATTAGAAGGAAAAATCCCGGATTTTGCATTGTTTCTCAAAAAAAAGCATTATTATATCGAAAAACTCAAAGGATGGCTGGAATACCTGGATCTTTACGATCGGTTCATGTTCGGAACGGACTGGCCGTTGGCAAATCTGGGAGATTATATTGAGTTCACGAAGGAAATCATTCCGGAGAGTGAATGGGATTCGGTATTTTTCGCGAATGCCAATCGAATTTATCGGATGTATCAGTAACGATGAGAGGAAGATGGAAATATGTCATTGCTGGAGATTAAGAAGGCCGGCGCCCCAGTTCTGAAAGAGGTATGTTCCCCGGTGGAACGAGTGGACAAGAGTATCCGCATCCTTTTGGATGACATGGCGGAGACCATGTACAAGGCGGAAGGTGTCGGCCTCGCTGCTCCGCAGGTCGGGGAGTCTGTACGGGTGGTGGTCATTGATGTAGGGAAGGGTCTCATAGAGTTCGTCAATCCGGTCATTATCTTTCGGGAGGGCTGTGCGAAGGACACGGAAGGATGCCTGTCCGTACCGAATCTCTACGGTGAGGTGGAGAGAGCCGCAAAGGTGAAGGTGGAGTTCCTGAACCGATGGGGCAAGAAGAAGCATCTTACGGCGGACGGACTCCTGGCACGGTGTATCCAGCATGAGCTCGATCATCTGGAAGGAAGGCTTTTTATCGATATCGCCGAAAGCCTGCATGAGGGGGAAAGCAAGTCATGAAGAAATTCCGCGTGATTTTCATGGGAACGCCGGAATTTTCTGTCCCATGTCTCAAGGCGCTTGCCGAGCATACAGAAATCGTCGGTGTGGTGACGCAGCCGGACAAGCCGCGCGGGCGCGGGCAGAAACTCCAGCCTTCTCCGGTGAAGGCTCTGGCCGAGGCGGAAGGGTTCCGCATATACCAGCCTGAGAAGGTCAAGGCAGAAGAGTTTGCCGAAACTTTGGAAGCTCTGCATCCGGATCTCATAGTGGTGGTTGCATTCGGGCAGATCCTGTCCCAGAGGATTCTGGACATACCTTCCTATGGATGCATCAACGTCCATGCCTCGCTTCTGCCAAAATACCGCGGCGCTGCTCCGATGCAGTGGAGCATTATCAACGGAGAGTCCAGGACAGGGGTTACCACGATGTTCATGGATGCCGGTCTTGATACGGGAGACATGCTCTTGAAGCAGGAGCTTGAGATTACGGAACATATGACTCTGGAGGAGCTGCATGACGCTCTGAAAGGGATGGGAGCCAATGTCCTCATTGAGACATTGGAGCAGCTTTCCGAAGGCACCTTGAAAAGAATTCCCCAAACGGATGCGGAATCCTGTTATGCGCCGATGATCGGGAAGGAGACGGGAAACATCGATTGGAAGGAACCGGCAAGGGCTGTGCATAATCTTGTGCGCGGATTGGATTCCTGGCCCGGTGCCTATACGTTCCTGGATGGCGGCAAGTATAAAATCTGGCGCACGAAAGTCCTGGATGGAAGGACGGATGCCGCTCCCGGAACCATCCTGCAAGCGGACAAGCGTGGGCTCATCGTGGCCGCCGGCGGCGATCTCCTGGAAGTTGCGGAGCTCCAGGCTCCCGGAGGAAAGCGTATGGCGGCACGGGATTATCTTCTCGGCCATGCCATTTCGCTTCCGGCGGGATTCACTGAGAAATGAGGAAGGAGGAATCCTCTGTGGAGGAGGCAATTTTCCGGCGGCCGAAGAAGAGGTTGTTCATTGGGCTTCTCATTTTGAGCACGGTGTGCCTGGCAGTTGTATTCTATGCCATTTGGCGCATCAGCTATCTCGGTCTCATGGAGGTCTGGCTGGTGCTTCCGGCTGTGGTTGGCATCGCATTTCTTTCTGTTGTGCTGCTTTCCCTGTTCGGCATCTTCAATATGGTGCTGGCCATCAAGGGATGGCCTTCCCTGCGCATTTTCCAGAAGCAGATGTACACGCTCATCAATATCCTGTTCCCCACAGTGGTCCGGCTGGGAAGCCTGTTTGGCATCAATCGCCGCCAGTTGGAAGGGTCCTTCATCGCTGTAAGCAACCTGCTGTTTTCCCGGCGCAAGATCCGTGTCCCGGCGAACAAGCTTCTGGTGGTTACCCCGCATTGCCTGCAGCTTGCGAGCTGCCCGCACAAGATCACCCGTGACCCATCGAACTGCAAGCGGTGCGGTGGATGCAACATTGGGGATCTCGTGAAGCTGTCGGAGGAGATGGGATTTCTCTTTTTTGTGGCAACGGGCGGGACACTGGCCCGGCAGATCATCAAGCAGAACCGCCCGAAGGCCGTGCTGGCCATTGCCTGTGAACGCGATCTCATGAGCGGTATTCAGGATGTCTATCCCCTGCCTGCCGTGGGAGTCCTGAACATCCGCCCGAACGGGCCATGCTATAATACACGGGTGGATATGGATGAAGTAAGGGCTGAACTGGAAAAGATCATCATACCAAAGGAAGAGATTTGAATGGACAAGGCAAGGGATACAGCGGCAAAGATTCTGCTGTCCGTGCATGAACAGGGGGCTTATTCCAATGTTGCGCTGGCTCGGGAGCTTCGGCGAAACAGACTGACGGATGTAGACAGGCGTTTCGTGACGGAACTGGTCTATGGAGCGGTAAAGGCCGGGGATACTCTGGACTGGATCCTGCGGCGTTATGTGAACCGCCCATTGAAGAAGATTCCTCCGATGGTCCGGGAGATTCTTCGCCTGGGCATTTACCAACTTTTCTATATGGACAAGGTGCCGTCTTCCGCAGTGTGCAATGAAGCAGTGGAACTGACGAAGAAATACAGCCATTTGGGAACGACAAAGTTTGTGAATGCTGTTTTGCGCACGGCTGTGCGGTCACCGGAAAAAGCGGAATTCCCGGAAGGAAAGACAGCGGAACGGCTGGCTCTTGAAAGCTGCCATCCGCTTTGGCTGATGAAACGCTGGATCCAGGAATTCGGCTATGAGGGCGCGAAATCGCTCTGCAGTTTCGATAATGCCCCTCCTGTGCTTTCCGTGCGTGCCAATACATTGAGGACGAGCCGTGAGAAACTTTTGCTGCAGTGGAAGAAGGAAGGGCTGGATGCCATCCCTTCCTCATGGGCGCCGGAGGGGATTCTCTGTCAGTCCCATGGCGCATTGGATGAACTGGCAGCATTGCAGCAGGGTCTTTGCCAGGTGCAGGATGAAAGTTCCATGCTCGTGGCTCATGTGCTTGCACCGAGACCCGGGGAAACCATCCTGGATTCCTGCAGCGCTCCCGGCGGCAAGGCGACGCATATGGCTGCTCTCATGGGAAACCGGGGGAAAATCATTGCCTGCGATATCTACGAGCATAAGTTGCAGCGCATTGAGGAAAACGCGAGCCGTCTGGGAATAGATATCATTGAGACGCGGCTGATGGATGCGAGGGAAATCAGCGGAACCTATGAAGGGCAGGCAGACCGCGTCCTCGTGGATGCACCTTGTTCCGGGCTTGGGGTTCTCCGGCGCAAGCCAGATGCCCGCTGGAAGAAGAAGCCGGAAGACCTGAAAGCGCTTCCTGTGCTCCAGCTTGCCATCCTGCGAAGCGCTTCCAGGGCAGTCAGGCCGGGAGGCGTGCTTGTCTACAGCACATGCACGATGGGACGGGAGGAGAATCAGCAGGTGGTGGAGAATTTCCTGAAGGAACACAGGGATTTCCGGCTCGATGATACAGGAAAGTTTCTTCCTGAGGGAGAGCGTCCGGAATCCATGCTTCAGCTTTGTCCGCAGAAAGATGGGACGGATGGTTTTTTTATTGCCCGCATGAGCCGGGCTGATTGAGATTATGGGAAGGTTTTGCGTTGAGAAATCTATTCGGTTTGGATGCGGCAGCCATTGTAGCAGAATTGGCTGATTGGAAGCTGCCGGGATATCGGGGAAAACAAATTGCGGAATGGATGTACCGGAAGGGCGTGCTTTCTTTTGAGGATATGACAAATCTGCCTGCCGCACTACGGGAGGAGCTGGCCGCATATTATGGGCTGTTCCGCGCATCCTGCCGGGATCGCTTGGATGCCTCGGACGGGAAGACATCGAAATTTCTGTTGGGATTTGCGGATGGCACGGCTGTAGAGACTGTCCTCATGCGTCAGCCCTATGGCAACAGCATATGTGTTTCCACACAGGCGGGATGCAATATGGGCTGCGCTTTCTGTGCCTCTACCCTGCATGGCATGGCAAGAGATCTCACGGAGGGAGAAATCCTTGCCCAAGCCATCTATGTCCAGGAGCAACTGAAGGCAGAATCTCCGGGGCAGAAAGTGGATACCATGGTCATCATGGGATCCGGTGAGCCTCTTATGAATTACGGCCATGTACTTAAGTTTTTGCGGCTCTGCCATGAGGATTATGTCATGGGCATGGGATACCGCAATATCACGCTGTCCACATCAGGCATTGTACCGAATATCTATCGGCTGATGGACGAGGATATTCCCGTCGGCCTTTCCATTTCTCTGCATGCGCCCAATGATGAGCTCCGTTCCAGGCTCATGCCTGTGAATCGCAAATATCCTTTGGCAGAACTTGTCGCTGCAGGCAGAGCCTATGGAGAGAAGACGAAGCGCAGAGTGACTTATGAATACATT